>NZ_JBQSWU010000118.1:0-208 GCF_052377485.1 Glutamicibacter sp. AOP38-B1-38 | reverse complement strand
CCGTATTTGGGTCACAGATTTCACTTACGTGCCGGTGTATTCCGGGTTCGTATACGTGGCCTTGGTGATCGATCTGTATTCACGGGCGATCGTCGGGTGGGAAACCTCCACGGTGAAAGACACCGCCTTCGTGGAACAGTGCTTGAAGATGGCTTTATGGCGCCGAAAACACACCAAAAGACCAGTTGACAAGGGGCTTCTCCATCAT
>NZ_JBQSWU010000117.1:0-213 GCF_052377485.1 Glutamicibacter sp. AOP38-B1-38 | reverse complement strand
TGGGCTCATCAATCAACCGGCGGAGCACTACACAGCGCCGACAAGAACAAAGCCTATGCAGGAAGATGGAGTAGTGACTATCGCGCCAGAGCTCTATGGAGTGCACCATCGCGGGGAAGGAGTCGTCGATCAGAACGACTGGGTCAAGATCCAGAAATTCAACCCTGGTTAAAGCGCAAAAAGGTCCCGCCTCGCCAGGCAGAACCACACAAC
>NZ_JBQSWU010000116.1:0-220 GCF_052377485.1 Glutamicibacter sp. AOP38-B1-38 | reverse complement strand
TACTCGAGGACACGTAATCCCACATCACGCTCGCTTAGGGCCGCACCGAGGATCACCAGGTGGAGCACCGAGCGTCCGAGCCTGTCCATTCGGGTGATGACCAGCTGGTCGCCGGCGCGGATGGTCGGGGCGAGGGCCTTGTCGAGCTCGGGCCTGCTGGTCTTGGCACCGCTGGCATGGTCGAATGGTTGTGCGTCGGTGTAACCCTCCACCGTATGTC
>NZ_JBQSWU010000115.1:0-220 GCF_052377485.1 Glutamicibacter sp. AOP38-B1-38 | reverse complement strand
GCCACCTCGGAATGGGACGCACCTATTCAGGCGTTCCGGTCCGGATGCTCATTGATGATCGGGACGTAACCGTCATCAACAGAAAAACCGGAGAAATCATCAGGTACTTCAAAATCGAGCCATCGAAGAACTACCAAAAAGCAATTTCTCGCCTGAATAGGTGACAGTTAAAAGACTAATGTCTCGGGACATCGTTCTACCGATGTCCCGAGACATTACA
>NZ_JBQSWU010000114.1:0-227 GCF_052377485.1 Glutamicibacter sp. AOP38-B1-38 | reverse complement strand
AGGGCCATGATGCGCGGGTGATGATCGCCGGGATCCGCAAGGCCCGGGAGATCATCGGGCAGCCGGCGATGGCTGATTGGGCCGGGGTGGAGCAGTTCCCCGGCCAACAGGTGCAGTCCGATGCGGAGATCTTCGATTACCTCAAGCGCACGCATAACACCGTGTATCATCCGGCCGGCAGCGTGCGGATGGGGGCTGTGGAGGATGCGATGTCGCCGTTGGATCCG
>NZ_JBQSWU010000113.1:0-259 GCF_052377485.1 Glutamicibacter sp. AOP38-B1-38 | reverse complement strand
CGGGCTGGACTGGGACTACCCGATCGAGGCGCAGGAGAACGGGAACTCCTTCATGCGCCATTCCCGGGCCAAGGTGATGGGCGGGTGCTCGAGCCATAATTCCTGCATCGCGTTCTGGGCGCCGCGCGAGGACCTGGACGAATGGGAATCGAAGTTCGGGGCCACCGGCTGGAATTCGGCGATGGCCTACCGGCTGTATCAGCAGCTGGAGAGCAATGAGGACGCCGGGCCGGAGGCCCCGCACCACGGGGATTCGGGT
>NZ_JBQSWU010000112.1:0-259 GCF_052377485.1 Glutamicibacter sp. AOP38-B1-38 | reverse complement strand
CCCCGAATCCCCGTGGTGCGGGGCCTCCGGCCCGGCGTCCTCATTGCGCTCCAGCTGCTGATACAGCCGGTAGGCCATCGCCGAATTCCAGCCGGTGGCCCCGAACTTCGATTCCCATTCGTCCAGGTCCTCGCGCGGCGCCCAGAACGCGATGCAGGAATTATGGCTGGAGCACCCGCCCATCACCTTGGCCCGGGAATGGCGCATGAAGGAGTTCCCGTTCTCCTGCGCCTCGATCGGGTAGTCCCAGTCGAGGCCT
>NZ_JBQSWU010000111.1:0-262 GCF_052377485.1 Glutamicibacter sp. AOP38-B1-38 | reverse complement strand
AGAGATCTCCTGCAAATGCCGGCCAATCGCCGATGCAGCAAACACCACGGTCAAATAAGCATCAATGGCGTCCTCATCCCGATGGAACACCGGACGAGCGGAAAGGCCACTCTTGGTCAAACGGAATGACGCTTCGACCTGCCAGAGGTCATGGTACGAATCAAGGACCTGCTGACCTTTCATCATCGACTGCTCGATATTAGTCACGTAGCCCTTGAGCCCTGACAGCATACGGGCTCGTTCAATCCTGGCCTCATCCACC
>NZ_JBQSWU010000110.1:0-272 GCF_052377485.1 Glutamicibacter sp. AOP38-B1-38 | reverse complement strand
TTAACCTCGATATTTCATGAGCCCCGGTTCCAGGTAGACCAGGGCTGACCGTCTGCCTGGCGGTTCTTATTGTGGCATTTGGGCACGACGTTTTGACCGCTAACCGGTGGCGGTGGTGCGTTCGGGGTTCCACTGCCCGAAAAGGTGTTTGGGGTTACTTTCGTGCTCGTTGGTGCGGTTTCGCCGGGCTTTATGGCGGCGATAGCACGGACAGCCGATTCAGGGCCATCAGGAGCAGGTCGGTGTGGGGTGCGGCGGCGAAGTGCAGGGTG
>NZ_JBQSWU010000109.1:0-277 GCF_052377485.1 Glutamicibacter sp. AOP38-B1-38 | reverse complement strand
GCGTACGACAATGCGGCTGCCGAAACGGTCATGGGATTATTCAAGAATGAAGCCGTGGCCAAGGGTTCTCCCTTCCGCAGTGGTGCGTTGAAGACCGAATCAGATGTCGTTGAGGTCGTCTTCGACTGGGTCTTTTGGTACAACAATGATCGCTTGCATTCCTCGCTGGATCACCAAACTCCCGAGGAATTTGAGCGTGCCTACTATGATGAAATGACAGGCTCGTTACCCGACGCTGCCGCACATAAGACGGCGGCATGATTTCCGGGACGGTTCA
>NZ_JBQSWU010000108.1:0-284 GCF_052377485.1 Glutamicibacter sp. AOP38-B1-38 | reverse complement strand
AGGCCCGGTAGATGGTGGATCGGCTGGTGGAGAATAGTTCTGCCATTTCGGTCATGGTGTGTTTGCCGGCATCGTGCAGTTCGAGGAGGTGTGTTTCTTGTTTCACGGTGAGTTTTGGCTGTTTTCCCCGGAGTCGGCCGTTGGCCTTGGCAACCTTCATTCCTTCGCGGGTGCGCATGCTGATGAGGTCGGCTTCGAACTCAGCGATCATCGCCAGGACGTTGAACAGCAGTTTGCCCATTGGGTCGGTGGGGTCGTGGACGGAACCACCGATGCTGAGTCTG
>NZ_JBQSWU010000107.1:0-284 GCF_052377485.1 Glutamicibacter sp. AOP38-B1-38 | reverse complement strand
CGTTCGGTGCAGATCGCTAGCTTTTTGAACCCGCGGTTGTGCCACGAGTTGGTTCGTTCCACGACCCAGCGGACTCCGGCTTGCAAGGGTTCGCCCTTGGTGCTGATTTCCCAGTCGCATCCTAGCTCGGTGAGCAAGCCTCGGGTTTGCCGGCTGTCGTAGCCGGCATCCAGATGAACCTTGATCTGCTCTGGGAGCAGGTATCCAAATCGGGAAAGGCGTTCGAGGGTCGGGCGCAGCAACGGTGAATCGTGCCGGTTCGCTCCAGCGATCACGCAGCCGAC
>NZ_JBQSWU010000106.1:0-302 GCF_052377485.1 Glutamicibacter sp. AOP38-B1-38 | reverse complement strand
CCTGTGTGCACGGTCACCTCGGAAAAGGGCCTCCCGATTTGAAACATCCCGCAAATCTGTGTATAGTTTTTATCTGTCGCCGAAACAAGGCCGGAACAAAAACCGGTACAAAATTCGGTGATAATCCCCAGAAAATCAAGAGTTTTACACAGGTCACTGTGGATAAAGCGAAATTAATGGGAACCAAGAATACCGATTCAAATCACAAATAATTGATTTGACTTTCAGGAATTCAACGGTATAAAATATAAATATAACGCTGGACGAAATTGCCGCTCGAAAGAGTGGGTAAAGAACCGGTA
>NZ_JBQSWU010000105.1:0-360 GCF_052377485.1 Glutamicibacter sp. AOP38-B1-38 | reverse complement strand
CCCAAACCCTCCACACCACCCCTATACAGTGGAAATATGTTCGAAGAACACACCGAAGCCAACAAAAACTTCGAAACCCAGCCCCCACCCAGGCCACCCACCCCAGGCGTCCTAGACCAACCCATGCCCTTCATCGAGGACCTCAACACCCGCCTAGCCACCATCCTGGAACACGGCAACCAAGCCACCCTCACCCAAACCATCGACGACCTCGAACGACTCAAAGCCAGCTGCAGCGCCGCCCAAGCCAAACTCGCCTACCACTACGAAAAAACAGTCATCCGCGACCACGAAGACCGCGGCATCCACATCGACCACAGCGCACGCGGCGCCGCCGCAGCCATCGCCATCAACCGCCGT
>NZ_JBQSWU010000104.1:0-363 GCF_052377485.1 Glutamicibacter sp. AOP38-B1-38 | reverse complement strand
CAGGAAGGGATGGACGTTCCAGCACCAAGCGGTTTGGTGGCGGAAGGTCCGGCCGGTTCCTCCGCCGTGTTGTGCTTGGGTTTGTTTGCTCATGAGCCAGTTGACGAAGCTGGCGAGTTGGTTGCGTGCGGTGAGGTCTTCTCGTTTGAAGGTGGTGCTGGCGTTGCAGTTGAGGCAGCGCCATCGTTGCTTGCCGTTGCGTTTCCCGTTTTTCTTTTGGGGGCTTTGGCAGATACTGCATAGGTGGGTGTTTTGTCTTGTAAGGGTCACGCCTATGGGAACAAGATCCATGTGTGTCTTGATCCTGCCCCGGTTTTCCGGGGCAGGATCAAGATTGCAGACACCATTTATTGCCTATAGGCC
>NZ_JBQSWU010000103.1:0-394 GCF_052377485.1 Glutamicibacter sp. AOP38-B1-38 | reverse complement strand
GGGGATGCCTTTCCCATCGGTCATCAGGGAGCGTTTGGTGCCTTGCTTGCCGCGGTCTACTGGGGATTTGCCGGCAGCTTCGCCGCCGCAGGGTGCTTTGACCAAGCAGCCGTCAATGACGAGGTTTTCAAGGTCGAGCCCAACGATGCGGTCGTAAGCTTCCAGGCAGAGCTGTTCCAGGTCGTTGAAAATCCCGGCGGTGATCCATTCGTCGCGGCGGCGACGGATGGTGGTTGCTGAGCAGGTGGTGTCGCTGATTTTTGCGTAGGCCGCTCCAAGGATGAGGACCTGGATGAGTTTGTCGAAGATGATCCGGTCGCTGATTCTTGGTTTGTGGCATCCCCAGGGGTGTGTGACGTTTCGCTCTGGGAGCAGTGCTTCGAATTGGCTCCAG
>NZ_JBQSWU010000102.1:0-467 GCF_052377485.1 Glutamicibacter sp. AOP38-B1-38 | reverse complement strand
CCCTGTCTGTCAGGGTTGAGTGAGACCAGCCCCTCATAGCAACCCCCGCCTCACCCCAGACAGGGCGAGAACAAGGAAACTCAGCGCACCATGAGCATCACCACCTTGAAGCAACCAGCCCCTGATGTGTCCGAGAATAGAAGCATGGATTCTTCTCCACGCCCGGACCAGCCCCGTCGCCGTACCATCAGCCCCGCTCAGAAACTTGCCTACCTTCAAGGCTATGACCAAGCCATCCAAACAAGTGAAGGCGGCAGCTACCTACGCGCCAACGGGATCTACTCCTCCCACATTGCTGAATGGCGCAAACTCCGCAACGCAGGGATCCTCGACGAGCACGCCACCACAGCTCAGGGCGGAACGGCACGGACCACGAAGAGCAAACTCACCAAAGAACAAGCAGAAATCGCACGGCTGAAGAAAGAATTAGCTGCCCGCGACGCGAAACTCGCGACCACGCAAACCGC
>NZ_JBQSWU010000101.1:0-491 GCF_052377485.1 Glutamicibacter sp. AOP38-B1-38 | reverse complement strand
ACCGTATGTCTTCACTGCCGGAACGTTCGCTTCCTCCAGAACGGGTCTCTCTTTATAGCTGTTTGAGCCCGTCCCGTAAGACGTTACTGAAAGGTTCGCAGGAACTTTTACGGTAAAACAATCATTTTTTGCACAAACATCCATGACGGCATCCACAGATAGTGACTGGGATGTATCTGAAGTTGAGCAACCAGCTGCGATCAGAGCAAATGATGCAAGGGCTAATCCCTTTGCCCAGGTGCGTCCTAGCATCGGTAAGACCCGGCTTGGCTTGATTTCTGCCATAGATTTGAGCTCGTATTCCATGAGATTCCGATTGAAGACTTACCTATACTAAAACCGGTCAGCTTTGTAGAGTTCCAAGAATGCCCATATTTCGCAAAAGCTTGAAGGCATTTAGTTGAACTCGTGGTTAGCCCAGGTATTTCATCGAGAGGCCAGTAATTAAGCGTCATTAACAAAGAAAAAGTGATCCTGAACTGCGAAAATAG
>NZ_JBQSWU010000100.1:0-528 GCF_052377485.1 Glutamicibacter sp. AOP38-B1-38 | reverse complement strand
CAGCCGGCGTTGCCGCCCACCAGAGACGATTTTCCCAGCCATCGAAAACAGCCGGTATCGCCACCGCTTCAGATCCCAACACCCAGCTTCATGACCACCGGGTAGCACGGCCAGCTGCAGCCATGCGACCAAGTTCAAAGCGAACATTGCCAGGTCCGCCCATGCCTGATTCGCGGTAAAAGACCAATACGGCAGCTTGCCCAACCCCGTGCTCTTGAGCGTTTTGATCCGATTTTCGCACCTGCCACGCGCCCGATGCCGGGCATCGAGGAACGCCACGTTGAACCGTGGGCTGTTGGTCAAGAACGCGGTCACCCGGTTGCCGTCCGTATCGAACAGGTTCGCTTTCGCACCGGGATGCAACGGCTCAGCACGTAGGTAAATCCGAGTTCCAGGCGGGTATTGCCTCAACTCCAAGACCTTCGTTGCATCAATCACCCACGCATCATCACGCTGATCTCCGTTAGCGTCCAGGGCTGGTTCCCAGTACTTCTTCTGATCGATCCACCGGATGAACCGCTCCTTGAG
>NZ_JBQSWU010000099.1:0-530 GCF_052377485.1 Glutamicibacter sp. AOP38-B1-38 | reverse complement strand
GCTGGGTGCTCCAAGCCCAGGTCGACACCGGTGAGAAGGACGGCCCAACCACTACCGAACTCGATGAGCTCAAGGCGTTGCGGGCGGAGAATCGGGATTTGAAGGAAGCCAACGAAATCTTGAAAGCTGCATCGATTTTCTTCGCGAGGGAACTCGACCCTCGCCGCCGCTAATCTGCCGATTCGTTGATGAGCAGCGGGCCGAAGGTCATGCGGTCGAGTCGATCTGCGCCGTCCTGCGTGAGCAGGGCGTGCAGGTCGCCGCACGAACCTACCGGGCCTGGAAAATAAGGATTCCGGCCCTGCGAGCAGTTGAAGATGCCAAGGTCATTGACACGTTACGCAGCCTCAAAGTGTTAGACGCTAAAGGAAGACCGAAGCCAGAAATCCTTTATGGCCGGCGAAAGATGACCGCTTGGCTGCGGCGCAACGGCTTCCCCGAGGTCTCCAAACACACCGTTGACCGACTCATGCGTGACGAGGGCATGAACGGCCTGATTCGTGGACGTAAGACCCGCACCACGATCCCTG
>NZ_JBQSWU010000098.1:0-575 GCF_052377485.1 Glutamicibacter sp. AOP38-B1-38 | reverse complement strand
CATGGAGCGGGAGAACTTCACGCTGCTCACCGGGCTGCAGGCGCGGAAGCTGAACTTCGATGCGGGCAAGCGCTGCACCGGGGTGGACGTGGTCGACGGCGCGTTCGGGCGCACCACCACGCTGCACGCGGCCCGCGAGGTGATCCTCTCGGCCGGGGCGATCGACTCGCCGAAGCTGCTGATGCTCTCGGGGATCGGGCCGGCCGAGCATCTGGAGTCGGTGGGCGTCGAGGTGCTCCTCGACGCGCCGGGGGTGGGCGAGCATCTGCAGGACCACCCCGAAGGGGTGATCCAGTGGGAAGCGAAGCAGCCCATGGTCAGCGAATCGACTCAGTGGTGGGAGATCGGGATCTTCACCCCCACGGTGCAGGGGCTGGACCGTCCGGATCTGATGTTCCACTATGGTTCGGTGCCTTTTGATATGCATACGCTGCGCCAGGGGTATCCGACCGGGGAGAACACCTTCTGCCTGACTCCGAATGTCACGCATGCGAAGTCCCGGGGCACGGTGCGGTTGCGCAGCTGCGACTTCCGTGACAAGCCGAAGGTCGATCCGCGTTATTTCACCGACGTCC
>NZ_JBQSWU010000097.1:0-575 GCF_052377485.1 Glutamicibacter sp. AOP38-B1-38 | reverse complement strand
CTACGTCGGTGAAATAACGCGGATCGACCTTCGGCTTGTCACGGAAATCGCAGCTGCGCAACCGCACCGTACCCCGGGACTTCGCATGCGTAACATTCGGAGTCAGACAGAAGGTGTTCTCCCCGGTCGGATACCCCTGGCGCAGGGTATGCATATCAAAAGGCACCGACCCGTAGTGGAACATCAGATCCGGACGATCCAGCCCCTGCACCGTGGGGGTGAAGATCCCGATCTCCCACCACTGGGTGGAAGTTTCCACCATGGGCTGCTTCGCCTCCCACTGGATCACCCCTTCGGGGTGGTCCTGCAGATGCTCGCCCACCCCCGGCGCGTCGAGGAGCACCTCGACGCCCACCGACTCCAGATGCTCGGCCGGCCCGATCCCCGAAAGCATCAGCAGCTTCGGCGAATCGATCGCCCCGGCCGAGAGGATCACCTCGCGGGCCGCGTGCAGCGTGGTAGTGCGCCCGAACGCCCCGTCGACCACGTCCACCCCGGTGCAGCGCTTGCCCGCATCGAAGTTCAGCTTCCGCGCCTGCAGCCCGGTGAGCAGCGTGAAGTTCTCCCGCTCCATA
>NZ_JBQSWU010000096.1:0-575 GCF_052377485.1 Glutamicibacter sp. AOP38-B1-38 | reverse complement strand
GTCCACCACCAGCGGATCCTCGGGGGTTCTGCCGTGGGCCGGGGAGTGTTCCCCGGCCAGCGTCCAGACGTGTTCGCGGGCCTTGGCGCGTGCCGCGTTGATGGCGGCCAGCGCTTTGTCCAGATCCGGTCCGCTCAGCGTGGCGATCAACCTGCTGATAGTCGGGTTCGAGGCCACCGGGCCGTAGATCGCCGGTTGGGAGCGCAACCTGTTCACATCCGAAATGCAGTCCCCGCCCATGGCCAGAGACAAGGCCAGGTCCACGAGGACCTTCCCCGGATCATGCCTGGACAGGGGCTTGCGCCACGGGACCATCGCCTCGGAAAGTCCTGCCATCAGACCGCTGGCGATCGCGGTCTGGGTCAGCAGCATTCCGCCGGCTTGGGACGCGATCCCGTGCCCGTGCGCGTCAACATGGGGTGCCGGGTAGAAAGGGGTAGGCTTGTTCACCGTAAAGGTGCTCCTTGTTTCATGAGAATTTTGCTGTGTGGTAACAACATTTTCCCATGTCAGGAGTGCCTTTACATCTTAATTACGCGCCCGTGACCCGAACCCCCATGAAATACCGAGGTTAA
>NZ_JBQSWU010000095.1:0-623 GCF_052377485.1 Glutamicibacter sp. AOP38-B1-38 | reverse complement strand
CGTTTAGCGCAGCCGCGCTAAACGGCGATTCTTCTTCCCGTAAACGATCGTTTTTGAATCATCTACACTACTCAAAGCATCGACTGTTCAAAATTTTTTAATTGCGCTCAATACCTCGTCAAATACGGATTAAATGTTGAAGCTCAGTATAAGCTGATCAATATGATTGACTAAGGCAACTAACAGATCGATGGGTGAAACTTTTGAAAAAAATCACTTCAATTGCTCTCGGCGCTCTTCTGCTAGGTAGCTCGTTGCTGAGCGCGCCAGCTAATGCAGCCCAGATGGAGCCAGAAAATTTCGTAGAAACACAGGCAGTCCCAGCCTATGCTGTCGGGGAAAGTGGAGAACGGTTCTACTTTGACAACATTGAACAGAAGTTAGGGGTCGCGCAACCCGCAGCATACTGGTCACCCTGTGGCGTTTTCGATAAGAACGAAAAGCTCGTCAGAACTTTCAGTAGGCAAACGGTTAAAGGAGTCTCGGGACGTACAGCCTATCTACGTTGTGGCACAAACAAAGTCGTCAAAGGTAAAAATATCGGTTGGGGCTATCGGCATATCAAAGCTGGCCACATGAACGACTGGAACAACCAGGCGGTATTCTTAGGTGCGAACTGGAGG
>NZ_JBQSWU010000094.1:0-663 GCF_052377485.1 Glutamicibacter sp. AOP38-B1-38 | reverse complement strand
ACATCCCATGGCCGCATGATCAATCGTTCGCTGCTGATAGTTCTCATCCGTCAATTATCTAGTACAACGAGTCCAGTTGATGTAAACGCGAGCTCAGTTCCGGTAAGCCGGCCCTCTATTGGAGCGCCCGCAAGCGGAACCTTCTACGGGAAGGACGAGATCGCATGCAACACTTCCACGGTCGCATTCGTGGTCATTGTTGACGCGACGAAGCAATTGGCAGACAGATTGAAGGTAGCTTTTTGTTGGGCGAAGCTAAAGTTCATCAGATACTTGAAATCGGGCAACGAAGCAGCAGGGATTTCTCATCCCTGAAAAATAGGTAAGGCGCTACGTTACTTGATCCATTGCTGTACTGTTCCCAGAGCGAAAACGGCAAAGAAGAATGCACAGATCCAGAAAGCGACGAGTACCCAGTTTCTAAAGAACTTACTTTCCTGGGAACCCGTTCGTATTCGGTCCCGACGTTCCCACACGAAAATCCCGAGAAACAGCAAGGCCAGGAGCAACGTAATGACGGCTGCGGGTAACAAAATGATCCCACTTTCAACTGACCTGATGAAATGACTTTGGTGCTCAGGCTATCACGAGGCGATCAGCCTTATTTCGTATGCAGGCGGCATTGTGTCGCTACGAGGCACCGTTTAGGGAACGCTCTACGGG
>NZ_JBQSWU010000093.1:0-716 GCF_052377485.1 Glutamicibacter sp. AOP38-B1-38 | reverse complement strand
CCAGAGCCGTCGAGGTCAACACTGTTGGCGCGGCAGGGGCAAACGAGTCGTTGATATGTTCTCGTTTGATTACTGGTTCCATTTGATCGGGTGCTATCAGGACGGTAAAGGCCATGGCACGCCTAGGAACTTCAGGATCAACGTCGCCACCGACGAGGTTGAATAGTCGTCGTCCTATTCTGCGTTCACTAACTTCGACGGTGCATTGAAGCCTTTCTGAGTTGATCGCCCGAGTTGCGTCAGAGCAGAAATAACTCCCGTGTCGCCGGGGTGGAGCGCAGCAAAGGCGTTCTCCAATCCCGATCCACCCGCTCAATCATCGGACATTTCCCATGCACAGGTAACCGCACCGGGTAGCTCAAGAGCCGAGATTTGGACCTATGCGATGCTGGATGTCAGCAGAGAGCACGAAATGCATTGTCCGCTAGAGGTGTGCGTGCGACTAGGAACTGAGTTTTGCCTGAACGCATTCTAGATGCGTTGTGAGTCTCAGCTGAACAAAGATATGATCAAATGGTAGGTATAGGAGTGTACTTGCAAGCCTCTCGTAGAGCGGGGCATCTAGTCGGAGATTGACTGATGTCCCGCTCTATTCTTTTCTCCTTGCCCGCGCTGTCGTCAGTGAGAGTTTCTTTGCTCCACTAGCTGCAAAGCAGTGTGTCTCGGAAACTACTGAGAGCACCAGCCTGAATATTTATGAATTTACGCCGGCTGGA
>NZ_JBQSWU010000092.1:0-727 GCF_052377485.1 Glutamicibacter sp. AOP38-B1-38 | reverse complement strand
ACATGGCGGCCCATATGAAACGCACTGCTTCGTCGAGTTCCCATGCACCCAAAACAGCGAAGAAGGTTACGAATGTGAGCAGGGTGCATGCAGCGTTGACTATCTTTTCCATTGGAAGCCTCTGTTTGTGATTGGAGTAGTGAGTGAGGCACGCCTTTGGCGTCGCCAAGTTGCGCAGTGAACGTGCTTGGACCCAGCTGTCTAGAAAGGCAGGTTGTTTGCCTGCATTGGGTGCACGATGAGAATTCCGGTGACTTTCCCGGCGCCGTTGTAGGCAACTCGCCCGAGCCATTCGCCTGCTTCATGATTGATTTGCGTTTGTCCTGTCAGGCCGCCGCCGAGGTACTGGTTCAGTTTCTGTGCAACAACATTCGTGCCGTCGGCAGTTTGAATGGTGGTGTTGGAACAAGATTCGAACTGTCCACTGTCTGCCACCACTTGGTCCCAGACATCGATAACCTTTTTCTTCGTCAGGACGCGGGAACAGGTGAAGGTCATCAGTGATTTCACGGAACCGTAGTCACCTTTGCTGAGGTGCTCAAAGATATTTTCGGTTCGCGAGGTGAGGTCAATAATTGGGTTAGCCATGGTTTCTTCTCCGATGCCTGTCGTTGAGATGGTTCCGAATCGCTTGAATGCCGCCTGTCGAGTAATACCGAATGCGTTGCCTATGGCTTGCCATGA
This sequence comes from Glutamicibacter sp. AOP38-B1-38, assembly GCF_052377485.1. Lineage (NCBI taxonomy): Bacteria > Bacillati > Actinomycetota > Actinomycetes > Micrococcales > Micrococcaceae > Glutamicibacter > Glutamicibacter sp. AOP38-B1-38. Next base: position 43 of record NZ_JBQSWU010000092.1, on the reverse strand, counting down.
CACGCCTCGCGCCCTAGCTACGGCAACGGAGCTCTCCAAATGT
>NZ_JBQSWU010000091.1:0-860 GCF_052377485.1 Glutamicibacter sp. AOP38-B1-38 | reverse complement strand
CGTTTGCGAGCATGGGTGCTGATCTTGCCGGCGACCTCGAAGAGCTGGGCCCGCAGCTTCTTCGGTTCCCAGACCCGGGCCTGGGTGCCGGTGAGTCCGAGCATTTGCATCCAGGCCAGCAGGTCCAGGGCCATCAGCACCAGGTGGCACCACAGGGTGTTGCCGGTGAACGCCTGCAGGGGCAGGTTTTCCAGTCCGGTGTCCTTCGCATTGCGGATCCGGTCTTCGCAGCGTGCCCGCAGCCGGTGGCGCAGTTCCAGGGCCGCGTGCTGGCCGCGGGTCTGGTTGGTGGCGAAGGCCGTGTAACGCATGCCGTCGATGTCGGTGATCCGCAATTGGGCACCAACATGGGGTTTTTCCTTCCGCACGACCACCCTCAGGCCCTTAGGCCAGGTGGACAGGTCAAGCATCCCGGTGATGTCCGCCAGCCACGCTCCGTCGCGTTCGTAGCCGTCGTTGTTGTAGGCCTGCGTCCATCCTTCCTCGGGGATCAGCGGCAGCACCTCGGCGATAGCCTCGGTGATGGTGAACCCGACCGAGTAGGACAGGTCCCGTTCCGGGGCGGTGAGCCAGTCCAGGAACTTGTGGGTGCCGCCGGCCGAGTCGGTGCGGACCATGGTCTGCCGACCGGAGCGGTATGCGGCCGGCAGCTGTTCCAGCGCTGCCTGGGTGACGGCGATGTGGTCCGCTGCCGTGTTTGATCCGGCATTTCCCGCCCTCAGCTGCATGGACAGCCCTTCGCCGGTGCCTTCGGCACCGTGGTCGAGCATGCCTGCCAGCGGGTGGTGGCCGAAGGTTTTCTTCCACGTCGGCATCGCTTCTTCCTTCTCGGAATGGGAGATGACGATCGAGGCGTCCAG
>NZ_JBQSWU010000090.1:0-913 GCF_052377485.1 Glutamicibacter sp. AOP38-B1-38 | reverse complement strand
GATTCGAGCAGTTCCATCCAGCGGTTCAGCTGCAAGACCTCCTCAAGACCCCGGTCATCGGGGCCGGCCTCCACCAGCGCGATGCGTACCGCCGGGTCTTCGCTCAGCCGTGCGGCGGCCGCGGCGCCGGCCGAACCGCCGCCGATGACGATGTAGTCAAATTCGTTAGTGTTGCTCATAATCCTCAGTTTTCCTCTTCGCTACTTCTGGGCGAACCAGCCGGTGACCTGCGGGTCCAGATTCTGGTAGATGTGCTTGGCTTCCTGGTACTCGCCCAGCCCGGTCGGCCCCAGCTCGCGGCCGACCCCGGACTGGCCGAAGCCGCCCCACTCGGCCTGCGGCAGGTAGGGGTGGAAGTCGTTGATCCAGATCGTCCCGTGGCGCAACCGGGCCGCGATCCGCTGGGTCTTGGACGCGTCCTGGCTCCACACCGCCCCGGCCAGCCCGTAGTCGGTGTCGTTGGCGGTAGCCACCGCCTCATCTTCGGTGGCGAAGGTCTCCACGGTGACCACCGGGCCGAAGGCCTCCTCGATGACCACCGACATGCCGCGGGCCACCTGGTCAAAGACGGTGGGCAGGTAGAAATGCCCCGCCCCCAGCCCGGGGCCGTCCGCCTCGGTGGCCGCCCGGCCCCCGCAGCGCAGCCGGGCGCCTTCGGCGAGCCCGGACTGCACATACGCCTCGACCTTTCCCAGATGCTCCGCGGAGATCAGTGCCCCGGTTTCGGCGTGCTCATCGAACGGGCCGCCGAGGGTGATCTGCTCCGCGCGGCGCACCAGTTCGTCGACGAACCGCTCCGCGATGGATTCCTCCACGATGATCCGCGCCCCGGCCGAGCAGACCTGCCCCGAATGCACGAACGCGCCATTCAGCGCGTTGTCCACCGCGGCGTCGAAGTCCGCGTCGGCGAAGA
>NZ_JBQSWU010000089.1:0-975 GCF_052377485.1 Glutamicibacter sp. AOP38-B1-38 | reverse complement strand
GGCCTATAGGCAAGAAATGGTGTCTGCCCGGGTGTGTCACCCGGGACAAACCCCATCTAAACCGGGGCGCTAGCGGCTACGTCCACCCCAGCCAGCCCTGGCGTAGAGCCCTTCCTCGGCGACCGCGGCTGTGCCATAAAGCTCAGGGCCGATCTGTTTCTCCTCGGCTACCTTGGCCGTAGCAATCCGTTCGGCACGCACGATGGCGGCCTTGATCAGCGCAGGGAATTTCGGCCGTGCTGACTTGTCCGTGTGAGTCCAGCAGAACCACTCGCAAGCACGCCGGCGATGCTCAATGGGCATCCCGCGATGGTAGAAAATCATCGCTCTGATCCCGGAGTTCACCGCGCCTTCAATCATGTTCGTTGTCGAGCTGATCCCGAGCCCGTTCAGATCTTCATTCAGGTACGTGAACAGGTGACCGCGTCGCAAAGCGGTCTGCATGTTCTCGTACGCTTTGCGCAGCCGGTCATGGGTGTACCACCAGGTGCGGGTGCTGCGAATGCCTTGGGGCAACGCGCCGTTCCATTGCGCTGCGTAGGTGCGTTCGTTGATGAGGTCTTGGTGCTGGGCATGCCAGGCCGCGAAGGCGGCCATCCATTGGGCCGCGGCTTCTTGGGTGCGGATATTCGTGAGTTTTAGGCTCAAACTGCGTAATGACTTACCGGCTGGCAAGCGTGGGTTCAGGGTCAGGTAGGTGCGGACGTTGCGTTGGATATGAACCAGGCACCGCTGGATCTTCACGTTGGGCCAGAACTCTTTCATCGCTTTCATCAGCCCTGACCCGCCATCGGTGATGACGACTTTCGGTTCAGGGAAATGCTTCAGAAGCGCTGTCCACGCCGCTGATTTTTCTCGGTCGCACCATTGCCATCCAATGACGTTTCCTTGGGCGATAGCGATCAGCAGGCACCAGCCTTGCCGGATGTAGATTCCGTCGACTTGGATCTCGTCGAAGACTTCTGCGGTGTGGTT
>NZ_JBQSWU010000088.1:0-1114 GCF_052377485.1 Glutamicibacter sp. AOP38-B1-38 | reverse complement strand
CAATCCACCCACGGCGCCTGCAGCTACCTCACCTCCTGCCGCATCCTCAACGAAGACACCCCGCACCTGGCCCACGCCTTCGAACAAGGCGAGCTCACCGAACGCCAAATACTGGCCATCACCGCACCACTGCAAGAAATCGACACCAACCCACGCCGCGAATTCGACGCCCTCTTCGCCACCCACCCCGACATGTTCACCAACCTCGGCCTCAACGCCATCACCGACACCGTACGCAAATTCACCGAACGCCACCAAAGCAGCGAAAAAGCCATCCAAGCCGAAGACGAAGCCGCCAAACGCTACATCCGCTTCCGCAAAGGCAAAAACTGCGTCATGCTCAGCGCCAAACTCCCCCTCATCGAAGGCACCGCCCTGGCCAAATCCATCAAAGCCCGCGCCAAGGCCATCCACCGCACCGGAAACGACCCCCGCACCAAGAAGCAGCTCCAAGCAGATATGCTCATCTGCAGCCAGCTCAACGGCTTCCCACCCAAAATCCCGCTGTTCCTCGACGTGAAGCTCATCATGACCGACAAAGCCCTATTCCTCGGCGACCGGGAACCAGCAAACCTGCCCGGCTACGGCATCCTCCCAGCCCAATACGCCCGCGAACTAGTCGCCGGAGCCCGAGTAGACCTCAATGACCCCTTCCACCTCAGCCGCCACGAGGACGAACTGAACCGCAGGATCTTCACCTTCCCAGAAATCCAGCGCATCTACACCGCCCCGGGAAATCAAGACCTCATCGCCATGGACTCCAAAGCCCGCGAATTCCCCGAAGGCCTCAAAGAGTTCATCCGCATCCGCGACGCCCACTGCCAAACCCCGTACTGCAACGGAGTCCCGGAAGAAATCGACCACGTGGTCCAGCACCACCTGAACGGGCCGACCACCGTCCACAACTCCTCCTTCCGCTGCCCGTTCTGCAACAAGGCGAAGGAACTACCCGGATGGTATGAAAAAGTCGACCCCTACCTGCCGCATTCCATCGTCATCGACACCGGAGACGGGCGGACCTACCGGTCCCTGGCACCCCCGGCCACCGGAGTAGTCCGGGACACGACCCCACCGGTCATCCACCTGCCGAAGCACCAGCGAGAATGAACAACAC
>NZ_JBQSWU010000087.1:0-1128 GCF_052377485.1 Glutamicibacter sp. AOP38-B1-38 | reverse complement strand
GCTAAACGGCGGTTCTTCTGCATTTTCAGATTCCCGAAACCATGTCCTGAAACGGTCGTAGATCACTACTAGACTGTTGACGTTTTTGGGACATGATTTTCGAAGGAGCCGATACTTTCGTCCATTATGTTAACGTTTCGCCTAACCGCCACGTTGGCCGCTTCTAGCGCGTTGAGAAGAATCTGTCGATCATCCCAATTGTCCTTTAGATCAATCCAGTGGACGCCTTCGATATCGGAGATGGGGCGAGTGAAACCTTTGCGGACCAGGATGGTTCGTTGATCATCCATCGCTAATGCCATTCCTGCTTCAAGAATGACATTTTGACGAGCTTGGCCGGTTAGTTCTTTTTCAGGGCTTCGATCGCTTGGCTTGACGAACTGCTTATCCAGCCTGGCTTGATCGTCGGGGGTAAATAGGACCACCACTGCCTGGGCGTTCATGAGGCCAGCCTTAACAATTTCTAACGTAGAGGGGGAGGGCTTATTGGTAAGCTGACGTGCATCAGTCCAGGTCAAAGGTAGTGCATCGACATGCTTTAGAAAACGCTCAAGAGTATTTTTGGAGTCTAGGTCTCTGCCGTGAACGATAAAAACCCTGCGAGGATCAAGGTTAAGTTTTTGCATTCTTTCCTCACTGATTTCGTTTATATTGTTGACGCGTGGCCATGGTTTCATCCATTCCGGAGTGGATGATTCAGAGTCATTAGCTTTAGTGTCACGCCATGAGGCGACCCAGTTTTGTGCTGGTTTCTCGGGCGGAGATGAATTTGCGGTTGCTGGTAACGCGACCGATTGGTCGCTCAGAATAAACCCTAAGCGTTCCAGTTCCTTTTCCAGATCATCGAATTCTTGCCCCTCGTTGCGCCGTTCCGCTCCATATGGATCCTCGTAGTACACGGTGTTGACGAGCTTGACGAACTGATGATCGGCGTCAAATTTGGCTGTTATTGCTTTCACCATCTCAAGCGCCTTTTTGGGTTTTGAGACGCTTGGTTCTTCGATCTTAGGTGCGAATTCAATCCAGAGAGCGCCTAGATCATTGTGGGTGATGTACTGGTTGCTTCCTAATGCCCGTGCGAGCTTACTTCTCAAAGCAGGAGTGAAAAATTCTGCGGTCATGATCTAT
>NZ_JBQSWU010000086.1:0-1135 GCF_052377485.1 Glutamicibacter sp. AOP38-B1-38 | reverse complement strand
CGGAAATTTTCAAGTCAAGTGAGACCACTAAGTCTTAGGCCAACATCTTTTCTCCTTCTTCCTGCTTGATCGGTTCGTTAATCCAAGCCGCTTCTGGCAGCAACATTTTCTTCGGGAGCCGGTTCTTTCCAAACCGCTCAGGATGCTCCGCCCATGCCTTTTCCAACGCCGCTAGGCGTTGGTCATCCACGTGCCCAGTCATTCCGAAATGCACGTCGGCAGGAGTATGAAAACCCAATCCTGAATGGCGATGCTCAGTGTTATAAGCATGAACAAACCGATCCATAAAATCCCTGGCGTGCTCCAGCGAACCGAACCGCTCAGGAAATGCCGGCATATACTTCAAAGTCTTAAACCACGACTCTGAGTACGGATTGTCATTGCTCACCTTCGGCCGGGAATGCGAACGCAACACATCCAAATCAGAGAGCAACGCCGCGACCGGTTTGGACGTCATGGACGTCCCCCGATCAGCATGAACTACTTGCGGGACTTGATCCTGAGCAAAAACCTTCTTCATGAACGCTTCAGCCAACGCCCCAGACTCCCGTAAATGGACCTGGCACCCGACGATATAACGAGAATAAATATCGATCATCACGTACGCATCAAAGTAGGTCCCTTTGCGAGGCCCCGCCAATTTGGTGATGTCCCACGAAAAGACCTCACCAGGCTGATACGCCACTAATTCAGGGACTTTCCGTGCCGGATGACGTGCCTGCCGCCGGCGCTCAGCGACTTGTTTTTCACGTCGTAGAAGCCGATATATGCTGGCCACCGAACACAAGTAGGTCCCTTCGCTGAGCAGCACCGCATAGATCTGTTCTGGTGCTTGATCCACAAACCGGTCGCTATTCAACGTTTCAAGAATCAACGCTTCTTCAGCCTCGGTGAGCTTGTTCGCCGGTGCCGGCCGAGGCGCATCAACTGGCTTGCGTGGAAAACGTTCAGCACGCTTGTGGCGGGCCATCGTGGCCCGACTGACACCAGCCAAAGAACTGGCTCGGCGAGTCGAAATCCCAGACTCAACGAGCTGGTCAAAGACGTTTTTCATGAACGCACGGGAATCTATTCGGAATCCGCGCTCTTCGAGATCTGCTCCAAGAGCGCGTGTGCTTTTCCCATGATGTCTAGC
>NZ_JBQSWU010000085.1:0-1159 GCF_052377485.1 Glutamicibacter sp. AOP38-B1-38 | reverse complement strand
TATGGCGGTCACAGTTCAAAAGCGGTTCTGAAAAAGCATTGATCCCGGCGCGTTAAACCCGTCCCAGCACTGCAGGAATGTTAATTTTGGAAGCATGCGCACCCCACAACTTTCCGATGAAGAACGCCGACTACTCAAAGAGTACAAAGCCAATGCACCGCATAAGCTCGTGATCAAAAAAGCTGAGGCTTTGCTGCTTCTTTCTCGGGACGTTGCCCCGGAAATTGTTGCTGAATTCGTGGACCGTGAACCCTCAACACTGGTTGACTGGGTCACTGATTGGCACCAGCAACGCATGGCTTCGCTCTTGACCGGGCACGCAGGAAACCTGAACCGTAGCTTCCTCACTGAGGAACAACGAGCAACTGTCACCGAAGTCCTCTCCCAGCCACCCGGAGATGAGTATCTGCCGGCCCAGTTCTGGGATGTTCCGAAGCTGGACCATTGGTTATCGACCACGTTCAACATCGAGTACGCATCGAATTCTTCGTACCATTTCCTACTGCGCATGGCTGGACTCTCCTTTCATAAGCCGGAAAAGTTTGACCGTCGACGTGCCGATGAAAAGGCTATTGACCAGCGGGTGAAGGAAATCCGTGAAGAACTAGTCGCCCCGTTGGCTGACGAGGACACGTTAGTGTTCGCGGCCGATGAGGTGCGTATCGATCAGGAAGCTGTGGTGCGCAAAGCGTGGTACGAGAAGAACACGAAAACTGTGTTGAAGGTGGATCGGAAAACGGCTTCTCAGTCGTTTATCGGGTTTCTGAATCAGAACACGGGCCAATGCCTGCCGTTGCGGTTGGACTGGCAGAACAGCGCTACTATTTTGGAAGCGGTGCAGACCTTGGTGGGGTTGCATTCGGGGAAGAAGATCGTGATCGTGTGGGATAACGCTTCGTGGCATAAGAACAATCTGATCAGCGCGGAACTGGCCTCGGGTCAGACGTTGCAGGATGTTCATTTGATCAATTTCCCACCCTACGCGCCGGATCATAATCCGATTGAGCATGTGTGGAATGATGCGAAGAACGCGATCAGTAACGTGCAGCGTGATGATTTTGAGTCCACGGTTGCGGCGTTTGAAGCGCATATCGGTTCACGATTGTTTGATTACAAGATCTGACTGACCGGCTACCGTTCTTGAAAAACTAGAGCCATA
>NZ_JBQSWU010000084.1:0-1187 GCF_052377485.1 Glutamicibacter sp. AOP38-B1-38 | reverse complement strand
TCCGGTCTCAAGACATCCTTCACCCATGTCGCGGGACATCGTTCCACCCCCACACCCCGGGAAAACCTGATCCCAACACCAGATCTGACACTGCACGTAAAGTTCAAAGCCCCCCTTCCCCGGCGTGGCAACACACCCTGTCCTGGGACATCGTTCACTCTCAGAAATTGTGAGAACACACAACAAACAAATAATCACCGCGGTCGTTCACGGATCCATGAACGCCAAAGCGGCAGCCCACCATTTCAACGTCTCCGAACGCTGGGTCAAAGAGCTCGTGCGACGCTACGCCTTCGAAGGAGAGGCAGCATTCGACTCCAGGTCTAAACAACCCAAAACATCACCCAACAGAACACCAGAGAAAACCCGCAACCGCATCATCTTCCACCGCCAAAACCTCACCGCCAAAGGCCTCGACGCCGGAGCAGAAACCATCCAAATCCTCCTGGAAACAGAAGGCCTGACCGCACCCTCAAAATCCACCGTCCACCGCATTCTGCGCCAAACCAACCACGTCACCGACCAACCCCAAAAACGCCCGAAAAGCTCCCTAATCCGCTTCGAAGCCGCGCTCCCCAACGAAATGTGGCAATCGGATTTCACCCACTGGAGACTGGCCGACGGCAGCGACACCGAAATCCTGGACTACATCGATGACCACTCCAGATTCCTCATCAGCATCCGCGCATACCGGCGCGTGACTGGGCACCACGTAGCAAAACAGTTCACCCAAGCCTGCGAGGAACACGGCCGGCCACAGTCCTCATTGACCGACAACGGACTGGTTTTCACCACCCGCTTCACCGGCAAGATCAACGGAGATGAACCAGCGAAGAACCAGTTCGAGAAGCTGCTCCAGGAATGGGACATCAAGCAGATCAACGGCTCACCGAACCACCCTCAAACCCAGGGCAAGATTGAACGATTCCATCGCACGCTCAAGCTCTGGCTCAATGCCCAACCACGGGCCAAAACCGTCGCCCAACTCAACGAGCAACTTGAGGAATTCAAGCACGTCTACAACATGGAAAGGCCACACAAAGCAGCGGGGAGGAAACCACCATATCTGCGCTACACGGCAACAGCGAAAGCCGTTCCGAAACCGCTTCCAAAGGACGAACGGCGCATCAGAACAGACACCGTGGACAAGGACGGAAAGCTGACGCTACGTTACGGAGGGCAGCTTC
>NZ_JBQSWU010000083.1:0-1241 GCF_052377485.1 Glutamicibacter sp. AOP38-B1-38 | reverse complement strand
TGGTTGGGTCCCCGGAAAGTAGTCCAGTGACTATGTGAGTACTCGTGTCCGACAATGGACACAGGAGGAATCACAGAAACAATGGCACGCAGACACACACCAGACCAGGTCATCGCTAAAGTCCGTCAAGGACAAAAGATGCTCAACGACGGACACCCGATGATCGAGGTCATCAAGGAACTTCAGATCACTGAAGCTACTTGGTACCGCTGGATCAACCAGTACGGGTCCGAGAAAAACGCTGAAGCCAGCAAACGTACCAAGGAGCTAGAGAAGGAAAACGCGCGCCTCAAGAAGCTGCTCGCTGATCAGATGCTCGCCAACGACATCCTTACTGAGGTTGCCAAGGGAAAATTCTAAGCCCCGAACCACGCCGCCGTGCTGTACGGATGGCGATGGAAAAATTCGGGGCGTCCGAACGCTTCGCTTGCCAAGTTCTGGGCCAGAACCGCTCTGCACTACGTAAGAAAAAAACACCGATGAGCTTTGACGAAGCGCAGCTACGAGCCGACTTGAGGGCTGTCGCGTCTAAGCATCCAACGTGGGGGTGGCGCAAAGCCCGCTGGCACTTGCTGGCCACCGAACGATGGAAAGACACTGTCTTGAACAGCAAGCGCATCCGACGATTATGGCGAGAAGAAGGTCTGGTTTGTAAGCCCAAGCGTCGAAAGAAGCGGCGCACCGGCCCAGACGCTGGGGAACAGAAGCGGTTGACCGCCGAGTACCCGATGCACGTGCTCAGCTTTGATTTCCAGTCGGATGTCACCTCTTGTGGCCGTCATATCCGGTTCTTCAATGTCATTGATGAGTACACGCGGACCGCTTTGGCGATCATTCCCCGCAGGTCTTTTAAAGCTGCTGATGTGGTGGCTGTTTTGGAGGACATCATTGCTGAAACTGGGATCCAGCCAACGTTTGTGCGGTGTGATAACGGGCCTGAGTTCACTGCTGACGCGCTGGTGGATTGGTGCAACACTGTGGGGGTGTCCACTGCGTTTATCGATCCGGGCTCACCTTGGCAGAACGGTTTTATCGAGTCGTTCAATGCGCAGTTCCGGCGTGAACAGCTTTCCGGGGAAATTATGGACACTATGGTGGAAGCGAAGTATTTGGCTGATGAATGGAAAGACATTTACAATCATGAGCGTCCCCATGGGTCTTTGGATGGGTTGACGCCGTCCCGGTTTTGGGATGAGTGGGTTAGAGAGAATCAGTTAGCTATCGCATAGCTGCTGGACTGC
>NZ_JBQSWU010000082.1:0-1260 GCF_052377485.1 Glutamicibacter sp. AOP38-B1-38 | reverse complement strand
TTGAGCTGAAGGCTGGGAAGTTCAGGCCTGAGCATCTGGGGCAGTTGAATTTCTATGTCGCTGCGGTTAATGACATGTTGAGGCTTCCCCGTCAGGCTCCTACGGTGGGGATCTTAGTTTGTGGGTCTAAGAACGATCGGACGGTGCGGTATGCCTTGGAGGGTTCGACACAGCCGCTAGCGGTTTCTTCTTACACGTATGATGCGTTGCCTCAGGAGGAGAAGACGTCTTTGCCGTCTCCTGAAGCGATTGCGGCTGCGTTGGAGGCCGAAGGAGGTCTGGCAGGCGAATAGCATTGATGCTGCCGTGGATCCAAGTAATTGGTCAGATGGCATATTGATTGATATGACCTTCTGAGCTGCCAGGCTTCGAGAATGTCGCTGGGATGAATCTTGTCCCTGAGATTTGGCGAATTCTGGGAGTGATGCCAAGCGGCGTCACCATGCACGGTACCGGGTTAATTTATTGGTGAATGTGGATTCCTAGATGTCGAGTGTTCTCTGGGGCCGTGAAGTTTCGGTTGAAATAACAGTATGATGTTGAATGATCAATCCACTGGAGGAAGCTGCCTTATGTCTGACCCTGTTTACCCGCCGAATAATCCTTATGCGACGTCTGAGACTGAAAGTCTGAGCTTACCGTTGTACGGAGCGTCTTTTGGCGAAGCCGTCAAACGGTTCTTCAAGAAGTACGCGACTTTCAGTGGCCGTGCGAGTTTGAGTGAGTACTGGTGGGTGGCGTTGTTCAATTTCATCGTCGGTTTTGTGGCTGTGATCGCGATGTTCATGAGCGGTGCACTTGCTATTGAGCCTGGCGCCGTTGAGGTCCCTACGGAGGCTGTCGTGGTGGAGTGGATAGTGAACATCTATGGTTTGGCGACGCTGATCCCGAATATTTCGATCGCGGTGCGTCGTTTACATGATGCCAACTTCAGTGGCTGGTTGTATCTGTTAGCGCTTGTGCCGATCTTGGGTACCTTGGCGCTTTTGATTTTGACATTGATGCCAGCCAACCCGGTAGGTACACGTTTCGACAAACGGGAGTTGTGGCCGGGGTCTGAGGAAGATCGGTACGGAAATTCACGCTAACGACATCCCGGTGTCGATCCTGGCGTGGATAGGGCTCGCGAAAAAGCGAAATGCCCGACGCAAAGCTTTCGCAGTGTGGGGCAACGGATGAGAGCCGCACGTCATCTTTCGGTGGTGGCAGGAAGAGGTCACGGAGTGATTGTGCCGGTTTTCTTGCGTTGGTCGCGTTCAA
>NZ_JBQSWU010000081.1:0-1287 GCF_052377485.1 Glutamicibacter sp. AOP38-B1-38 | reverse complement strand
ATCAAAATACGCGAGGATATCCGGTTTCCGCCTGCGCAGCGTACCACCGAGTTTCTTCAACTCCGGTAAACCCTTCGGCACTTTGGTACCGATCTCGTTGATCAGTTGTTCCATGGCCCACTTCCCGATCTCGGGCTTCTTCTGCCGGTAGGCATCAACCATCCTCTGGTAAACGCTCCAGACCAATTGCACAGGCTCGTGCTTCGCAACGTTGAACAGGTCTTCAACGCGCTGTTTCTGTTTCTCTGTGGCCAGCGATAAACCTGTAGTCAGCGTACGCCGGCACTTATACAGCGGATCATCTTTCCGGCCACGCCGCCCATATTGTTCACGCTGAACTCGTTGTCTGGCCTGGTCCAACGCCTCGGAGCCGAGCTTGACCACATGAAAAGGGTCCAAGACTTCTACGGCTTGGGGCAGTTCCTCAGCAGCAGCGCTTTTGAAGCCGGTGAACCCGTCCATCGCGACCACCTCAACATTGTTTTTCCATGCTTCACCGCGTTCAGCAAGCCAGGTCTTGAACACGGCCTTGGAACGTCCGGGAATCATGTCGAGCAATCGTGCGGTGCCAGTGCCAGCCTTCACCGGGGTGAGGTCAACAATGACCGTCACGTACTTGTCTCCACTTTTGGTATGCCGCCACACGTGCTCATCAACTCCCAACACTTTGACTCCGTTGAACCGGGTTGGGTCATCTATCAGCAGGCGCTGGCCTTCGGCCAGCACTGCTTCGTTGGCGGTATTCCAGGTGACACCGAGCCCTTCGGCAATCCGTGAGACTGACAGGTGCTGGGTGACTAGCCCGGCCAAAGCCCAGCGTAGCCCGGTCCGGCTGATTTTCTGTCGTGGCGCTACCGCTTGGCTGAGGTCTTCACGCCAGACGCGTTGGCAGTGGTTGCAGCGGTAGCGGCGGTGCTTGATCACCAAGACGGTGGGCCGCCATCCGAACGGTTCGTGGGCCAGGCGCCGGGTGACGGTATCGCGTGGATTTCCGGGCGTTCCGCACGTTTGGCACCATGGGTCAGGGTTGGTCACTTGGCAGAGGATCTCAGCTTTCTTCGGCGTAAGGCGCTGCCCGATGGCGGTGAGTCCCAGTCCGTCAAGGTTGGTGAAAGTCGTGAGATTTGCGGGGGTATAGATAGAATGGTGCACAGTCGAGGTCTCTAGAAATGGTTAGTGTGGTAACTTCCATTCTTCTGGAAGGCCTCGACTTTTTAATGCATTGACGACATGCCCGGGATCCGGGGTGTTGGGTTTAGGTGGCTACACTCTCAATTCTGAAGAGCC
>NZ_JBQSWU010000080.1:0-1317 GCF_052377485.1 Glutamicibacter sp. AOP38-B1-38 | reverse complement strand
CAGGGCGTCTGCAAAGTCCTGAACCGACCAAATCGTCTTAATATCTGAGACGCACCCCAGAACCCCTTTTAAAGAGGCGGAACCCCTGTTAAGCATGTGAATAACCACACCCACATGCACACAGGAGTTCCTACGTGTCATCGTCTCATTTGCACGCCTTTATTGACCAATTTGAAGGACTCAACCACGACGTCATTCAACCAAAAACTCTCCTGCGCAGCCTAGCGAAACTTCCAGATCCACGCGCCAGACGCGGCATCCGCCACCCGCTAGCCCACATCTTGGTCATCATCATCTGTGCGGTCATCGCCGGAGCGAAAACCCTGATCGAGATTGCTGAATGGGCCAAAGACGTCGCCCCGCAACAACTGGCCGGCTACGGCATCGCAGCACCACACGCCACGACCATCGCCAGGGTGCTGCAGCGGTTAGACATCCAAACCTTTGAGCTTCTTCTCGCTGACTGGACCCAGAACCTACGCGCCGGGACCAACGCTTCCAAAACCATCAAAGCTATCGCTGTCGATGGCAAAGAAGTCCGTGGCGCGAAGAATGGAAAAGGTACACGCGTGCATCTGCTCTCAGCCATCGACCAAGGCACGCACGCAGTGCTCAGCCAAGTAGGCGTGGGAATCAAAACCAACGAGATAACCCAGTTCACGAACCTGTTGGATCACGTGGTGGAGCTGAAAGGCGCAGTCGTGACTGCGGATGCCTTGCATACGCAAAAGGGGCATGCGAAGTATCTGCACGAGCGTGAATCCCACTATATTTTTACCGTCAAAGGCAACCAGACCAGACTTCTGGCGGAGCTTGAGCAGCTCCCATGGGATGACGTTCCCGCGGGAAACCGGACTACTCAGACACAGAATGGCCGCCGAACTATCCGCACTGTCAAATGTGCCACCGTGACTACCGGGATGAGTTTCCCGCATGCGGCTCAGGCGATGCAGATCATGCGTAAGTCGCGGCCGTTGGGCGCAACGAAGTGGCATATCGAGATCGTGCACGCGTTGACGTCACTGCCGACGCATTTGGCTGGTCCCGGAGAACTGGGTGCATGGATTCAAGGGCATTGGGCCATAGAAAACGGCCTTCATTGGCGTCGGGACGTGACATGGCAGGAGGATAAATCTCAAGTCAGAGTAGGAAATTCTCCGCATGTGATGGCAACACTGAGGAACATCGCGATCACGTTGCTTAAGAATCTGGGATACACGAATTTGGCGAAGGCTACGAGGAAGCTACGGAATCATCCTGATCGAGTGCTGTCTTTGATTGGCTTGGGGACCAGCCGCTGACTTTGCAGACGCCCTG
>NZ_JBQSWU010000079.1:0-1346 GCF_052377485.1 Glutamicibacter sp. AOP38-B1-38 | reverse complement strand
AGGGACCCAACCATACTCATTTACTCAGTTGCTCATTTACTCAGTTACTCAAAATTAGTCACTTTCGCCCACCCGGCCAGGAGATAAGCCATGACCCGCAACGCCTCAGAAATTTACGATGACCTCAAAGCCCTAGCCAACGAGCTGGAAGACCTCGCGAAGACCGGACGCATCACCATGAGCACCGACTCATGGAACAAGGACTACCCCGACACGAAACAAGCCGTCGCCCAAGCCCTAGCAGCGCTCCAAGTCGCCATCAACGCGACCTGCTGGATGGAAACCCTACCCGAAGCCGAATCAACCGCGACGAAACCAGGGCATCGCGGTTAAGCCTCCTGCCCACCTGTGCACAGCAAAAGCCCAATCGCTGCGCTGCTTTTCCTGCACCCACGTGGACAGCAGGAACCAAACGACCTCCCGCACACAAGCCACAAGCTGCGGTACCTGAGTTCTCCTTCGACGGCGGATCGTGGCCCGTGCATGGCCTCTGATAAGCGAATATCACTTGCCAGGCCACGAGGAACACCTATCATGGGCACATCATCTTAAAGGAGTAAGACCACGTGGAGGTATCAGAGTTAACCCTTGGCGCTGCTGGGGTTCGTATGATGCTAACTGTGAGAAAGCTCTAACAATGACAGTTCGTGGCGAAAAAAGATCCTTGGGTCCATCGCAATCGTAACCTGTCGGAATTCATTATCAGAGATCTTCGCTACCGTAACTAGATTGTTTGCTTGGAGGACTTAGGATTATTCTATGGAGACATTTAAGCGTCAAAGGTATGTTGATTACCTAGTGAACGAACGTGGGTATGAAGCTCGCCTAACTCCGTGGGGAATCTATATCGAATATCCCAATTTTGACGATAATGGCACGGCGGTCGTCAAATGGAGGGTTACGGAAAATGAACTTGCCGGTTTGAACGGGATTAGAATGCCGCGAGGCTTTACCGGCGGCGAACAGTATGCGTTCTCGGAGTTGATAGCAGCTCTTCATACTTTCACTGGTTCACGGGGAACCATGTACGGGGCAAGTATGAGAATAGAAGCAGAAGACTGAGAAGGGCTATGGCGCACATGCGCCATAGCCCTTCTTGTTAGAACTTACCAGCGAAGCTTGATTATTTACCGCAAGCTCGGTTCACACTGTCGGGATGAGATGTGATGAGACGGGAATTTGTGGCTGAAACTGATGCCGTGACGCCGACTTTTTTTATGATCCGCCCACGGGAATCTCGAAGTTCATAAACCCCACCGTACCGAATAGTTTTATTGCCGCTTTGGTATTTCTTTAGGCATGACCATTTTAAGGCTTCGTTTGTTGCCCAATCCGCGAAGTCCCTC
>NZ_JBQSWU010000078.1:0-1417 GCF_052377485.1 Glutamicibacter sp. AOP38-B1-38 | reverse complement strand
GGCTCTTCGATTTTTAGCGTGGTGACCCGAAAAAGAAGTAAGGCTCGCAGTCCCTTCTGCGAAAATGGATGTTGACTAAAACAATTCATACGCAAGGAACTACGAGCCGTGATCAAGGATACCGGCCGAATCGATGCTGCGTCGATTCTGTTGAACCTCACCGACTACCGCGTCATCACCGTGACTCAGGAACTTGCCGGACGGCAGGTACTTGTTGAGCCCATCGAAACCGAAGCCGCTTGCCCCTCCTGCGGGGTACTGACTACCCGAATCCAAGCAAGGCCGGTGCACCAGGTCAAGGACCTGCCCGCCGGCGGCGACGACCTGCAGGTGTTGGTACGCAAACGCCGCATGGCCTGCCAAGAACCTGCCTGCGAACGCCGTTCGTTCGTGCAAACCACCGAGCAACTGCCCTTCCGCGCACGGATCACCACCAGGCTCTCCCAACGGCTCGTGGACGAGATGAGCTGCGAACTGCGAGCCGTGTCCCGGGTCGCCGCAGCGCATGGGGTGTCATGGCCAACGGTCATGGCCCGACTGACCACCGTCGGTGAACTCGTCGGGAATGTGGACCGGATGTTCATCCGGCGCCTGGGCATCGATGAGCACCGGTTCCGCAAAGTCCGCTACGCCCTTGGCCGGACCGGGAAAGTCGTTCGGATTGAGCCGTGGTCCATCGTCTTCACCGATCTGGACACCGGAAAGATCCTGGATATCGTGGACGGACGCCGCGGAACAGCGGTAAAGAAGTGGTTGAAGAACCGGCCACGGTATTGGCGCCAACGGGTGCAGTACGTCGCGATCGACATGTCTGCCGAGTTCCGCAAAGCGGTGCGTGAGAATCTGCCCAAGGCGAAGGTCAGCGTGGACCATTTCCACGTGATCGCCCGGGCGAATCTGATGATCACCCAGGTCCGCCGCCGCCGTTCCCACGAAGTGCACGAACGCCGTGGCAGGGCCACGGATCCGGCCTACAAGTACCGGAAGCTACTAACCTGCAACTTAGAGAACCTGTCGATCAAGCAGGTGGAACGGCTGAAGCTGATCCTTGAATCAGACCCGGAACTCGGAGTGATCTATGGAATCAAGGAACACGTGCGGCAACTGCTGAAAACCGCTGATATCCATGAATTCCAGTCCCGGTGGGCGGTGCTGGAGAAATCAGTGAAGGCCACAAAAATGACCGAGGCGAAAACATTGTTCCGCACGTTGACCGCCTGGCGGCGGGAGCTGCTGGTGTTCGTACGAACGAGGTTGACCAACGCCCGGAGCGAGGCGGCGAACCTGACGGCGAAGAACCTGAAACGCATCGGTCGAGGCTATCGGAATCATGGTCATTATCGGCTTCGGATATTGTTGTACACGGCGGGCCTACGGCCGTGCTGAACATCCTGCACCACGCTTAACTTTTAAGAGC
>NZ_JBQSWU010000077.1:0-1560 GCF_052377485.1 Glutamicibacter sp. AOP38-B1-38 | reverse complement strand
CCGAAATACTTACTAATAAATAGGTTCCCGGTACCCTGAACCCATGGGTTCCCGATTCATCCGCAAGGTCCGCACCGCATCCGGCGCTGTCGCCGTGCAAATCGTGGACCAAACCGGACGCACCACCACCTCCGTGGAACACATCGGCTCAGCGAACACCGACGCCGAACTAGCACTGCTGCTACGCTCCGCCGAACAACGCTTGCATCCAGGGCAGCAAGCCTTCGACTTCGGCGATGTGGAACAAGAACCCGCGTCCCTGGACGAAGTCGCTGACTGGACCAAGAACGCCGCAATGCCCGACGTGATTCCTGACCGCGGAAGACCCCGAACCGGCGCCACGGGCACCGCGAAAGTCGTTGCATCTCCAGCCACTGAACTGTGGGACATCCTCACCGCAGCCTATGCGCGGCTTGGGTTCGAAGTCCTTGATGACGAGGGGTTTCGTGCCATGGTGCTCGCCAGGATCATTGAGCCGACATCCAAAGCAGACACCATCAGAGTGCTCGATGGCGTCTGTGCACCGCACCCGTCCTTGCGGACCCTTTTTCGCAGCCTGCATCGCTGCCACGATTTGAACTACAAAGACACTCTGGCCAAAGCCATGGTCGCCTACCGCAGCCGATCCGTGGGGCTCGGCGCAATGATCATGTATGACGTCACCACCCTTCACTTTGAGTCGAAAAAGGAGGATGACCTCCGCAAAGTCGGCATGAGCAAAGAGCACCGGGTTGACCCGCAAATCCAAGTCGGGCTTCTGGTGGACCCGGCCGGGTTCCCGCTGGAAATGCATATGTTTGCCGGGAACAAGGCCGAGACCACCACGATCGTTCCGGTGGTCCAAGCGTTTCAGGAGCGGCACGGTATCACCGACATGGTGGTCGTCGCTGATGCCGGCATGCTCTCCGCCGCGAATCTGACCGCTTTGGAAGATGCTGGGTTCAAATTCATCGTCGGCTCGCGTATGGCCAAAGCACCTTATGACTTGCAAGAACATTTCGATACGAAGGGCAACCGGTTCGCCAACGGGCAGATCCTGGAATCGAAGCGCGTCATGGGCGCCGGTGCAAAAGGCCGAGAACGCCGAGTGATTTATCAATGGTCTGCGAAGCGTTTCGTCACTGATAATCGGAACATCAACCTGATGGAACGCCGTGCCATGGGCATTGCTGAAGGCACAAGCCAGATGCGTAAAGCACGGTTCGTGAAAACGACCGGGACGAAGCCTGAAGTCGATGAGGCACGTATTGAGCGTGCCCGTATGCTGGCCGGATTGAAGGGCTACGTCACGAATATTGACCAGTCGGTGATGAAAGGTCAGCAGGTCCTTGATTCGTACCATGACCTCTGGCAGGTTGAAGCGTCATTCCGTATGACCAAGAGTGACCTTTCCGCTCGTCCGGTGTTTCACAGGGATGAGGACGCCATTGATGCTCATTTGACTGTGGTGTTCGCTGCGTTGGCGATTGGCCGGCATTTGCAGGAGATCTCTGGGATGAGTTTGAAGCGGATTATCACTGATTTGAAGGGTGTTCGTTCGGCGAAAATCCAGGTCAATGG
>NZ_JBQSWU010000076.1:0-1662 GCF_052377485.1 Glutamicibacter sp. AOP38-B1-38 | reverse complement strand
CCAGATTTTTCATGGAGACTCTCAAGCCCACCGGATCGGTATCACGCCGGACTTCCGGTGGGTTTCCTGAATTCTGGTACGCCAAAGACCGTCCTTTCGCTGACGTCAGCGCCGGCCACCACGCACCGGAACCATGCCTTCCCTTGACTCGAAGCACCAAATGACCACCATTTGAAAGCTCAGGTTCGCAGCGGCCCGCCTGACCATCGCTGACGCAACCCGATGATCTGTTCCTGGAGTGACAAGACCAATCCACACTCCGGTGCCTTCTGGTTGATCAGCAACCTGGGTTGGCGGCCACTCTTGGTCAGCTTCCCAGCCATGGACCACACACGGTACCGCCACCTTTTCACATCCCAGCTGACTGCTTCATGCCCAACTGGCAGGAGGACCAGCTGCAACCACGCAGTCAGGTTATAGGCAAACATTGCCAGGTTCGCCCACGCTTGATTCGCTGCAAACGACGTGAAAGGCAATTTCCCAAGTCCCGCGGCCTTCAAAGACTTGATCCTGTTCTCGCACCTTGCGCGCGCCCGGTGACGGGCATCCAAAAACGCGGGGTCGTAGCGTGGAGAGTTCGTCAGAAACGCGGTGACTCTATTCCCGTCCGTATCAAACAGGCTGGCTTTCGCCCCGGGATGCAACGGTTCAGCCCGAAGATAAATGCGGGAACCTGGCGGGTATCCAATGAGTTCAATAACCTTGGATGCATCAATCACCCACGCATTATCACGATGCTCACCATCGGCGGTGAGCGCCGGCTCCCAGTACTTCTTCTCATCGATCCACCGCACAAATCGTTCCTTCAGCACTGGCAGTGAATACGAGGTGGAGAACTGCAGGCCCAGCGAATCAACATGCTTCAAGAACTCACGGGTGGCACCGGCACTATCGGTGCGGACCATGATCTTTTCACCAATCAGCACACCATCTGGGTCATAGAAATCGTCGGGCAGTTGTTCCAGCGCTTGGCTAAGGATGCTGATATGGTCCTTCGCCGAGTTCGCGGCTTTATTTCCAGGACGCAGGCGGACAGCCAGGATTTCGCCGGTGCCCTGGGTTTTGCCGTAGTCAACCATGGCGATCATGGGAGAGAAACCATAGCCGCCCTTGTAGTTTCCTTTGGCACCTTCTTTATCTGAGTGCACGTTGACTAGGGACGCGTCGATATCCACGGTCAGAGGATTCATGCGGGAAGCTCGTGCTGCGGGATTGCGTTGACCTGCAGCCGCCCAGAGTTTGGTCCGTACCTCGCGTTGCATGGTAGCGAATGCGTAGTCGAAAGCCCCCGGGTGCTTGCTGATCCTGGCGAAGAACCTGCTGAACGTGGGGTCAGAGGCCACCGGCCCGAACAGCCCCTGAACCGTTCGTAGCTGGTCAGTGTCGCTGACTTGCTCGCCGCCGGCGGCGAGCATCAGACCCAGGTCTGCGATCATCTTCCCTGGCCGGTGCACCGCCGCGGCCGGGACGAATTGGGAGAATCGGTTTTCGCAGAGTTTGCGGAAACCCATTGCGTTGAGCAGGTCGCTCAGGGTGGTGAGTCCTGCGTGGGAGACGAGTGCTTGGTTTGTGCTCACGGTTGGTATGGCTGGGTAAAGGGAGGTATTGTTGTTCACCGAGAGAGTGATCCTTTGGACTGTTGAGAATATGGCTTAGATACCT
>NZ_JBQSWU010000075.1:0-1785 GCF_052377485.1 Glutamicibacter sp. AOP38-B1-38 | reverse complement strand
GACTTGCCGGACCCCGTAAAACCTTGAAAAACCAGATTTCTGTTGAGCTCAATGAAATGGCAGGTCGCCAACTGAGCCAGCAGCGGCTGGTTCAAGCCCCGCTCTTCAGCCCGGTCCACTTTCCGTAAGTCAGCCTGCGGATAACGGAGCTTAGCGCGACGGATTAGACCGTGGGACTTCGTATTCAGAAATAGCCCGTGGGCTTGGTCCACGGCCAGCTCGATCCGTGCTTCGATACTTAATGACATGCTCACCACATCGTCTTGTGATTCGAATGCCGTGAGCAGGTCGCCGGCGGCCATCTCGCGGAGTTTGCGCTTGGTTTCGGTGTTCAGGTTCATCGGGTCTTCCTTGCGTAGTAGTCGCTGCCTCGTACGTATCCAGTGTTGTCTTCAGCTGCTGGCGGGAGGGTCGCTTCTTTCCAGTTCTCGTCCTGCCGGTTCTGCAGAATCGGATGTAAATGCCCGTAGCGTGGGGAGCGGATCCGTGACTGCAATGCGACGAAGCAAGCGTCCTCCAGTCGGTTTGGACTGTATTTTGAAGACAAGCGCAGCACGGCCAGGGCGGGGTTGATTCCTTGCTCGGCAACCGGCACGGAAACGAAGATCTTATCGATCACCTGCACCGTGTTCGGGCCGATGCGGTGAGCCCATCCGCGGAGCCGTTTGGGGTCCCATGAGCGGTACTTGCGTTCTGGTGGGATATCGGCGTCATTGGTCCGATACTGATTCACTGTGGCCGCATCACACAAGAAGTGACTGCTGAGCCGTTGGGACTGAAGATAGACTTCCAACGTCTTGGACGTGATCCTCAGGTCCACGGTGGCGCCGACGTGTTTGAGCGGGACGGAGTAGAAGTTCTTCTTCCACGTCACGTAGCTGTTCTTGGCTACCTTGCGTCCGTGGACCCAGCCGCTCATCTCGTATGGCACCATTGGTAGCGGACGCAGCAGTGGTTGCTCTTCTTCATGGAAAACGCTTTGGCGGGAGCCGGCACGTTTCTGGAAGGGTTGCGCGTTATAGGCTTCGGCCTGCCGATAGATGGCCGTACGCAGTGAATCAAGCGTGGTGAACTTTTCATGACGTAGTGAAGCGATCACCCATGTAGCCACATGACCCACGGTATTTTCCACGCTGGATTTGTCTTTTGGCCTGCGGACGCGGCCTGGCAGGATCGCGGAAGAGTAGTGCTCGGCGAGATGGCGGTAGGCATCGTTGAGGATAATCTCCCCTTCGGCGGGATGCTTGATCACCCCGGTTTTCAGGTTGTCACACACGATCCGCGGCACGCTGCCGCCGAAAGCGTTGAACATCGCTGCGTGGCATAGCATCCAGGATTCCTGCTTCATATCGAGGCAGGGTTCAACGAACGCGTACCGGCTGAACGGTAGGCATGCGACGAACAAATACACCGTGGATCGTCGGCCCGTGACCGGGTCATGCAGGGCCATCGTTGGGCCTGACCAGTCAACTTCGACGCTGACACCGGATTTATGCTCCACTCGTGAGGTGGCCCCGTGTTCCAGGACGTAACGTTGGTAGGACTTGCAGAACCGGTCGTAACCCATGAATGCTGCGCCGGTGGTTTTGGCCTGATCGGAGTATTCGCCGTGCAGGAGCTTCAGGTTGGTGCCGACTTTGGCCAGTTCCTTATGCACGGTGGGCCAGTCCGGTTGGGTGAACACGCTTTCGTGCTCGCTGCGGCCAGGGAACAAGAGTTCGTAGACTTTGTCTTCGGTGAGGTCCTTGAACTCGTCCCAGCTACTGGAGTTGGCGGCGGCAGCGT
>NZ_JBQSWU010000074.1:0-1816 GCF_052377485.1 Glutamicibacter sp. AOP38-B1-38 | reverse complement strand
GATGGCTTTTTATTTTTTTATGGAGAGTTTGATCCTGGCTCAGGATGAACGCTGGCGGCGTGCTTAACACATGCAAGTCGAACGATGACCCCCAGCTTGCTGGGGTGATTAGTGGCGAACGGGTGAGTAACACGTGAGTAACCTGCCCCCGACTCTGGGATAAGCCCGGGAAACTGGGTCTAATACTGGATATGACCTTTGACCGCATGGTTTTTGGTGGAAAGATTTATCGGTTGGGGATGGACTCGCGGCCTATCAGCTTGTTGGTGAGGTAATGGCTCACCAAGGCGACGACGGGTAGCCGGCCTGAGAGGGTGACCGGCCACACTGGGACTGAGACACGGCCCAGACTCCTACGGGAGGCAGCAGTGGGGAATATTGCACAATGGGCGAAAGCCTGATGCAGCGACGCCGCGTGAGGGATGACGGCCTTCGGGTTGTAAACCTCTTTCAGTAGGGAAGAAGCGAAAGTGACGGTACCTGCAGAAGAAGCGCCGGCTAACTACGTGCCAGCAGCCGCGGTAATACGTAGGGCGCAAGCGTTATCCGGATTTATTGGGCGTAAAGAGCTCGTAGGCGGTTTGTCGCGTCTGCCGTGAAAGTCCGAGGCTCAACCTCGGATCTGCGGTGGGTACGGGCAGACTAGAGTGATGTAGGGGAGACTGGAATTCCTGGTGTAGCGGTGAAATGCGCAGATATCAGGAGGAACACCGATGGCGAAGGCAGGTCTCTGGGCATCTACTGACGCTGAGGAGCGAAAGCATGGGGAGCGAACAGGATTAGATACCCTGGTAGTCCATGCCGTAAACGTTGGGCACTAGGTGTGGGGGACATTCCACGTTTTCCGCGCCGTAGCTAACGCATTAAGTGCCCCGCCTGGGGAGTACGGCCGCAAGGCTAAAACTCAAAGGAATTGACGGGGGCCCGCACAAGCGGCGGAGCATGCGGATTAATTCGATGCAACGCGAAGAACCTTACCAAGGCTTGACATGTTCCAGACCGCCTCAGAGATGGGGTTTCCCTTCGGGGCTGGTTCACAGGTGGTGCATGGTTGTCGTCAGCTCGTGTCGTGAGATGTTGGGTTAAGTCCCGCAACGAGCGCAACCCTCGTTCCATGTTGCCAGCACGTAAAGGTGGGGACTCATGGGAGACTGCCGGGGTCAACTCGGAGGAAGGTGGGGATGACGTCAAATCATCATGCCCCTTATGTCTTGGGCTTCACGCATGCTACAATGGCCGGTACAATGGGTTGCGATACTGTGAGGTGGAGCTAATCCCTAAAAGCCGGTCTCAGTTCGGATTGGGGTCTGCAACTCGACCCCATGAAGTCGGAGTCGCTAGTAATCGCAGATCAGCAACGCTGCGGTGAATACGTTCCCGGGCCTTGTACACACCGCCCGTCAAGTCACGAAAGTTGGTAACACCCGAAGCCGATGGCCTAACCACCTTGTGTGGGGGGAGTCGTCGAAGGTGGGACTGGCGATTGGGACTAAGTCGTAACAAGGTAGCCGTACCGGAAGGTGCGGCTGGATCACCTCCTTTCTAAGGAGCTAACCAATTATTGGTTGCCCGTTTCTGTCACGAGTGTTGGCAGGCGGGTTGCTCATGGGTGGAATATCAATGAACTCAGTACCGGAAAACGCGTCGACTTTATGGTTGGTGTGGGGTATTGGCTATGGCTGCATGGTGTTCATGCTCTTTTAGTACGCGTCCCTTTGGGGGTGTTGGAATGAGGGTGTGGGGGCCAGGTGGTTTGTATGGTTTGGCATGCTGTTGGGTTTTGAGGCAACAAGCGTCCTGTCCCTTTGGGGGTGGG
>NZ_JBQSWU010000073.1:0-1884 GCF_052377485.1 Glutamicibacter sp. AOP38-B1-38 | reverse complement strand
AAAACCGTTCGCACGATTATGGCTTTCTGAGCATGCCTGTCGCGTAGTCGTCCAGGATTCTAAGTACTCCCACACTCGGCCATGCCCTGTTCCTTTTCTGCCCTGACCGCTCAAACAATGTTCCATGCTCAGCCGACTGATTCAAGGCGCGCAGTGCGCTGGTATTCGAAGTTTTCAGTAGCTTCGAAACTAGCTACGTATGCATCACCGATATGCGCTCATGAACGGAAGCAGCTTCCAGGCAGTTGACTGCGAACGCAGCACTTGGAGCTTCTCCCGTGCGGATCCCAGGTCCGATGCCAAATGAGCAATGTGGACAATCCCGATGGAAGCTGCGTACAAGGTAGCTTCAACGAATTCCTCTAGGATTGGCGACGCATTACCATCACGGTACCGAGAAAGCGCCTCGGAGTATCTAGCCCTATTGCGCAACAGCCCGGCGGATACCGGTGCAGTTGTTGACTGGACCAGACCTCGCGCCCTTGGCAAGGAATGAACTAGGGACCCGTCCGGTACGACCCTTGTCGTCTACAACGGGATAAACCGTGTCGAACTGAGCATGGGCAATTACCCTCTGAAGGATGGAGGGCAGGTCCACGCGTACCATAAATGCGCACAAGTCTTCGATCAGTTCAGGTATCAGCGCCGACTGAGGGACTACATAACTGGCTCCTCTCGGACTCGCCCCGCTCGAACCCACCCGAACGAGCTGATCCCGATACGTTTCTGCATGTATCTCCCGCCTAGGTCGTCCCTGCAGTAGCTCTGCATGCATTTTCAATATCGCATCGCTACTAAGCTCATCTGCCAAAGCGAGCGCAGCTTCCATGGCTCGACCATTGGCTGAAACTGTTGATGTGTTCTGAGAACTTGCTAGTTGCAACTCGACAAGCGCTAATTGTCGAGCGTCGACCGTCAGGTTTTCAATCTGCGCAGACGAAGCGGATTCTGTTCTCAATAGGATCGAGGAGCGAGGCCCCAATGAAGCTGATGTCGAACCCAGCATGATACGGGCCTTGTGATCGAAGCTAATCAGCTCGTTGCTTGCCATTTCCATCCGTTGAACCAGTTCATCTGGAATGTCGAAATCTAATAGTGAGAATTTTGTCGGGACAGCTGACTCATATTCGTCTTTGTTCTTGGCTCACTTCGTTCTTGACGTGAAGGCGTCCTGTTCAGACAACCAGTAGTGTTCCTCATGGCCGAGGGCCGGGACCGAATGTGTAACGAGCGCACTATACTAGATACCTTTTAGATGTAAATGTAACTGAGAACAAGAGATAGTTACTTTTTCCCCTACCAACAGGCAATGCCTTCATTTGCATGCCCCGCATATCGTTTCGTCGAGGCTCATCATAGTGATCGACGTCGATACATCATCAGCCATGGCCAACAGCACCGGAGATCTAAGCACGCACAAGTATGCTAGGACCAAACGTCGTCTCCACGCCAGGTTGCATCGACTCCACCGTCCACGTAAATGGTCTGTCCTGTTACGTGTGTATTCTCGACACTCGCACGCCATAGCAATAACTTTGCAGTCGCGCTTGCCTAGGAATGATAGTTCAGCGGTATTGGAACGTTCGCATCCACCATGACGCGGCAAGGTTCAGTGGCCAACAGCTCCCTCGTCATATTGGTGATGACGGTTTCAGGTGCAACAGCGCTCAGCGCAAGGTAGGCCCCAGCCCAATTGGCCGTAGGGCTTTATCGACGCAACCGACGGCTGATGGATCCTTCAGAAGACGCGTAGTTCAAGTATTCGGCCGCCGGACCCTGCGCTTGCAGCTTGTCGCCAGTCCGCAATGCTTCTAGTTCATCGCCGGCAAGCATAGCGTCCACAAGTTCCGTTGAATTCTCTTGAAGGATGGCCATCAATGATAC
>NZ_JBQSWU010000072.1:0-2045 GCF_052377485.1 Glutamicibacter sp. AOP38-B1-38 | reverse complement strand
AACTGCCTCTGAGCGAATGTCGCTGGCAACGAGATCTGATACCCCTTGTAATAGGCTTGGCAGTCGTCTCTGGTGACGTCCACCAAAAGTTCATTGCTTCGACGTGCACTGCCGGCTTCGTCCTGGTGCTCGACCTCAGTAAAGACGTCCCCAGTCTTCGAAACAACGATGTCGGCACGATTCGCCGCAGTGCTTCCAAGGCGTCGATTCTGAAGATACTCAGCGGCTTTAGCCTCCAACACAACCAGTGGTATCGCTTCGGTGGCCGGTGTGTGCTCCAACAGATCCCATGCAGTCTGTGGCGTGACCTGGTTCAAAGATTGATGGGGTCGGCGCTGGTTGTAGTGCTCACGGTAACGTCGCAGCAGTTTCTGCACCTCGGAGAGGTCCTGCGGCTTGTTCTCCTTCAAGAATCGCTGAAGCGTCTGGTGGGTACGCCATTCTTGCCTTGCGTCGTTGGCCGGCCCGGCAGGCCGCTGATTGGTATGCTTCCTTGTGACGCGAGATAGATTTCCACCGCGCCGATTGTCCCGCCGCGTAGTTGGTTGAATGCTATGGAATTGTCGCTGAGCACCTCTTTTGGTGCCCCGTACTCGCTGATGGCCCTGGCCAGGACGTTGTGGGCGTCGTGGCTGTTCTCGTGGCGTTGGTACGCGCTGGATCCGATGTCGAAGCGGGTGGCGTCATCGATAAGTTGGTATACGGTCACCAGTTGGTTCTTCGTGGTCCTGAACTCGAACGCATCCAGCCGCCACAACGCCTTGGCGGTAGACCGGACGAAAGGAACGTATGAGGATTTGGGGCGTTTGCGCGGGTTTCGATCCACATGCCCCACGCTGGCCAGCAACCGAGCAATGGTCGCGATGGACGGGACCTTTTCTCCCGGGAACTCGTCGCTGATTGTTGCCTCGTAGTGGATCGTCTTGGGACCGTAGTCCCAGCCATCTGCTTTGAGCTTCTTGCGGATCTTCACGAGCTCATTGACGACCTCCGGCCCGTAGTTGCTTGCTGGTTGTTTCGGTGCACGGGAGCGTGGGTGCAAGGCCCCGGCCGCTTCATGCGCTGCCCGCTCACGGATGCGGTAGAAGATGCTGCGGGAGATCTTCTGGGTC
The DNA here is from genome assembly GCF_052377485.1 of Glutamicibacter sp. AOP38-B1-38. Lineage (NCBI taxonomy): Bacteria > Bacillati > Actinomycetota > Actinomycetes > Micrococcales > Micrococcaceae > Glutamicibacter > Glutamicibacter sp. AOP38-B1-38. The sequence continues at coordinate 933 of NZ_JBQSWU010000072.1, read as the reverse complement.
TTGCAGAATTCGCTGACGGTCAGCGCATCGGGCTGGGTCGGGTCGAAGTTGATGATCATCGCTCGTAGGCGGGGAGTAAGGTCGTTTGGCATGTCCTTGACGGTGCCAGAAATACGGCTCGTTGGCGTCTACGAAGTATTGAGACTTCGTGTCCACGATCTTATGAGATCGTGTGTCCACAAATTCATGAGACAGGACATACAGAGTATTGAGGTTCAGTGTCCACGAAGCCATGAGTTTCGGTGTCTACGAAGTCACGAGATTTCACACCATCTAGCCGGAATCGAAGTACCACTTAGCCACCACTTAGCCACCACTTAGCCGGACTATCGGTACCATCAAGCCATATTTGGCACCGGCAACCCGGTTCGATGCTTCGTACTCGAACTGGACTAGGATGCTGCGCTTGGCTCTCAGCGCTTTGGCTTCGCTCAGTTCCTGTGATGGGTTCAGCCACCGGTAGTACGAGGCGCGGGAAACCGCAAGTTTCTGGCACATCCAGTTCACCGGATACTGGGTGGGATGCGCTTTGATGAATCGGAAGATCGCGCTTACTTCTTGCCGTTCGAGACGAAATAAGCGCTCACATCTTTTAAAAATTCGTTCTCCCGTTTCACCTCTGCCAGCTCCTGGAGCAGCTGATCGTGCTAGCCCAGATTTTTCATGAGGTCTCCGACGGCCGCCGAAATCCGATACCCAGGATTCGCGGTGGCCGTTTCTGATTCCGCCCATGCCAAAGAGCGCCGAAACACCAGCGCTGGGTGCCAGGCTCCACCTACCTGGACTGAAATGATCTTTCAAAACCAAAGAAACAACAGGACAACCGCCAATTCAAGCAGTCAGCTCACCGCGCCGCCACCGCTGAAACAACACACCAATACCTTCCTGCAACTGGCAAAGCAACTGCGCTTCTGGTGCTCTCACCGGGATCAT
>NZ_JBQSWU010000071.1:0-2113 GCF_052377485.1 Glutamicibacter sp. AOP38-B1-38 | reverse complement strand
AGCATAGCTGCGGCCATAGCTCCTCAACGGAGAACGAAGCATCTACTCCTCCCGGCCCATCCCACCACTCCCACACCCGGAGGTATCCCTATGCGCAATCCATCTGCTCGCACCACTAAAATTGTCGGCTTCGCTGCGGCTCCCGTAGCCATCCTGCTAGCCGGCGCCATGGTGTGGCAGGCGTCCAACGCCGCTTTCACCGCCACCACTCGCAACTCCGGCAACTCTTGGGCCACCGGCCAGGTCGCACTGACCGACGATGACAAGGGCACCGCGGCGTTCACCGTCGATAAGCTTGTCCCAGGACAGAGCGGCACCAAGTGCATCGTCGTTACCTCAAACTCCACTGTTCCCGGTGAGGTGCGTTCCTACGTACAAAACCTCGCCACCTCAGCCGTAGGCTTGGACGAGCACATCACACTGAATATCGAGCGCGGCACCGGCGGAACATTCGACGACTGCACCGGGTTCACCCCCATTGGTAGCGCCCCGGAGGCCTACTCCCTCAAAGAACTCTCCACAGCAAACCACGACTACGCCACCGGCGGCACAGCCACTGCGTGGGAGACTGAGGGTACCCCCGGAGAAAAGACCGTTTACCGCGGCACGTGGACTTTCGACGCTGCAGGATTGAGCCAGTCGCAGCTCGACGCTCTGCAAGGTGCCCAAACCAGTATCGACCTCGTCTGGGAACTGCAGAGCGACGCGCCAGCCAACTAATTCCAACGCACTGAGTGAGCAATAGACAACAACACCGAAAACCTGCAACACCCCGCATACCGGGGTGGGGCAGGCTACTTGGCTTTGCGCTAGCCGAAGGTTACCTCGTCGCTTTAGCCACTCTCGCCGCCATCGCCTTCGTCCCGGTGCTCTTTGGCTGGCACGCGACGATGGTCCAAACAGGCTCGATGGAACCACACATCAGTCCGGGCGATGTGGCTGTTGCCTCTCCTTGGGATGAGAACGATCCAGTACCCATGGGCGGCGTCGTACAGTATCGAAGCCCAGCAGCTGCCGAACCCGACGGGATTGAACGCCTACGCCTGCACCGCATCGTGGAAGCTAACGACGACGGAACATTTGTCACTGCCGGCGATGCGAATCACGATGTCGACAGCAGCTCACTGAAACGATCCCAGATTACTGGGCAAGCACGCATCTTGATCCCAATGATTGGGCTCCCTGGCTTCTGGTTGAACACAGGCAATTACGGTCCGTTGATTCTCTGGGGCCTAGTTACTTTAGCAGCCCTGATATTGGCTTTCAGAGGTCCCGGGCGCCACCCGGATACAAATGACGATTCCGATGGGAAACCGGACCTACCCGAAGAAGAAGTGGCTGAAGAGCGTGTGGGTGTCACGGAAATTCTCTCGCCACGGCGTTTAGACCGGCGGACTGCGCTCACACTTATTGGCCTAGCCGCTGCGGGAAGCATCGTCGGTACCCAAGTACCAGTCTCGAGTGCGGCGTTCAGCACCAGAACCCGCACCAAGGCGAGCTGGTCCGTTGCGAAGCTGCCCGAACTCACACTGGGCAGAGCAGCCACGTACCTGCTCATGGCACATGAAAGCATTCAGCACAGCCCGACGCTGGGTGTCGGCACCACAATTTCGGGCAGTGTTGCCACGAGCCCGGGAACAAAAATTGAAGGATTCTGGCCCTGGGACATTTCTGGAAGCACCGACCGCAATACCACCGGCGCACGCAACGCTAAAACAGACCTAATGGTTTTGTATGCCGCTCTGGACAAATATCCCGCGACTGCCATCCGAGACTCAGTGCTCTCGGGAACAATTAGACCAGGGGTGTACACGAGTTCCACCGGACGCTTCACTATCAATGGCACGGTAACCCTTGATGGCCAGGGCGATCCCAATGCACGGTTCATTTTCCGCGCGAACACCATCACCTCCGCCAATGGAAGCACCGTTGTCTTCACACGAGGTACCAAAGCGGCCAACGTGTACTGGCGTAGCACCGGAGATATCACTCTTGGATCATCAAGCACTAACCGAGGCATCTACTTAGCCAACTCTCACGGTGTCATGCAGTCCCGCGCAGAACTAGTCGGTTATCTCTACTCATGCACCAGCTCGCTGACGATAACGCGATC
>NZ_JBQSWU010000070.1:0-2285 GCF_052377485.1 Glutamicibacter sp. AOP38-B1-38 | reverse complement strand
TGATTCGGGACAGTTTCCGTTGATGCAGCTAGGGTAGGATCATGTCCATCGTCTTTGTTCCAATGACACCAGCCGACACCGAAGATCTCATCGGCTTCCTGACCTCAAATCGTTTCCCGTTCCATGTTCAGGCAACACCCCAGGCCGCGGACATACGGACGAAGATTGAGAATGGCCATTTCTGGAACGAAGATACCCAAGGTTATTGGGTATTGAGGGACGAACATCGTATCGGTATGGCTGTTCTGGAGGATTTGCAAGAAGGCGATTCTCCGCTCTTCGACCTGCGCCTGGACGAAGCCCAACGCGGCAAAGGCGTGGGAGTGGAAGTGCTGCGTGCGCTCTGCGACTTGGTTTTCGAGTCGATGCCGAACATGCTCCGTTTCGAGGGACAAACGCGAGAAGACAACATCGCCATGCGCAAAACTTTCCTCCGCGCAGGCTTCCTCAAGGAAGCGCACTACCGATTGGGATGGCCAACCAACGACGGCGGGCACGTTGCCTCAATCGCCTACTCGATCCTGCGCCAAGACTGGGAAGACGGAACCGTGACCCATTTCAAATGGGACGACCTCAAGATCTAGAATGCCGTCCCACAGAAGGTTGGGCAACCGGGAGGGGTGCATGTGCTTCAGATCGCCATCGCGAGCATGTCATATCCCATCGCGATAAGGCACGACAGTACGGCCAGAACGAGCGTGACAGGCACCATCGTGTAACGCTCGGGCTTGCTGCGCGAGATGGCATTCATCAGGATGCCGAGCACGAAGTAGGCGAAGATCACCCACATTGCGATCTCGGCGAACGGCGCGGGGAACACATCGACCGCTCCTACGCGGTCCCACGAGATCACGCCGATCAGCGCGTAGATTATGATCGATATCGCGCTGCCAATGCGCAAACGCTTCGAAAGTACGCGGTGCTGGCCACCCCACGCGAAGCGGCCGAGCGGAGCACCGAAAACGAGCGCCAATTGGAAGGCCGCCAGTAGTGCCAGGACGACTGTGAGCATAAGCGTGAAAGGCATAGAATCCACTGTACCGGGCGGCCCCCGATATAAGGATGACGCGGGAGCCTCAAAAGGAGAGATGAGCGGCCCGTAGATGGTTCCGTTTGCGGATGTGTCACACTCTGATCCTCAAACATCCGTCTATGGAGAAATCAGCCTCCGACAGACCGTCTTACAAGACGGCATGGGAGCATTGTGAAATGTCTACCTTTGATCTTCGTCCGCTACCAGGCGGACAAGTGGAATTGCACGACGCACGACGAAAACGCCGTTGGACCGTCCATCTGGAACCATTCGAGATTGGGATCGCTCCCGTCACCGTGGCTCAGTATTCGCAACTCATGGGCGATAGCGAAACGGGCACCCAAGCACCTCTGGTAGATATCAATTGGTTGGAAGCCATCAAGTTTTGCAATGAAGCGTCATTGAACGAAAGCCTTTCCCCTGCATACATCTTCGAGGCAGACGAAGTGATTTGGCAGACGAACGCCTCGGGGTACCGGCTGCCCACCGAAGCCGAATGGGAATATGCATGCCGCGCTGGCACAGTGGGGCCACATTATGGCCACCTCGATGCCATTGCTTGGACAGCGAACGACAAGCTAGAGAACGCGAAAGAAGTTGGTCAAAAACTACCCAATGCCTTCGGGCTCCACGACACCCTTGGGAACGTCTGGGAATGGTGCTGGGATCTACTCGATCCGGCCCGCTACGACGACTACCGAGTCTTCCGTGGGGGAGGCTTTGCTGATAACTCGTGGAGCGTGCGGGCTTCGACGCGTCGCGGTGGTGCGCCTGGGATGAGCCACCCAGACCTTGGTCTGCGCATGGCCCGGGGTGCCTTCGATGATGCACAGGCAACGCAAGGCTGGTCAGCCGAGGCTGATTATGAACGGGGAAAGATCACTGGAATGCTGCCATCCGGGTGGACGCCTCGGCGATACTGAGAGTGACCAATGCAGGCCAGCCCATATACACGGCGACGGGTGTCCCACAGGAGGTTCCTCTTACGGGCGTTCCTCTCGGGGACCGGCTTGCGGGACTATGAGATATGATTCGATCTCTCAACTACTCCATAGAGTGAATCGTCATCCATGAGTTGACAATTCACATAATTGCGTTATGTTTGAGCAATGATCGGAAGCGAAGAATCCCCACTTGAGCGGCTTGCTGAATTGCTAACTGTCGCCTCCAGCCTGGGACCCCTACCAACCAATGAGGCGAACTCCGTCAAGGCGGTCGCACTTAGCATCGAAATAGAGCAGGCGGCCCAAGC
>NZ_JBQSWU010000069.1:0-2499 GCF_052377485.1 Glutamicibacter sp. AOP38-B1-38 | reverse complement strand
GGCACCAGGGCTTTGGACATCGGTAGAAAATTAATGAGACGCCGCTAAGCCCTTCACCCGATACCGCAACACCCGCTCCGTCCCCGGATACACAGTCCGCGTGCCGCTGAGCAACTCACACAATTCGCCCAACGCCACCGTGGCACGACGCGTCGGCAAAGAATCCAACACAACCTCCAGCACCCCGTCCTGGCCCGGATCCAAATCCCCGCTCAGCTTCAACGCCTGCCGCACAAACACATGAGCCTGGCTCGACGCTGCCTTATAACCGGTCTGCGTACTCACCTGGGTGACCAGCATCATCGTGACGTTATACGCGGCCATCCGAAACGCGTGCAACACCTGCTTCAACTCAGATTCCAGGACCTGCTGCCCAGGGTTCACTTCACCCAAAGGGAGTTTCGCTGACATCGCCTGATACTCCTTAGACGCCTGCGCCAGCTGCTTCTCAGCTGCCAATACCGGAGCGTTCAATTCGTTGAGCATCTTATTAGTGATCGTCACCGCCTCCCCTGGTTCCGGGGAACACAGGGCAAGCTCCTGAACGTCCGCGGCAGCGGCCAACGCCCGCACTTTCGCGGCCAGCGCGTCGCGTTTCTGCTTCGCCTTGTCCTTCAAAGGATTCGGCACCCGACGTTCACTATCATCAGTGAACGCTTGGTAACTGTCATGGGCATCCAACGCGAAATGCTGGCGCGCATACCGGAAATAGTTTTCATGCCGCCACCGTGCACTCATACGAAACACGATCTCGGCTGCTGGCAGGTCCGTGTTGGTGGTGAGGATATGGATCTGGCGATGCTCTTGGCCAGTGGCTTCACGGACCTGCTTACCAGCGGCCACGATCCGGCTGATCTGCCTCATCCGGAAACAGATTTCCTGACCAGCAGGCCCGTAGGCCAGCGTGACGGTGGTGTCGGCAACCTTCCCGTACTCATGCTTGGTACCGAACTGATCCGCATACTCAACCTTGCCGAACAGGTCCGGGCTAACGTCTTCGGTGGCGCCCTTGCGCCAGGTGAGCGGATCAAAACCAGCCCGGGAGAGGTCATGGAATAGCTGCGGGGACCAGCCTTCCCGGTCAAAGCCGATCAGCACGCGCCGCTCATCACCAATCATGTCCCGCAGTTTCGGGGTCAGCCGGCGCAGCTCGCCAACCAAGGAAGTGGAAGGTTTAGCCATGACCATGAACACCGGTGAACCATTCGCGTCAGCAACCCAGGATTCCATCGACGCCGGGACCGGGAACTTCAGCCTCGTGGAATACTGCTTCCCGGTCTTTTTCTTCCCCTGGTAGGAACGTACGTGGCCGTCCACGTAAAGCAGCAGCCCCAGCTTGTCCTCGGTGGTGGGTTGTGTGCTGGCCAGATGGTGGCGGCCCAAGGCAGTGAGCAAGTCGGCGGCTTTACCCCGGGCGGCCAGTTCCTGGTGCTTGCGGCGCACGGTCTTCACTTCCGGGGCCCGGTCCATGCCCAGGATCCGGCCGAACCCTGCCGGGTCCAACCGGGTGGCGCCTTCAGCACGCGGTTCACCGGCCAGGGTACGCAGCACGGTTTCCAAGATCATCGTGTTCAGCCCGTAGAACCCAGGCTTGAGCGAACCATAACTCTGGTGGACGCAGTCGGCCAGTCCGGTAGCTTCCACCGCGGGCAAGGCCAGGAGCAGCCCGGCATAAGGGATGCGGGAGCTGGCAGTGAACACCGGGGATGCTTCGTCCAAGTTCCCGGTGGATGCGGCTACGCGTTCGGTGGTGCGTGGTTCAGGATCAACCAGGATCGGCAGGGCAAGCTGTTCTGGCACGGATGGCACGGATGGCACGGATGGCGCGGGGGTGTCTAACTGCTGGCCAGTGCCTACCTGCCCTTTGGAGCTGGGCTGCGTTGCTTGGCCTGTTGCGGGGTTCAAGGTCATGGCGCGGCGCACGCTGAACTCGGAGACCCCGGCTTCGCTGGCTGCTGCGCGGTTTGAGAGGCCGGAGGCTTTGAGCTGGTGGATCTGGGTGATCAGTTCACCATCAAGTTTCGAGTTTCCTTGCGGACCACGTTTCTCACTGACCAGCCCGGTGATTCCAGCGGTGTCTGACGCGCTTTTCCAGCGCCACAGAGTTGCGGTGGAGATGCCGAACCCGGTGGCGATCACCGGTGCGGGCGCGGCACGCAGGGATAACAGGTTCACCGCGGCATAGCGGCGGGATTCTTCATCACCGCCAGCCCAAACATGAGTGAGAAGTCCATGGATGAATACCTGTCCACCGTCCTCGTTTTCCACGAGTTCCACAGCGGCGCCAATGGTGGTTCCGCTGCCAGTGGGCGCGAAGGCAAGTAGTGGTTGAGTTGTCATCAGAACCATCTTCCCACCTCACCTGAACCCGCATCATTCGTCTAGTTAATTATATCTCAAGAATGACTGGATTAATAGTGCCGGAGGTGGATTCTTCCCCGGCGTACCGGGGAGCTCTAACCGTTCATGGGGAGCCGATGTCCAGAGCCCTGGGCACTG
>NZ_JBQSWU010000068.1:0-2524 GCF_052377485.1 Glutamicibacter sp. AOP38-B1-38 | reverse complement strand
CAGGGTTCTGGACATCGGCTAAAAAATAAACTCAACACTCAGCAATGATTCTTCACCCGATACCGCAACACCCGGTCCGTCCCCGGATACCGGGTGCGTGTCTCAGAGAGCCGTTCACACATCTCACCCAACGCCACCGTTTCCCGCCGGGTAGGTAACGGATCCAAGACGACGTCCAAAAAGCCGTCGGTTCGTGGGTCCAAATCCCCACTACCGGTCAACGCTTGACGCACGAACTCATTCGCGTCCTTGAACACAGATCTCAACCCGGTGTGTGAACGAATGTCAGCGACCATGGCCATGGACGCATTGAATGCGGACATCCGCACCGCATGAAGCAACTGCTTATGCTCTGTTTCCAACACCAGTTGTCCCGGATTTACTTCACCTAACGGCAGCCGGGCAGGGATCTTCTCCCACTTCTTTGTAGCCTTGTGCAGTGCTTGTTCCGCTTTGATCACCGGCGCGTTAATCTGATTAACCTCAGCGTTACTGACCACCCGGGTTTCCCCTGGTTCCGGAGTGTTCAACCGCAACATCTGTGCGTCAGCGACGCTGCTCAGCGTGCTCACCACTGCTGCTGCCGCATCTCGTGCTTGCTTCGCTTTCTCTTTCGCCGGGTTCGGCACGCTACGGGTCACGTCATCCACGGTGTGCTGATAGGTGTCGTGGGAGTCCAAAGCAAAGTGCTGGCGGGCGTATCGGAAGTAATTTTCTTGCCGCCAACGCCTGCCGATATGGAAGATCAACTCCCCAGCACTCAACGTAGTATTCGTAGTCAGCAGATGAATCTGGCGATCCGCTTCCCCGGTACTCTCACGCACTTGCTTGCCGGCAGCAACGATCCGGCTGACCTGCCGCATCCCAAACATCCCGTCCACGGTGACGCCAACGGACGGAACCAGCGCCCCTGTTTCATCCGATGCTTCGCCGGCCGCTTCAGCGTTCTTACGGGCCTTGGCATCCACCTCAACCCCGACGACAGTGTCAGCAGCCTGCTTCCACTCATGATCCTGGCCCCACTGATTAGTGAACCTCGCCTTACGGAATATTCCTGGATCAAGGTCCGGGATACTGCCCTTGCGCCAAGTCAATACGTCAAACCCTTGCTCATACAAATACTCGAACAACGCTGGGGACCAGCCTTCACGGTCAAAGCCGATCAGAACCCGCCTCTGGTCACCCACCAGCGCACGCAACTGAGGAACCAGGCCGCGCAGCTCACCGACCAGATTCTTGGACGGCGCGGCCATCACCATGAACACCGGCGCACCAGACGCGTCAGAAACCCACGTTTCCATGGACGCCGGCACCGGATATTTCAGGCGGGTCGAGTACTGCTTACCGATTTTTTTGGACCCTTGGTAGGAGCGTACGTGCCCGTCCACATACAGCAGCAACCCCAGCGCATCGCCCTCACCTGTTGGTTCCGTGCTGGCGAGGTGGTGTTTTCCTAAGGCAACAAGCAGTTCGACTGCATGGGTTTGGGCGGCGAGTTCCTGATGCTTGCGGCGGATGGTTTTTACTTCCGGGGCACGGTCCAACCCCAGAATCCTGCCCAAATCTGCTGGCTTCAACCGCCTCGCGCCTTCGGCGCGTGGCTCCCCGGCCAAGGTGCGCAGCACCGCTTCAAGGATGGTGGTGTTCAGCCCATAAAATCCAGGCTTCAATGCTGAATACACCTGATGAACACAGGACAGCAGACCGGTGGCTTCCAACGCTGGTAATGCGAGCAGTAGTCCGGCGTAGGGGATCTTCGCGGCTGGAGTGAACACCGGGACCGCTTCGGTCAGGGTTCCGGTGGACGCGGCGAGGCGTTCTTCGGTGCGTGGCGCCGGGGTTGGCAGTATCGGTAGTTCTTCTTGGATTGCTTCGGTGAGGTCAGCGGTCCTCAAATCCTGGCCAGGTACTGGTGGTTGGCCAGTGGCGGGGTCCAGCTTCATGGCGCGGCGGACACTGAATTCCGAGACACCGGTTTGCGCGGCAGTTGCCGTCAGAGTCAGGCCGCTGGCGCGTAGCTGTTGAATGCGGGTGATGACCTCTTTGGTGAGTTTGGAGCCGCCTTTCGGTCCACGTTTCTCACTAGTCAACGAGTTCAGGCCGGTGGTGTTCAGCGTGCGGTGCCAGTGCCAAATAGTGTCTTCGATGACGCCGAAGGCGTGGCCTATTTCTGCGGCTGAGGCCGCTTTCATCCGCCACAACGACACAGCTGCTAATCGTTTGGAGGTGTCATCGCCGGTGGTCCAGGAGTGCCAGAGCATTCCGTGGATGAACACTTGCCCGCCGTGATCATCTTCGAGTAAACCTGCCGCGTGTCCGATGGGTATTGCTTCGGGGCGTGGGTTGAAGGTGAGGAAGGGTTCGGCGTTCATATATGCCATCTTTCCACCTCCACGCCCCGACTAGTATGTTCAGTTAAATTCTATCGAAAGTGGGTGTGAATTAATAGAGGTTTAACGCAAAAGATCCCCGATTTCTCGGGGATCTTTTGGTGGGTTCTGTTTGAGCATGTCCAGAACCCTGA
>NZ_JBQSWU010000067.1:0-2860 GCF_052377485.1 Glutamicibacter sp. AOP38-B1-38 | reverse complement strand
AGACGACGCCGACTTTCTGTTCGATCTTGAGTCCCGGTGGGAGACTGTTCGATTCCTTGGTCCTCAAGCAAAGCCGATGACGGGTCGCTCGGAAGCTGTGGAATCCATCATTCGTCGTCGTACTATTGACGACCCTGTTCACGGGCTCTGGGCTATTTCCTCTCGCGAATCTGGTGAATTGTTCGGGAATATCCTGCTCAAACCCATCCCATTCTCGATAGATGTCGAAGGCGAAGCTCCTGTGGAAATTGGTTGGCATTTACACCCCGATGCCCAGGGTGCAGGTTATGCCACTGAGGCGGCCAGCGCTGTCATGACGGACGCGGCAAACAACGGACTTCGGTTCGTTATTGCCGTCACTGATCCACTCAATGCAGCCTCACCGCGAGTATGTGAGCGCCTGGGAATGCGGTCACTCGGCGTTACCGAGGCATATTACGACGAACATAATCTGTTGTTCGAGAAAACCCTGTCTCGATAGCGGTTCCGCTTATGGGATTCCTTGTTAGGGGTGGCCTAGATGGTGAGCAAGTGATTGATGATCGGTCGTAGTACCGTACAGAATTCCGCTGCCCGTTTCGGATCATATAGAAGCCGGAGAGCAAGGCCGTCTGAAACTGCAATGATGCCAGCCGCAGCAGCTTCCGGCTGTGCTGCACCGAAAGACCGCAAGGCCTCTACCAATTGGTCAGAAACCAGCTGATCCTGGCCTATAAGGATTTCGGCGATCCAAGGTGTGTGGATAGCCTCGGCAGCGAACGCATTCCAGGCAATGGCCTCTTCCGTGCGCTGCTGGTCGAGGGGCAAGGTTTCCTCGACCAAGCGAACCAGGTAGTCTACGGAGTCTCCGCTGAAAGTGAGAGCGTCCATACGCGCCTCGGCTCTGGAGATAACCAGATCGACGGCGGCACGGAGCAAGGCATCCTTGTTGGAGAATGTCTTTTGCAATGCGCCGACGGACCAGCCCGAATTTGCTGCCACGGTGCGGATGCTGACAGATTGGATGCCTCCGCGGACAATCAGGTCCAGTACCGATGCGGCAAAGACATCCCGCTTATTTACCCCTGCACTCATGATCCTAGAATACGTGTGTATTCTAGGATCATGAAATCTTCCCCGGTTGCCCCGAGTGCTCCTGTGCGCCAGTCCGCAGCGAGGTGGTCGGCAGCGCTGGTCGGTGGCCCCGCGGACTTGCTGGATTTCTTGATCCCCTTGTGGGCGGGCGCGGTACTTGGGCTCAATGCGACGGTAATCGGGATGTTGGTTGCTACGGAACTCTTTGTCTCCTTTGCCGCTAGGTTCCCCGCCGGATTGCTGGCCGACATGTGGGAACGCCAGATTATTGTAGCAACCGGGGCAGTGCTGTATGGGCTCTCGTGCGCTGGATACGCTCTGTCCACGGGCCCTGCTATGGCATTCTTCTCTGCAGTACTTGGTGGTCTTGGGGGCGCACTGTTCTGGGCGGCTTTACAGGCCATAGTTAGCGAGTCGGCAGGTTCAGATTCGTTTGCTTTCCCGAAGTTGATGACGTGGCAGGAAACTGGTTCATGGGTGGCCTTCGTCGCCGGCCTGACGCTGATAGGTTCATTGAACTTCCAAGGTGTTTTCTTGGCCGCTTCCGGCGCCTGCTTTGCCTCGGCGGTAATGATCGCAACAGCACCTCGACGCCCCGCTGCGTCCTCGAAACGGGCAGAGTCTGACTTTCCGACGCAGCGGCTACGACCAATGTTGCTTGCTACCGGACTAACCTCGCTGGCTGAAGCAGCAATTGGATTGCTGTTGCTGTTGCACCTTCAAGGGGCCTTCGATCTCGATGTGGTTTCTATCGCGTTGGTGTTCCTGCCTGGAGCCATTATGATGAGCCTGATTCCAGGGCCGGCGCACCGGATCACCATGAGGATCGGGCGGCACAGAGTCGCAGCTATCGCTGCGCTATCCAGTGCCACATTCGCGTTCACTTTGGCGTTCGCGCCCTCACCTTTGCTGATTACCGCCTTGTGGATTCTTAGTGCTGCAGCGTGGGCAGCGATTATCCCGATCGAGCAATCCGTCATCGCCCAGGTGGCAGCTGAACGCGCCGGAAAGGGGTTTGGGCTCTACGAGTCAGCCAAGCTGGCCGGTGCCGGAGTCGGCGTACTGGTGGCTGGTGTCACCTATGAGACAACGTCCTGGCAGGTTGCCTGCATCCTGTTTGCGGGCGTCATCGCCGCCGGGGCCATCGTCACGCCGTGGGCTGTACGTCGCTCTGGCGTCGCCAACGTCCCCCGAGACGAGGCAACCCCGGAAATGACACTGACTGTTTCTACTTCAGAGGAAGCGAATAGGTCAGTCTCGCAGTCCTGGAAATCCGAACAGAACCAAGAGGAAAAGATGATGGCAAAGACCAAGACAGACAATTCTAAACTCAGTGGCCTCGGCTGGCATCTACTCATTTTCGCCGTCGCTCAGATCGCACTGGCCTTCATGGGCATGTCCTGGATAGTGGACTCATTCAGTGCCAGCGACTTCGGCGAACACCTCGCCTCCGGAGGACGACCCGAGCTCGAGGGAATCCCAAGCTTCTTGTACGGTGCAGGGAAGATATGGGTCTTAGTCTTCGTCATCGACGCTATTTGGACCCTGGTCACAGGCCGCAAGAGCAGTCAGACTCCGAACAGACAAGGGCAGTAAGCGATTCCAGTTGAAAATACCGGTCGTCATTGCTGGGATTGTGATCGCTCCGGCCAACAACCGATCTGTGTCGGCTAGCTCAAGCTCGCCTACCACAGCCGGCTCCAGCTGCAACCTTCTCCAGTCCTGGGCTGAGGTCAGAAAGCGCATCTGAGCCGAAATCAGCGAACGGTGTCCCGCAGAAGGTTCC
>NZ_JBQSWU010000066.1:0-2898 GCF_052377485.1 Glutamicibacter sp. AOP38-B1-38 | reverse complement strand
GAGGGATGCCAGGGCATCACGCTGGGCGGTGAGGTCTTGCTCCTCCGTGGACACGCGTGCGTAACCGACCATGATCTTAGACATGTAGATCAGTGTGTCACATAGGGATCCTTCACCGGACAGTTCACCGTACACCCTATACGGACACTTCATAGGTCACCATTAGCAAAGCAGCAGGTCAGCGGTTGGCGTGTCCGGTGGAGGACCGGCTATCGGAACACTGCAATTCAATTATGCGGTCAGACCCCTTGCGGGACGACGCCACTGATTGCGCAGCCAAACAGAGGGCTCTACCTGGTCCTGCTACGGGACAGCCTTTGACTTGATTCCGTCGGCAAGCTGAAGTCCAATTGCTATCTGGCTCCACTCGCCCTTAGCGTACGATTTTTTCCGTTTTCTGCGGCGACCCGGATTCAACTTGGCTGCCTGGAACAAAGTTACGGGCGCACCGCGAATCCTCGGAGGATGAGGTCATTGCTGAACTCGTCAACTAGGCCCGGAAGGACTGTTCGAGAAACTTCGCGTCCGGTGTCACGGTCATAGGCAATGATGCGGTAGTCGGAACCGTCGTTGTTGTCCACCAACTGGACAACCTCAGAGGGAGTGAAGACTGCTTGGGATGAGGATGCTTGACTGGTGTGCCCCTCCACATTGAACTTATGGGTCGTTTCGCCTGTTTTCAGATCAGTGGTAAATATTGCATTTCCTGCCCCGTACCATTCAATGGCACCCTTGCGGATGGAAGCCGAGCCCAGTTGCGGTAGACCTGTTCCATCATCACGCATGAGGGGTTCATCGTTCGAAACATTTGTGAGAGGCACTTCTGTGTACTTACCGGTGCGTGTGTCCCAGGCCGATAAAACAGGCTTGGGCTGATCACCTATCGATTGGGAGCTGGCATCGGAAAGGTAATATACACTTCCGTCTACACAGGGTGCATCGGGAACCACTGCGCCTTCAGTGGCTAAGTTACTTGAACCAAGAACGTGCTCGGACCCGTTCTTGGTCCCAGTCAATTGGGCGAACATCATGGGTTCTTTTTCAAGCTCCCCAGGAGGAGTGTATCGTCCTGTCGTGCGGCTGGCGCCATAGATCATGTCACCGCATTGGGAAGTGATGAAGTAGTTGCCCTCGGCTTCATGCAACGTCGATTTTCCGTCTGAGGAGATCACAACCTGACTCGCGTATCCATTTTCTATGAAGCCGTCGTTGTAGACTCCAATCGATGAACCGTTATCGGTTGAAAACATTCCATTCTGACTGTCCGTTTTGGGGCTCGGAGAAATTTCGAGTCCAGAATCATCGATCTTGTAGTCATTGTTCATGTCGCTGAAGAACAACGCCTTCTCGTTCCAAGCGAACAGCCCGTTGTCCATACCATCTGTCTCAACCAGCTGGTAGGAGCCATCTTGCTCAAAGAGCAGGACTTTTCCTTGGGACCCTTTCTCCGCGTCCAAGTCAGTGCTTGGCGGGCTGAGGTATACCGCATACTTGGTTTGCCCCAGATCCTGCAGATTGGATTCCGCAGGGGCACGCGTTTCTACACCCCCTGTGCAGCCAGACAAAGCCAGGGCAAGCAGGGTTCCCAATGTGATTGCCACGGGGCGGGTTCGAGTCATGTTGCGTTTCTTCCGATCAGCTGCAGTGGGTCGGCGGCAGATTTCTTGTCAGCCGACCCACTACATTATTGGTGGTGTTGGGTTAGAAGGTTTTGTATGTTGTCGTCCGGCTCGATTTCTTGATGTCGTACGGATAGACTCCGAGCCCTCCGTTTCCATCTAAGTCAATGCTTTTGTTTACTAATTTGAACGCCGCCCATACGAGCTGTGAACAGTTCATGTCTCTGCCAGTGGCAGATTTATTGACAGCAAAATTCATGTTGTAGTTCTTGCCTGTCAATCCCTTTGCGCGGTTGGCAGCGTTGGTCTTCACTGACGCAATGTGGTTTACCTGCTGTTTGACCGCGCCTTTGCTCACTTTGTAATTGAGGGAGCTTGTTGACCTGCTCTTCTTGTTTCTTCCGGGGGCTTCGACGAGGACTGTCTTCGAAATAAAAATACCGGTGTGGCCATGATTGATAATGCCATAACCGGCAGGCATCACGAATACGTCGCCGCCTTGTTTTGCGGACCCCAAGTTGTAGATCCTACCCCCGCCGGCATTTGCTGGCGCAGCGCCCTGGGTTAGCGATGAGCTCTTACTCGCAACAGGGGCGGCAGCCGCAACCGATTGACGATTTTCAGCAAGTGCCTTATTGGTAGCTTGGCTCAGGGTCAAGCCATTTTCCTTGGCATATGTCGTGAGAGATGACTTGAGCTCGGAGATGGGCAAGCCGGGGCTCATAGCGGCGAGCTCCTGGATGGCTTTGGATTCAGTTGCGGCGGAAACTGGGATCGCGGAAGTTACGAGCAGCAATCCTGACAACGCCAGGCCGGCAATGGCTAAACGCTTTTTCATGAATGCACCTTTCGTGCAAGGAGACGATGGGTTGGCACTGGTTGTGCGCCCAATGCACAGAATAATTCATGTTTTCGATTAACTTCTCCCGACGTTCTGAAAATGCGGAAAAATTTGCTTTACCTAGGGAACTTAATCATTGCCATATGGATTTAAGAGTGAATTGTTATCCGGTACTTGTTACGATTCGAGGTTTGAAGATTGATCGGCGGGTTTCTTGGATACAACGCTATGCGAGTCTCGAAGTGTTGGACTCGGAGCCGTTCGCTTTGTTGTACGAGACGCCGGGGGGGGTGCCCCTATGTTAAAAGTCAAGCAATTTTCTGCTCCGGAGCGTCATAAAGGGAACCATCGCGGATCATCGCAAACAGTACTGTCAGTCGACGGAGAGCATTCCGAATCTTGCAAGTCCTTCTGCGGTTGTGGTGTCGATGCCCTACT
>NZ_JBQSWU010000065.1:0-3040 GCF_052377485.1 Glutamicibacter sp. AOP38-B1-38 | reverse complement strand
CCGACCCGGGCGCCATTGATCCGGTGTTTCCGGGTATTACGGAGGGTATGGGTCGGCATAATCCTGTGGCTGTGTTTCCCTGATCTTCCATGCTGCCCGATGGTCGGGCACTGGCTGATCGGAGGATCGTGATGAATCTTGATGAGCAGGGTGTTCTCACCGAGTTTGGACAGTGGTTGCGTTTGGAAAGGGGGCTGGCCGACACAAGCATCGAAACTGAGCTCTGGCATGCTGAGAAGTTCCTGCACTGGTTGCCCGACCCATTAGAAACAACTTTGATGTGCCTTGACGCAACCATGGTGTTGCGGTTTGTCGCTGCGAACGCGGCGCACGATTACTCGCGGAACTATTTGAAGAACCGCCATCGGGCATTGCGGTCATTTTTGCGCTTTCTGCATGTCCACGCGGTAACGCGGCGGTTACTAACTAATGCAGTTCCTGCTGTCGCCGGCTGGAGCCTGGCCAACGTTCCACGCGGTCTGAGCTTGGAACAGGTAGATGCCCTTCTGACCAGTTTCGACCGCAAGACCGCCGTGGGGATCCGTGACCTCGCCATGGTCCTGTTCATGGCGCGCCTGGGCATGCGACGAATTGAAGTGGCACGGCTGTCTCTTGACGATATCGACTGGTACTCAGGGACGTTCAATGTCACGGGCAAAGGCGATCAGCGTGAGCAACTGCCCTTGCTGACCGAGTTGGGAGAAGCACTGCGGGACTACGTACTTAATGCACGACCCCCATGTGATTGCCCGTCCTTGTTCATCACCATGCGCCAGCCATACCGACCCATCACTGCCGGACTGCTCAGTGCTGTATTGGACAGGGCCAGTGAGCGGGCTGCATTGCCCCGGGTCGGGGCCCACCAGCTGAGACATACGGTGGCGATCAGGATGCTGGATTCAGGCTCCAGTTTGGCCGAGATAGGAAAGGTACTGCGGCATCACAGCACGTTGTCTACCGCGATCTACGCCAAAACTGATCTGAAGCACCTCTCACTGCTGGCCCGCCCGTGGCCGGAGGTGAAGCCATGAAAAAGCCACAGGCCAATGAGCTCGCTGAACTCGCCGAAGGCTACCTGCAGATGCGCCGCGGATTGGGTTTCAAGTTGGTTTCTTTCTCCACGGCCCTGCGTAGCTTCGTACGGTTCATGCAGGAACGGGACGAAGGTGTGATCACCACGGTGTTGGCGGTGCAATGGGCAAAGGATGAAGCGCCACGCAGTGAACTCGCCTATACCTGGGGACGAAGACTAATGGTCGTGCGGATCTTTGCCCGGCATGCAAACGCCATCGATCCGAGGCATGAGATCCCGCCCGCAGACATTCTCCCGGCCCCTACACGAAGATCGCTGCCTTATATTTACGATGACCTCGAGGTGGTTAAGTTGATGAGAGCAGCCTCCGGGCTACGGCCGCTATTCCGGGGCATGACCATGTCAACGTTCATCGGCTTGCTGTCCGTGACCGGCATGCGAACCAGCGAGGTGCACCGACTGAACCTGGAGGATGTGGACCTTGACCATGGTCTCATCCATGTCGTGGATTCCAAGTTCAACAAGTCCCGGGAAATCCCGCTACATCCAAGCACCGTCGAGGTGCTGGCGGGCTACCGCCGGGACCGTGAGCGGTATCTGGGTGGCCAGGGAAAAACCACGGCGTTCTTCGTCAATGTCCGCAAGGTCAGGTTCAAGGAGCAATCCCCAACACAATACTTCCCGGAACTTCTCGCCGCTGCAGGCATCGCGGCGCCTGGACGGCCCCGACCCAGGTTGCACGATTTCCGGCATACCTTTGCCACTCGAACGCTCACCGATTGGTACCGCAACGGCGAAAATGTCGAGGCCATGATGCCAGTGCTGAGCACATATCTGGGGCATGTGGACCCGAAGTCAACATTCTGGTACTTGACCGGAACCCTAGAGCTGATGGGGCTGGCCGCCGAGCGGCTCAGCACTTCATTGAATTATCCGGGGGAACAACCATGAACTCGTTTCCCGCACTACTTCAAGCGTTTTTCACTGACAAGCTCATCGCCGAACGGCAGGCCAGCGCCAACACCCTCGCCGCGTATCGTGACACATTTATTCTGTTGCTGCGCTACCTGGACCAGGTAGAGGGACACCGACCCGAAAAGATCACCTTCGAAATCTGCAATGCCCAGGTGATCGCCTCGTTCCTGAGCCATTTGGAAACAGAGCGCGGCAACAGCGTCAGCACCCGCAACGCCAGGCTGGCCGCGATCCGCTCCTTCTACCGATACGCCTCATATCGGGAACCGCTGCAGGCCTCACGAATCGCCGAGGTCCTGTCGATCGGCACCAAGCGACACACCAACCACCTGGTGGAGTACCTGGAACACGACGAGGTCCTCGCGCTTTTGGCAGCACCGGACCAGACACGGTGGCACGGGCGACGAGATCATATCCTGCTTTTCACCATGGTCCATACCGGGCTCAGGGTATCGGAGCTGATCAGCCTGAGCGCCTGCGATGTCCACGTCAGGACGACCGGATCCTATATCCAATGTGTCGGTAAGGGACGTAAGACCAGAATGATTCCGCTGGCCTCGCCCTCGCAGGCCATCCTGGCACGGTGGATGACGGAGAACCGATCCGAGGAGCACCAACCCATCTTCGGAACAGTGACCGGGCACCGGCTCAGCCGGGACGCGGTAGCGAAAATCCTCCGCACACACGTTCAGGTCGCCAGCCTAAATTGCCCATCGCTGGCGGGCAAGAACATCACCCCGCACTCCTTACGGCATACGTGCGCGATGTTGCTGCTCCAAGCTGGCGTGGACATCAACGTGATCGCCATGTGGTTGGGTCATCAGTCGCCGGAAACGACACAGATCTACCTCCACGCAGACCTCCGGGCTAAGGAACAGGCCTTGGCGAAAATAGCACACGAGCCAAGCCTGACGCCGAGCCGGTTCAAGGCAGACTCGGAACTCCTGAAGTTTCTTTCACAGCTCTAAAGATTATGCCGACCCATACCCTCCGTAATACCCGGAAACACCGGATCAATGGCGCCCGGGTCGG
>NZ_JBQSWU010000064.1:0-3113 GCF_052377485.1 Glutamicibacter sp. AOP38-B1-38 | reverse complement strand
TGTGCGGGGGTGTGTGGGTTGTGTGGTTCTGCCTGGCGAGGCGGGACCTTTTTGCGCTTTAACCGGCCTTAAACGACAGCTCGAAAACTTGACCGGCGTGATGCTGCCGTTACTCCGCGAGATGGCTACAAACAAATGAATGAGTCAACGATTCGGCAGTATATTGCCGTAAATGCTCTATTGAGGCATTATGGTGAGGGTAAACGTAAAAATCGGCGAGATTTTGCCGGACTGGAGCGCGTCGTGAATTCCCTGTCAGAAATTGGCTTCGCTATACAGCAGTCAAGAAAAGAGAGCGGGCTGACTCAAGAGCAGCTAGCAGAGCTGGCGGATATCTCTGAGCGCACTTTGCGGGCAATTGAAACTGGTGGTGGAAACCCTTCCATCACGGCCGTGCAGTCCGCGGCTGCAGTTCTTGGGCTGAAAATTGTGGTGGAGAAATGAGCCACGAAATCCAAGAGCTTAAGCGAGTGCAGCGAGCCGATGTCTATCAAGGGCCGAAGCTCGCTGGGCACTTGTCTCGTTTGAGTGACGGAGGTATCGAGTTTTCGTACACCAGTGACTACATAGAATCTGGTGACCGTGGAATCGCGTCGGCTTTGCCCTTGTCGTCAGTTCCTTATATAGGTCCAGGTGGTGGTTTGCCAGCTTTCTTCTCTGGGTTATTGCCAGAGGGGCATCGACTTACGGTACTGAAAGATGCGGCGAAAACTAGCCTGTCAGATGAGCTGACTCTACTGATGGTTGTGGGTGCCGATACGCCAGGTAATGTTCGGGTATCGCCGGCGGGCACCGAACTGACCGCCCCTCCTGCAGTGGCCGCGATTGCTGATTCGACAGATCTAGACTTCTCAATGTTGGCGAGAAGCCTTGACCGGCACTCAATTCCTGGTGTGCAGGAAAAAATCAGTGCCACAATGCTCACTACACCTTTGGGTTTGGATGGCGGGGCATATCTACTTAAGCTGAATCCGCGCGATCATCCGCATCTGGTTGCTAATGAAGCACTACATCTCCGGGCGGCCAGTGCTCTGAAGTTACCAGTGGCCAAGTACCAGCTAGTTTTCGACACCCGTCATGTCGAGGGGCTACTTGTCGAGCGCTTCGACCGGCAGATTTCTGCAAATAGTACGGTAGTGACACGGTATGCGCAGGAAGATGGATTGCAGGTTCTCGATTTACCGCCAGCCCTGAAGTATTCAGTCAGCGCCGAGCAGATTTCAGAGTCTCTCGCTTCGCACTGCCAGGCGCCGATACTGGCTAAGCGTAATTTATACCTTCAGTTTCTGTTTGCGTGGCTGACAGGCAATGGAGACCTGCACGGAAAGAACGTTTCCATGCTGGCTGATGCTCATGGAAGGTTCTCAATAGCACCGATCTACGACATTCCCTGCACGCTGATTTACGGTGATGACACCATGGTTTTGACTGTCGCGGGTAAGACGAAAAATCTCAAGAAGAAGCACTGGCAAGAATTTGCGCATACTTTGGGACTCGCCGATAGAGCGGTCCAGTCGGCTAATCAGCTGGCGCTAAAGGCAGCAAGTCTCGTGGACCTGGGTGAGTTGCCGTTTGAAGGATCTCCCCTCCGCGGGACGCAACGTGAACTCCGGTTTCGTCGCATGGAAATTGGGTAGAAGTCGGAAGATGAGATGCTCTGTCATGTTGTGGAGAGCTATCAAATCACTTGTGCCATTGCCGGAAGATTGGGCTGGAATGGTCCCATAGTTCGGGTAGGGCCTAGACGAAGTTCTTTTGCATTGTGGCTATGGAGAATTGGGGCAATGGCCGGCCAGTCATCGATTGAGAATACGGCTTCTAGAGACAGGTTCCCAACAGGGGCCACTGTAGTCGTCGGAGCCTACCGCTTGGCGTTCCCTACCGTGTTGCAGTATGTCCACGCACTAACCACCGTTACGCGAACCTGAGTTCGCATGGCTTCGTTCTCGCAGAGATGGCAGCGATCGATACAGTACGCTTAGCTTGAGATTTAGCCAAACGCTCAACTTCCCTTCTACTGCCTAGTGAGTCTTCGCCAAGTTGCCGTATGGAAAGGCGACAAATGTTGTCGAGAGAATTTTCCGAGGAAGCTGGGTGTAGGGATCTGCATAAATGAATCGCGTATTTCACGGAAGTATTTGTCTGTGCGTGCGGTCATGGCGATTGCTGATGACCTAGGCGTGGACAACATCCTCGCTTCGGATGAGCTCTTAGGGCAGTTCGTGCTTCCTGAGTTGGCGAGAAAACACAGGGCGGTTCCCGCGAGGAGTTGCAGAGACGTACCATATCGATCCAGATTTGTGCCGGCTCGTTTCGAATAGGTGTCCGAGGCACTTATAAACTTGGTGACCTCGATTTTTGGGTTCATCTCAAAATATTGAGCCAAACGGCGATCGTAGACACTCAATTAGTGGGCGCCTATCCGATCTTGGACGGCAGAGGGCGACTAGCTGAGTAGTGGTCAGCCAATTTCCGAGGGCTAGGTTGTCACTGACAGAGCCAAGATCCTCATTTCCTTGGGCTTGCTACTCAACGCAAAGTACCGTCTAGAGTCATGGACCGCCGACTGGCGGGAGTCCTTCAGGCGCCAGCAATGAGCTATTCGTGAAACTGTCCTTGCTGTCAACGCGATGGGGGCACTAGCAGTCGCTCACTTCAACCGTGCAAAGAGAAGCATCCATACCGATCTTGCTACGGAGCCCAAGAATGAGTTGTGTTGTGGAAGCCGGGACTGAGCATCGGGCTGCCAATGGAGTTGACCGGTAAACAATCCCGCTCGGCATAAAAGGCCCTTGCGTCATTGGAGATGCCCATGAGCTGTCATGAATCGAAGCGTAATAGTGGTATCAGGGGCAAAGAGATTCGAATCGAGCCATTGATGGGTGAGTTACTCGATGATTTTGCAACGTGTGGTGGCGGTAGAGCGCAAATCCAGGCGGTATACCAATGATTTCCACAAAGGAGGGCAACGTTAGCTAACCAATCCGCTGATCCCGCAGCGCTTAGATATGCGATCAACTGCTAGTTCTGCCCTGTGACTATAGGCGGGCTTCGCCCGTATGATCGATGACGCACTAGTACGGATCCAAAACTGAACTTAATTCAGAATTATT
>NZ_JBQSWU010000063.1:0-3226 GCF_052377485.1 Glutamicibacter sp. AOP38-B1-38 | reverse complement strand
TAGCCGTCTGGTGTTGCATCGACCGCTAGAGTCCGCCCTATAAAAACCAGGCATCTAAAGCTCTAAAAGTTAGACGTTAAATCTAAACTCCACGACGTCGCCGCACATACCAACCTCTGCCTGCACGCAGAGTCCCTCCTGCAATATGCGCCGACCCGACGCAGTGAGGCGTCGAGTTCGTACACGACGGTTGCGGCTTCCCGGGGTGGTAGCGCAGCAGTACTGGGTCAACTTCGCTGTGAATGCAGTATTAATCATTATCAACGGCACTTTTATTCACTCGGATAACCTAAAAAGCGCATTGATATTTGCTATAGTCAGTTTGTTGTACAACGCTATCCCACTTTTAGGGTCAGATGGCTATAGGGTCTTACTGGCCTTGGTTCACGTCAATGAGCTCAACGACCGCAAGAGCAATCCACGATGGATCCGAGTCGTCAAGACCCTAAGTTGGGTTCTAGTGGTCGTATACGGGCTACATATAACAATCGGTATGTACATGGAGATTATTGGAATATGAATCTACTCGAGGTAGATCAAGTCGTAGTTCGGCGCGGTAAACGATTCAGCCTCTCGCCTATTTCGTTTAAGTTGACGGAATCCTCAGGAATTGTTGGGCTATTCGGTCAAAACGGTGCTGGTAAGACCACGCTCTTGAAAGCCATGGCAGGAATGCTGAGCATGGGGCACGGTTCTGTATCCATTGCAGGTTCTAATCGACCCGTGTTTCTGCCAGACAAACCGTACCTTTACGACTTTCTTCGTGTATCAGAATGTCCTGAACTTCTGCAGCGGTACTATAGTGATTTTTCTGTCGACATCGCCGAAGAGATCCTATCTGACCTAAAACTTGATCGATCGCTGAAGCTCTCCCAATTGTCCAAAGGGATGATGGAACAGCTGTCACTGGGCATGATGCTGGCGCGCCGGTCCAACTTGTATTTGTTTGATGAGCCATTGGCGGCAGTCGACCCGGTGACCCGAGATCTGGTTTTAGAACTCATTGAGCGCCATCGGCCTTCGGGTGCTGCAGTGGTAATCAGCACCCACCTAATTACAGGGTTGGAAAGCCTATTCAATGAATGTCTCGTGCTCCACGACGGTAAGCTCTTGATGCACGAAAAAGTCAACGTACTTCAAAATTCCGGCGGGCTTGAAGAAACTTTTAAGAAGGTGATCCGTAATGCGTGAGTGGACGGTTGAGCTACGTAAACATTTGCACTTCTTTGCCTTCTCGCTTCTGCTACTTGTACTTGCTCTCGGATTCGAGCGTTGGGCCAACAACCCCGTCTCAGGGGTAACATGGGTTTTCGCCGTTATCCTGATCTCGTGCGCGGCAGCTGTTTATGTAGCCATGCACCTATTCAACTACATCGTGCGGGACCACGATTTGTTGTTCCACATGTCTACGCAGTCTCCGGCCAAGAAGTTCACTCTCAAGGTACTCCCACTTTTGCTGGGAACCGTGGCCATTGGTCTAACTACTGTCACTGGCTATGCACTGACTTCGAATCAAGCCGAGGCGCAGCTTGCCTCCGTAGCGTTCCTATATGCAGGTAAATTGCTCTCTTTGGCTGCTTTCGTGACACTTGTGTGGGTCTTGTGCCGAATCGCTAGATTAGGGCGTGGCCTGACTACACAGTTACTGATCTTCGGAATATTGTTCGTAGGCTTGATCACTTGCGAAATTATCGTCTTCTGGAATATATATAGCCTCGATAGCAATGCTTGGTCGGTAGGTTCAAGCTCTGAGTTCTTGGGAATACCCATGTATATGAACACCCTTCCGATAGCGGTTGGTCTTGATGGCAGCTGGACTGTAACCAACCCAATGGTTGCTTCTCTTGTCGTCAATTTGGCGACGATTGTTATTTGTACGCTGCTTGAGGTCTTCGTTTTGCGCAGTCGCCGAGCAGGCTCCACTTCTCACGCGGATCTCAACGTACCTCGATCACCGGTGGTGTAACGAGATCGAGAACGAGCCTTACAGCACCCGCCTTCGAGGTGGGATCAACTGTCCGCTGCATCTGGGCGATGACGCAGTGCGCCGGGCCCCGCAGGATGTGGCCCACCTGGACAGCGTCCGCCAGTGGATGCAAGTAGGCAGAGGCCACAGCATCGGAATTCAACCGCGTTACGTCACCAGGCGCCATTAAGTCCAACCTCGCCGCGCTGGCAATCACCACGGCCTCGAACGGGCTGACCTGAGGTTGGCTCGACGTCGCCGCGCACAAGGCGTGCGGGGTGATCCTGTGACCCGCCGACGCTCCGGCGGGGGCAAATACGTCGCGGAAACGGCTGCCTTGGGCTGGAAGCGCGCTGCACTTCGTATGCTGCGCGCTGGCCTGACGGTGTGCTTGCAGGGGCTGCCGCGCTGCCTCCGCTGCTCAAGCCCGACATACCTCTCCTGCTGGAGACCGTCGTTGCTCTGGTAGGCTGACCCGAAGACCAATCCATGGCATACGGCGACCTCCTAGAAATCAACGAAGTCGAAGCCCACGCACAGACGAGCGGACAAAGCCTTTGATCACCGAATTCATGCGAGATCAAGCATTCACCATTGCCCTGTTCGGGGTTATGGTGGCTGTGTGGTTTGGTATGGCACATGAGGACCCAGCACCTAAATCTCGGCTGCCGCTATGGGTCGGTTCTGCGATTGGACTGATCATCGCCGCCGCCTTCGGAGTTGTCGTCGGGCGCAATTGGAACACTTCAAGTGCGCTGGACGATGGCGGCTGGTGGGTTTTTGGAGCTACCTTCATCGTGATGAGCCTGTTCATCGGTGGTGGCGCAATCCTCTTGAAGGTCCGCGACCGTTATCGATGGTTTGGCTGGTGGATTGCACTGTGCGTCGCCGTACATTTTGCACCGCTGGTGTGGGTATTTAAAGATTGGTCTTACCTCGCCTTGTCTGTCGTCCAGGTGGCTGGTCTCGTGCTAATGTTTCCGCGGCTCAAGCGAGCCGAATATGAAACAAGTCGGCTGGCCTGCTCGTGGCTCGGTCTCACATTTTTGGTGTACTCATTTGTGTCTGCGATCGTGTTCTTAGTTCGGTACGGCGACCCATATTGAGGCCTGTGAGTCGCTCTACCGCAACGACGCTAAGCGCGGCGAGCTTCGCACGGGGTGCTACTTCTTGCCTTAGGTCGCGATGTTATTCCGTGCCGGAATTCAACGACGTCTCCCACGAATGCAGCGCGCGACAGATCATCCGACCTCCGCATAC
>NZ_JBQSWU010000062.1:0-3260 GCF_052377485.1 Glutamicibacter sp. AOP38-B1-38 | reverse complement strand
CCCTTATTCTCTCTATGACCGGACTTCATCTCGGTAGACACTGTCAAAGTTCAACAGGCCTAGACCGCACCCGACACACGGTTGCTTGCTCACTATTGACCTCCGAATAATCACTATCGCTGAATGCTTCGATGCTTATGCGCAGTGACGTTCAATTTCGGCATGCCGAGGCGCCCAACAGTTTGAGAGGCCAGGCAGCGCGAAGATGGGAAACGCAGACTCCCTTCCGATGAGATGGTTCCACCGGCCGGCATCCGAGATGAAATTGATAAACCCAGACGTTGAGCTGGCGTCCCCGGGCTGGAACCTCGACCAGTCGAAGGGTGAAACTTGGCTAAGTGAATCCCCGTTGCTGAACATCTCGTGGATCCCACTGCCCTCGATGACATCACCGGGCGCAAACTACGGCAGTACTTAAACCCGGTCCACAGGCATCGTTGCATTCGCGACCGACTGTAGTGACACAATGCGGGTAGGCCGTGTGTCTGTCCCGGCCACTCAACCACCAGCTAGCGCATCGTTCGTTCCCGTGGTGATACTGCCGTTCGCCTCGCTCCGACAGAAGATGCTGAAGTAACAGTAACGCGTGCGCAAAGGATGGCCACGAAGTTCGATGAGCGTAATCTTAAAGCAAAAAACGCGGAACCGAAGTTCCGCGTTTTGATGTGTGACCCCAACGGGATTCGAACCCGTGTTGCCGCCGTGAGAGGGCGGAGTACTAGGCCGCTATACGATGGGGCCGTACGCCGAAGATTTCTCTTCAACTCACCAAATTACTCTGGTGAAGCGCTGGGATACCAGGACTCGAACCTAGAATGACGGAACCAGAAACCGTTGTGTTGCCAATTACACCATATCCCAATGTGACTTGGCTTCCTCAGTGAAGACCATCAAGATCATTCTCTTCGAAATGCCTTAGCACGAGATATAACTATACATAAGAAAACTCGTTTAGGCATCTTTTGAGCCCTTCTCCTCGAGTGATCTACAGCTCTATTGTGTTGAGGTGCAGTTTTACGTCAAAACAGAGCCCGACTACAGGTACGCGGGGAGTGGAACGGCGGGCTTGGATACCTCTGGCGATGGACGGTGAAATATGCGCACGACACCCTCAACCAAAAATAAGGGGGTCCCTAGGGACCCCCTTATTCATTTGCTAGTCGGGATAACAGGATTTGAACCTGCGACCTCGTCGTCCCGAACGACGCGCGCTACCAAGCTGCGCTATATCCCGTAACTCTACAACGGTTATACACTACACCCGGGGATGCGTCTGTGCTAAATCTGCCAGTGAGCTATTGAAGAAGGAACGGACGTCGTTCAAGGAAACTAAAGTGCCTTGCCGGGGTTGAGAATATTCCTCGGGTCAAACAGCGCTTTGATTTCTTGCTGGAGAAGCAGAACGTCAGCAGTTTGTTCCCAGCTCAACCAATCGCGTTTGATAAGGCCGACTCCATGTTCACCGGTGATGGTTCCGCCCATCTCGATGGCCAATCGAATTGATCCTTCCAATGCCTTAGAAAGTCTCGCCAGAGGATCGACTCCGGCACCGGGTTCAACCGAGAATGTAGGATGCAGGTTGCCGTCCCCCGCATGGGCAATGACTCTGACATCTACCTCGTGAGAGTAAGCGATCTGTCGCAGTTCTCGCACGTAGTCGGACATCTTGCTCTTTGGCACTGCAATGTCCTCCCCCATGCGATAGGCATCGTCTTTAGTATCTCCACGGCTTGTTCGCCGCATTTCGATAAGCGTTGTGGCTTCGTCCGCACCGGAGTCGCTGAGGGTTACTTCTTGGTTCTCGAAGGTCTCGCGAATGACAGCTTCTTCCTTTTCGGCGCCATATCCATCCACCCTGACTAAGAGCATGGCACCACCATGCGCTGCATAGTTGGTCGAGTATTGATCATCTAAGATTTCGATAGTCGGCAAATCAAGGAGCTCCAGAATGGCCGGCTGTACGCGGGCGCGGGCTATGCGTTGAACGCCAAGGACTGCTGCTTCCAAACTTGGGAATAACATCGAGATGTCGCGCTCATCCACCGGCAAATATCGTAAGCGCAGCACCGCGCGCACCACGACGCCAAGTGTTCCCTCCGAACCGGTAAACAATCCGGTGAGGTCGTAGCCTGCAACACCTTTGAAGGTATTACGTCCCAGATGAACTAAACGGCCATCCGACAGAACAACGTCTACAGCAAGTACCGATTCACGTGTCACTCCGTATTTGGCACAGCGTAGACCACCAGCATTGGTGGCAATATTGCCACCAATGGTAGACATCTTATAGCTGGCCGGATCCGGTGCGTACATGAGACCGTGTTCGGAGACAGCTACGTTCAAGTCATAGTTGATCACTCCAGGTTCCACCACCGCGACTTCGTCTTCGGGGCGAACTTCCACGATTCGGTTCATCTGCATGAGGTTCAGGACAATGCACTTACCGGTTACGTGAACGCCTCCGGATACACCGGTACCGGCACCACGCGAAACAACGGGCATGCGATGTTCGTAGGCCAGTCGCATTACCTTTTGGACGTCTTCAACCGTTCGGGGGTAAACCACGGCCAGAGGCATGATGGGGTCGCCGACGAATTGCCCGAAGTCCCGGGAATTCTCCAGTAGTACTTCTGCGCGCTGTTCCAGTTGCTCAGCAGAAAGCACTGTGTTCAGTTGGATAAGAAAATCTGACTGCGTTTCTGACATAAGACGTCCTTGTCGTATGATCCGGAGATTCTGTGGTCGTCGATCTTCCGCAGCCTAATCGAATACTTCCAGTCGGGAAGATATCTTGTCATCGTAATCAACCCAGGGGCCCAGCTAGGCTCCATACCAACTGAATCTGCTACTTACCTCGGAAGTCGAGCATATCCTGTCGTTACATATAGATCAGTGTTTGTTGAGCAGGTAGTATCTTCTCGATGTGTTTTCTCTTGACGGGAATCGAATTGGTAGCGTCGAGATCTAGGCAGCGATGACTCTATACTCGTGAACGTAGAATCACACCATGAGGAAATGCATTCGGCTGTCGTCATCGTCGGACATACCGTCCACCCATTATCCAAGCATCCCTGTTTAACGCCATTTCGCGCGTGACTAACCTTGTACGGTTTCGAATAAAGCAGAGTCAAGCACTTATCGATTGGTGCCACAAGGTCGGAGTCGACGCCGCGTATATTGACGGATGAACTTACGCCATATAACAAAACGCGGGTCGAAGATCCCTGCCTATGGGCATGAGCATCAGCGAACATCAGAAC
>NZ_JBQSWU010000061.1:0-3546 GCF_052377485.1 Glutamicibacter sp. AOP38-B1-38 | reverse complement strand
GGGAGCCCTTTTGGGGTGTTCTTGTGTGGTTGTTTTGTGATTTTGTTGATTGTTTTATTGCTCAATCTGAGACTTTGATTTGTGTTGAAGTTTTTAAGGGCGCACGGTGGATGCCTTGGCATCAGGAGCCGATGAAGGACGTGGGAATCTGCGATAAGCCTGGTGGAGTCGATAACCGGACGTTGAGACCAGGATTTCCGAATGGGGAAACCCCGTACGGTGTCATGCCGTATGACCTGCAGCTGAATGTATAGGCTGTGTGGAGGGAACGCGGGGAAGTGAAACATCTCAGTACCCGCAGGAAGAGAAAACAATAGTGATTCCGTTAGTAGTGGCGAGCGAACGCGGATGGGGCTAAACCGGTTGGTGTGTGATAGCGGATAGGCGTTGCATCACCGGGGTTGTGGGGCCTACATGTGCTAACCCTATCTGGTTAGCGGGATGAGGTGCAGGCGTATAGGTGAATCGGTTGGAATGCCGGACCAGAGAGGGTGATAGTCCCGTAGGTGTAATGCGTGTCTGCCGTTCTAGTGTGGGTACCCGAGTAGCACGGGGCTCGAGAAATCTTGTGTGAATCTGCCAGGACCACCTGGTAAGCCTGAATACTACCTGATGACCGATAGTGAATCAGTACCGTGAGGGAATGGTGAAAAGTACCCCGGGAGGGGAGTGAAATAGTACCTGAAACCGTGCGCTTACAATCCGTTAAAGCATCCCACTTGTGGGGTGTGATGGCGTGCCTTTTGAAGAATGAGCCTGCGAGTTAGTGCTGTGTCGCGAGGTTAACCCGTGTGGGGAAGCCGTAGCGAAAGCGAGTCTGAATAGGGCGTTTGAGTGGCACGGTCTAGACCCGAAGCGAAGTGATCTACCCATGGCCAGGTTGAAGCGCGTGTAAGAGCGCGTGGAGGACCGAACCCACTTCAGTTGAAAATGGAGGGGATGAGCTGTGGGTAGGGGTGAAAGGCCAATCAAACTTCGTGATAGCTGGTTCTCCCCGAAATGCATTTAGGTGCAGCGTTACGTGTTTCTTACCGGAGGTAGAGCTACTGGATAGCTAATGGGCCCTACAAGGTTACTGACGTTAGCCAAACTCCGAATGCCGGTAAGTGAGAGCGTAGCAGTGAGACTGTGGGGGATAAGCTTCATAGTCGAGAGGGAAACAGCCCAGAACGCCAACTAAGGCCCCTAAGCGTGTGCTAAGTGGAAAAGGATGTGGAGTTGCTGTGACAACCAGGAGGTTGGCTTAGAAGCAGCCACCCTTGAAAGAGTGCGTAATAGCTCACTGGTCAAGTGATTCCGCGCCGATAATGTAGCGGGGCTCAAGCACACCGCCGAAGTTGCGTCATTCAAATATTTGCCTGGTTTCGATTGGGCGTTTGGATGGGTAGGGGAGCGTCGTGTGGACGGTGAAGTCGCGGTGTAAACCAGCGGTGGAGACCACACGAGTGAGAATGCAGGCATGAGTAGCGAATGACGGGTGAGAAACCCGTCCGCCGAATGATCAAGGGTTCCAGGGTCAAGCTAATCTGCCCTGGGTGAGTCGGGACCTAAGGCGAGGCCGACAGGCGTAGTCGATGGACAACGGGTTGATATTCCCGTACCGGCGAAGAACCGCCCATACTGAGCTTTTGATGCTAACCACCATTGAGCATGATGTTGTGGCCTTCGGGCTGCTTTTGTGTGAGGTGCTGGGAACCGATTTTGTGAGGTAAGCGTATTAACAGGTGTGACGCAGGAAGGTAGCCGAGCCAGGCAATGGAATTGACCTGGTCCAAGGGTGTAGGCCGAGAGATAGGCAAATCCGTCTCTCATTTATGGTTGAGACCTGATAGGCACCCACTTTGGTGGGTGATTTGGTGATCCTATGCTGCCTAGAAAAGCATCGGCGCGAGGTTCTAGTCGCCCGTACCCCAAACCGACACAGGTGATCAGGTAGAGAATACTAAGGCGATCGAGAGAATCATGGTTAAGGAACTCGGCAAAATGCCCCCGTAACTTCGGAAGAAGGGGGGCCTGCCCCGTGAGGAAGACTTGCTCTTCTTTTGCGGGTGTGGGCCGCAGAGACCAGGGGGAAGCGACTGTTTACTAAAAACACAGGTCCGTGCGAAGTCGCAAGACGATGTATACGGACTGACTCCTGCCCGGTGCTGGAAGGTTAAGAGGACCGGTTAGCAACTTGTTGCGAAGCTGAGAATTTAAGCCCCAGTAAACGGCGGTGGTAACTATAACCATCCTAAGGTAGCGAAATTCCTTGTCGGGTAAGTTCCGACCTGCACGAATGGAGTAACGACTTCCCCGCTGTCTCAACCATGAACTCGGCGAAATTGCAGTACGAGTAAAGATGCTCGTTACGCGCAGCAGGACGGAAAGACCCCGAGACCTTTACTATAGTTTGGTATTGGTGTTCGGTGCAGCTTGTGTAGGATAGGTGGGAGACTGTGAAGCTCGGACGCTAGTTCGGGTGGAGTCATCGTTGAAATACCACTCTGGCTGTACCGGTCACCTAACTTCGGACCATGATCTGGTTCAGGGACAGTGCCTGATGGGTAGTTTAACTGGGGCGGTTGCCTCCTAAAATGTAACGGAGGCGCCCAAAGGTTCCCTCAGCCTGGTTGGCAATCAGGTGTCGAGTGTAAGTGCACAAGGGAGCTTGACTGTGAGAGTGACAGCTCGAGCAGGGACGAAAGTCGGGACTAGTGATCCGGCGGCACCTCGTGGAAGGGCCGTCGCTCAACGGATAAAAGGTACCTCGGGGATAACAGGCTGATCTTGCCCAAGAGTCCATATCGACGGCATGGTTTGGCACCTCGATGTCGGCTCGTCGCATCCTGGGGCTGGAGTAGGTCCCAAGGGTTGGGCTGTTCGCCCATTAAAGCGGTACGCGAGCTGGGTTTAGAACGTCGTGAGACAGTTCGGTCCCTATCCGCTGCGCGCGTTGGAAATTTGAGAAGGGCTGTCCTTAGTACGAGAGGACCGGGACGGACAAACCTCTGGTGTGTCAGTTGTACTGCCAAGTGCACCGCTGATTAGCTACGTTTGGAAGGGATAACCGCTGAAAGCATCTAAGCGGGAAGCCTGCTTCGAGATGAGATTTCCATGCACCTTGAGTGTGAGAGGCCCCCAGCTAGACCACTGGGTTGATAGGCAGGATGTGGAAGCAAGGACTAAAGACTTGTGTAGCTGACCTGTACTAATAGGCCGATGACTTACAACACACAGTAAAGCAATCGTTGAAGACAATGATGCTCGCGTTCACTATACGGTTACGAGACAACAACTCTTGTAACACTAACTGGATCATCAGCTTGATGATCAGTGTTTTCGATTCACTTCGGTGGGTTGGGGATGTTGATTGTTGGGGTTGGTGGTGTGGTTCATAAGACTTAATGGCACTGGATCATCAGGTGTTGTTTCGAGACTGTTACGGCGGTCATAGCGTGGGGGAAACGCCCGGTCCCATACCGAACCCGGAAGCTAAGGCCCACTGCGCCGATGGTACTGCACTCGTGAGGGTGTGGGAGAGTAGGTCACCGCCGGACTTAACTT
>NZ_JBQSWU010000060.1:0-3852 GCF_052377485.1 Glutamicibacter sp. AOP38-B1-38 | reverse complement strand
CCATGCCTACCAGGAGCCATCAGATCCTTGCATCGGTTCATCGCACTGGGTATGACCCGAACTTTCTGGGAACTAGTGTAGCGCTGCCGCTCTTGGACACTGCGGCTTCACAAGACGCGGTGCTGTGGGAAGGGTCGAATGTCATTCCTTATACTCACTTTTCCCTGTCGCTGAGCAAGTCCCGCCGGTTGGCGCGTTGGGTGGCTTGGAACATCGACGGCGCTGCAACCAAACGGTTGAGCCGCTCCGGGCTTGAATTCGGCAGGGACCTTAGATTGCCTGAAGAGTTTCAATCCGGCAATGAGCTCTATCAGGGTAATCGGCTGGATCGGGGTCATATTGCCCGCCGTGCAGATCTGGTGTGGGGCGAGGTCGCGGAAGCACAGCAAGCCAACGAGGATTCCTTCTTCTACACGAACATCGCCCCGCAAATGGATGATTTCAACCAGAGCAGCCAAGAGGGGATTTGGGGCCAGCTGGAGAATGCCCTGTATGAACAGGTGGATGTTGAAGACCTCAAGGTGACTGTCTTTGGCGGGCCAGTCTTTCAGCCAGGAGACCAGGTCTATCGCGGGGTTGGGTTGCCGTCGGAGTATTGGAAACTCATTGCCTTCAAGGAAGCCGGCGTGCTGAAAGCCCGAGCTTTTCTCTTGACCCAGGATCTCGACCAGCTGCGGGTTGCGCTGGCACTGGATGAATTCAGGGTATACCAGGTCTCGGTGGGGGAGTTGGAGCAGCGGACGGATCTGGAATTCGCTGAGTCTATGCAAACTGCTGATGACCAGGTTGCGATTCGTGCTGCAGAAGGAGTGCGGATGGAATCTATTACCGATATTAAATGGTGAAGGAACTGTTCAGCCCCTCTAAACGTCATTGGGTTTAGAGGGAGACGTCGCTGCCTCAAGCGAATGCTTACTTAAGGGGTTGGAACGCGAGGCGACATACTGGTATGGTCCATAAATTTTATGCACTATTTTTACTAAATTGGCTATGATTGAAGCATGAGTATGTGTACAGCACCGGTTAAAGGTCATAGGTCGTCTAGCGCAGCTGCAGCCTGTCCTGCATGCGGCGGTCGAAGCCGTAGTTATTACTCGCCGCCTAGGTCCGCTTTTGCTCCACCTAGTAGCGGCAGTAGCGGTACGAACAATAGAGGGGCATTGGTTACTGGCAGAACTCGACCGGCTTGGTCTCCA
Source organism: Glutamicibacter sp. AOP38-B1-38 (assembly GCF_052377485.1). Lineage (NCBI taxonomy): Bacteria > Bacillati > Actinomycetota > Actinomycetes > Micrococcales > Micrococcaceae > Glutamicibacter > Glutamicibacter sp. AOP38-B1-38. The sequence continues at coordinate 2,656 of NZ_JBQSWU010000060.1, read as the reverse complement.
AGCAGCTCGCCCGTCACTTACACTACTACCCAAGTGCGAGAACTGGCTGGTATTCGTCGCACGGTTGAGGTGCGAGCTCGCGAAGAGACAGACCTCCGAGACGTCTTTCTCTGCCATGCATGGGACGATCGTCGTGGCGCAGCCGATGAACTTAACAAGCTACTCGAACTTGAGGGCGTATCGGTCTGGTTCAGCGAGAAGGACATTGTTCTAGGTCAGCCATTTCTGCGGGAAATCGATAGGGGCCTCGCAAAATCGCGTACGGGAATCGTTCTTGTTACTCCTGCATTGTTGAAGAGAGTCGATAGTCGAGGGGTTTCTGACAAGGAACTCTCGGAGCTTCTTGCACGCGACATGCTGATTCCGGTTGTGCACGGCACGACCTATGATGATCTGCGGAAAGTTAGCCCTTTACTTGGATCCCGCCACGGGCTAAACACCGAAGAAGATTCGATGGCAGACATTGCTACCAAGATCGCCGAACTGGTAGCCGTTGAAGGCGAGCATTTTTGAGCCGTGCCCGTTGGCGAATTGAACGATGAACCATGCGGAACATGTCTTAGCAGTCGAATAGTCGCATCGTCTTGTAGGGGGCGACCCTTTTCAGGTGCCCGCTAATAGAAGTCCGAGGGCCTATAGGGTGGCCACAAATTCATGCAGGTATGGGTAATCCTGTGTGGCCAGCGGGTAAAGCAGCCCATCGGCACTGAGCAAGGTGCCAATTGCTTCGCCATTACGGCCCGTGCGAGAACGGGGTGTCTGCCCGTATATGGTTCGCGCACCGTCCACGGCCGCCGCGAGCTGAGTGGCGGACAATCCCACTAAAGCCACATTAGTTGGCATCTTGATGGTCAGAACTTCCGCGTCAAAATCGAATACGTGGTCGCCTTGGTCATGTATTTGAACCAAGACGTAGAAGGCTCCTGCACCGCCGTCTTTCCGCGCCTTCGTATCCAAAGCCACCGCTGATTCGCCGTTTTTTCCCCATGCCACCCAGCCCTTTTTATTTTGCGTAGTCTTGACCTGGATAAGCCACCATTTGCCGTCACGCTCGGCCACGAGGTCGTGTCCGTGGGTCAGACCGCCATCCCACCTCACTCTGAATCCAAGCTCCCGAAGTTCCTTGACGACCAATGCCTCACCCCACAGGCCGGACAAGAATTTAGGGGCTTTTGCGCTCCTCTGCTTGGCATTAACGGAAGGGGCAACGGACACGTTTATTTCATCACAATTAGGCATACCCCAAGGTTAGAGGCTTGAAAACCGAAAGTGGGCTGATGTGGCGGTTCCCCCAGAAGCTGCTGAGCAATTGGAATATCTGGCTCATGAAGCGGGGCGAGAACCGGTGGACCTGATTGCCGAGGCCATTCGAATGCACTACGGAAACCTTCGATTGCACTGAACGTTTAGTGCTCATCTCGCAGTGACCGGGAAGGTATGATTCGTGGCGGACATTTTTCGGTGTATTTCTCATGATCGAAGGCTCCAACTGATCGCCTCCAATCGTCGAAGCAGGCTTCGCGCGGGTAAAGTCTTAGGGAGCCGCACTGGTTGGGTCCCTTTAAGCAGTCCAGCAGCTATGCGATAGCTAACTGATTCTCTCTAACCCACTCATCCGGCGGTGTCCTTTGGGTGGTCATGTCGTGTTTTTCCTAGTCTCTTTCTATAAATTGGCTAGGGGTCTTACACAATCCACCTGACAGGCTCCATAGCCGGGAATTACTCGGCTATCAGGACTGGGATGTGAGGATCAACGCGGGGGAGCCGAACTGCTCTTACCCCGATGGATTTTCTAGCGCTCCGAGTCTGCCTTTACGCGCCGTCGATCTCTCTCGGTAAACCCTTTGTTCTCTCTACACCCGGGGGCTAGCCGGTGGCCTTGACGCTCATGTTAAGCTTCGACATGCTGGAGCGTGTACCTTCGCAGTCTTGCCGGACTCAAGGTACTCTTAAATTGAATTTTTTGTTCAAAAATAATGATGCCTGACCCTTGCCGGGGTTGGGCATCACCTTTTTAAGCGCCTTGACTAGTTCCCTAGCAGACATCCCCGGATCTATTGGGGAAGGGTCGAACTCGCACCGAAGAAAATTCGATTTCTGTTTGAGCGTGTCGCACAGAAGCACTGAGTGCTAGTAGGCCTTCAATTCCTACCGAACCAGCATGAACAGAAGGTCAGTTTCTGGTTCGGGGTCAAAAATGTACGAGAGAATTCCGGACGCTCCAATGATGAAGGCAAGTAAAACTAAGCCCGCAACGATGAGCGACACAACTATGAAAAATCGCTTGTCTTCTGGTTTCATTATTTTGTCCATAAAATTGCCTATTTTGGTTCTGGTGAAATCTTGTCAAAGAAAAGTCTAAAAGGTCTCGCGGCTTTATCGATAGCCGCCCTGCTGATTGGCAACGCAAATGCTGCTGTGGCCTTAGAAGCTCCTGATTCTTCCCACAAAGCGCTCTTAAATTTGTCGAAAGTTTCTTCCGATACGAATGTTGACGTGCTGAACACGTCTGTTGAGGCTAAAGCAACCATGGCGCAGCAATGGGATTGTCATGTTCGAGGCCTCCACCTGGTCAAAAACGTGGACTTAGAAAGCAAACGTAAGAGCTGGCCAGGATGGCGAAAAGGCATCCCTTCCGCTGTACTAAAGAAAAACC
>NZ_JBQSWU010000059.1:0-4009 GCF_052377485.1 Glutamicibacter sp. AOP38-B1-38 | reverse complement strand
ACTCGGCGTTGGATTCCTAGTTGTAACCTTCATTGTTGCCGGATTGCTAATTGCTTTCAGTAAATTAGCTACGGGCGACCCATTCAATGTTCCCAAGTATCTTTATGACCATGTCCGATATGCGACGTGGACCGATGCCGAGAAGGAGCAGGTGTTAATCGGTAGGGTAGAAAAAATCCCAGAGGTATTAAAAACTGAATTTACGACAGAGCCTGATGGGGCCGCTCCGAGGGATCGTTTCCTCAACGTAACGACGAGTGTCACTAACCGAGATATTGAGAACAGCCTCATGGACGTATGTGGACGGAACGGACTGTGGTGGAATGACTACAATGTCACTTGCCGTGTTGTTAGCATCGAATCTGAACGTTAGCTTTACGAGTGCCGTATAGCGTTGTTTCTACGGGCATGCTCTGAGTGGTTTCTATTGAGAAGCCATGGTCCAGTGGGTAGATGGCTTGCTGCGCCCTTATCGTACGATTTTGCCGTTGTACTGAGGAGCGGGCAGAACTTCAGTGAAACAATCTATGCTGTAAAAATGAAAAATTATGGCAGAACGATAAAAACTATCTTGGTGATAGTTGCAACGTCTGCGTTCCTTGCGCTCGGTGCCGGCTTCTCAATCCATCTTGGGCTGAATCACTTCATCGATTCGTGGGCGGAAGCCAGAGACGTTAGTCGTACGGCGGAACCGGGGAAAGAGAAGGCTGCCTATATTGCTTCTGAGATAGAGGAAATTGATGCAGTGGAATCCGCGGTTGTACTGGAGTCTAATTTTAATGGGGCACGGATCGAGGTGCGGGTCGGTGCATTCTCACCTGGGCGGCCGGTGCATGAACAGATCCAGGAAGCTTGTAGAGAAGCCATGCGTCAGGGCTTTAATTTTGAGCCTTACGAGATCGTCTGTGAAATCAGGTAATCGCATAGAGATGTGCTTTCCGGTTTGCACCCTGGCGTTGTCACGAACTGACGAATCAATAGGTTTAGAGATCGCGACTTACTTCGATGTCCCGTAAAACGTTCCCTTCCGGTCACGGAAGGACTGTGCCGACGAGTCCTGAAAACGACATTCATATTCCACGACGGAACCCGAATGGATCGGGTCCAATAGGCCACTAACGAATACTCGGCTGTACCGGTAGTTTTGGCGATGCCCACACAGACCGGCAACCCGGTCAGCCGGAACACCTCGGCCTTGATCTGCTCACCCAGGGCTTGCAGCTCATCGAGCGTGCCGCTCACGCCGAGGAAGGCTTCGTCGATGGAATAGATCTCCACCCAAGCAGAGAACCGTGCCAGCAGTTTCATGACCCGCCCCGACATTTCGCCATACAGCTCATAATTAGAGGACTTTGCGACCAGTATCGGTCAGCGTCGGCAGCGAGTTTGAACCACGGCGCGCCCATCTCAACGCCCAGGGCTTTGGCTTCGCTGCTGCGCGCGACCGCGCAGCCATCATTATTGGACAGCACGATTACCGGGCGGGCTTCGAGTTTCGGGTCAAAGACGCGTTCGCAGGAGACATAGAAGCTGTTCACATCAACATGTGCGATGTATTCGCCCCGCTGTGCCGGGTTGGGGGAGTCTAGAGGTGATGGAGGCATGTGGTGGCCACACCCCAAATCCTGAAATCCGATAGTTCCGCTACGCGCAGATCGGGATAGTCCGGGTTCTCTGCTTTCAACACCACCCCGGCAGGGCCAGTGGAGAGACGTTTGACGGTCATCTCCCCGTCGATCACTGCAATCACCACGTGCCCATCGCGTGGCTGCACACTGCGGTCAACGATCAGCTCGTCCCCATCGCTGATTCCCGCGTCCTGCATCGACTCACCAGACACCCGCACAATGAAGGTCGAGACTTGATCACGGATCAGCATCTCGGATAGATCAATCTTCGTATCGGAGTAGTCCTGGGCTGGGGAAGGGTAACCCGCCGGGACACGGTCCAGGGCCATAGCGATCACCCGTTGCGGCGGGGTCGCCAGCTCGCAAACCTGTATACGATCAATTTTCATCACAGCACACTTTCTTAGAATCTACATTCTAAGCCTTTACCGTAGCGACGGCGACCGACACTAGCGCAATGCATCCCCAAGAAGTCACTTTGATAGAACTGTGCCCGGGGTTTTCCCGGCTGATTTCCCCATGGTTCAAGACTCATTAACCCGTGGTGCGCGTGGAGGGGTTGGGTTTTTTCGGCATCGACAAGGGGTAGTCCAAGGGATTGGGGCACGCTCGCGAAGGCTCAGCCAGGGCGCAACCCCAGTTTTCAAGATGGCCTCACCGTGAGTGATTCTCTAGCCGGCCCAGGTTCCCGGACGGGCGGACATTTGCCAAAAAAATAAGTGTCTATCTCTACTAGACAAGGGGTGTCTAGGCGGGGTAGACTAAAGATATGAGGACAACGAACCAGGGAAAGGAAAAGCGATGAAAACTACAGCTCAGACCACGTTCACCGGGCCAGACTTGCCCCTCGATGACCGCAGCGGCGACGGCTACGACTACTTGGACACCGCCGAAAACGCAGGATGGACGGTCATTGCCCAATGGGGAGCCGAAGGCTACGACTTCGGCGCATGGCCCTACGTGATCGGATTCGCCCGCCAGATCAACAAGGGCGGCAAGCGCCACTTCGGCTACGGCCTCTACGTCGAAGGTGACACCACCACCAAATATTTCGACACCTTGGAAGCGTGCAAAGAAGCCATTGACCGTGACGCTCATTGGTTCTGGAAAACAGGGCAAAGCGACGGCCCCGACGATGTGCCCGAGAAGTTCGAGGATCTACCCGCCAAATATCGCGGCCTCCCCGCCGGCTAGCTAGCACCCGGTGCCCCGCCTCGCGGCGGGGTGCCACCGCCCGGAAAGCAGGAATTTCCCATGAGTACCGTTGCCCCTTATATCGTCCTCAACTGCCCGGTAACCCAAATTCTCGGTTTCTACGACTCAGAAGAAGCCGCCACCATCGCCGCCGAGGAATTTGGACAGTGCAGTTTCGCCTATAAGCTCAGCCCCAAAGAAATCGCGGCGCTGACAGCCCAGGAATAACCCCAAGGAGGGAAATCATGGAAACGCCCGTCACTGTCTACAGCAAGCCATCGTGCGTGCAGTGCAACGCCACCTACCGTGCCCTAGAAAGCGCTGGAATCGCCTATAGCGCCGTGGACGTGAGCGCCAATGATGACGCGCTCGCCTACATCAAAAGCCTTGGCTATGCGCAAGCCCCGGTCGTGGTCGCGGGGGTCGAGCACTGGTCAGGATTCAGGCCGGATAAAATAGCCGATGTTGTCTAGTCCCCATTGACTTGTCAGTCTAGGGGGACTAGACTAAAGTTATGAAAACAACGAAAACCAAGGAAGTGACCAAGTTTCTCACGGCCCAAGGGTGGAGCGTGATCCGGTCGCAAGGGCCACACGACGTGTGGGCCCCGCCGGATGGAAGCAAAGTTTTCGCCCTCCCCAGGCATAAGGAAACCTCCCCGGGAATCATCCGGCAGCTCAGCAAGATCTTCCCGCAGATCCCGAGGAGCTGGAAGTAACCGCCCCGGCGGGAGGGCATCAGCCCTCCCGCCGCAGAAAGGAATAAGATGCACTCCCAGCGAACCCTAGAAGCTGTGGCCATGAAGGACGGCAAGTGGTGGGAAATTTCCATCCCCGAACTTGACCAAGTGACCTCCACTAAGAAACTCAGCGAGGTGCAGGAGTACGCGGACAGCCTCGCGGCAGCAATCCTGGACGTGCCCAAGGATGCAGTGACCGTCAATGTCACCTACGAACTACCGGAGGCCGCTAAAAGGGAATGGGCCAAGGCCCGCGAAGAAACCGCCAAGGCCCGCGAACTGAGCATGTCGGCAGCGGAGCACACGCGCCGGGTCGTGCGCGGGCTACACGCCGAAGGCTACACCGTGCGCGACATTGAAAAAGTGCTCGGCATTAGCTTCCAGCGCGCCAGCCAACTACTCAAAGACTAACATTCAAGTCACTCACTTACTCAAATGCGTTTTTACT
>NZ_JBQSWU010000058.1:0-4296 GCF_052377485.1 Glutamicibacter sp. AOP38-B1-38 | reverse complement strand
CGTATCGTCGCCTAAGATCACCGCCCGCAAAGCGCGTGCAGCACCCGATGCTGCCCGCAGAGCGAAAAGCGATTGCCTTGACTCAAATCGTCCTATGCAGACGTGGAATTTCAGATAGCGCTAACTGAAGGAAAAGATGACACAAAAGCGGCCACAAGGATAAATCCTTGGTGGCCGCTTGAGTGATTAGTTAGAAGTAGTAGACCCAGATCTCTTTCGATCGATCTGGATAGCAACAAAATGAATAATCCCGACGGTGACAAGCGCAAACGCGCCGAGCAACCAAGGATTGAGCGATGTCGTAATTGCTAATGCGCCGAAAATGATGAGTGGAAGCAACCACCCATACTGTCTAATAGTTCTCATCTGCAATTTTTCGCATTCACTTTCTTGAGCTTATTGCCCCGTGGAACAATCTTGATCTGGTAGCACCCAGTCGCTGAGATTTTCGTACTCTTAATAATCTTCTTGACCGATGACACGATTGTTTTCATCGTTGGAACTCCAACAAAGGAACAGATGCCTTGGATGATGTATCCAATACTAGGCAACTTACCTGCAGCGACACATCCTCCTGCAGTAGTCAGCCCTGCGACTGACACAGCAAGAGCTGAGATGGATTTCGCTTCATGACCCCAAAGATTCCAATACACTCCAGGGCCATCCGAAGTACCAAATTTGATCTTAGGATCGGCCACCACGGGGAACTTTGCACCTTCAGTATCGACTTCCTGCGTCAAAACGCCATCAGCAAAACTGTAAGACGTTTCAAGAGACTTACCACTGGCATCTACAGCCCAAGGAGTCTCGATCTCCCCATATACAAGCTTGCCGTCCCCGACGCGAGAAGTGATCAGATACCCCTCGCCGAAACGCTCCAAATCTGCCCCATCTGGAAGATCAACGGCGAATTCTGCACTTGAATTTCCAGGTTGCAAGAGGCCCATGACACGCACGCCGTCTTCGGTCTGAGTCGTGTCCGAATGGGACGACAGTGCATCAACTGAAATGGATAGATCCATATATTCAGCCGTCGCTGAAGTCCCATCATGCTCAATCTGTAAACCTGCAACAGAGGTCTGCGCATCAACCGGATCAAGTCCCAACGAAACTTGGGCCTTGTCAAAAATCTTTTCCCGCATTGCATCGGCCGACGCAGGAGCAACACCAACAGCTGCCAATGACCCTGATATAACTGCGATCAGTGCAACCTTGGACAACATCCTAATCTGCAAAATCCACCATCCAAATCTAGTCAAAAATATGCTTAATTCCAATGTAAGCATTAAAAACATACCAAACACAGAGTTATCTCACAGAGCCATTCATAATATCGTTATGAAATTTTTATCAAACAAGCCTCGGCGCAGCGCAACGCGCAAGGTCCGCACGGGAAAGAACTACGGGACACTCCCCTAGAGCGAGTAAGACACTCAGTCCTACATCAACTACTGCAGATCCCTGCACGCAGCGAACCTCTGCCGCACTATGAACCAATGATGGCCGCACCTGGGAAACCATGTTCGGCCGCTCCCAAGGAGTCAATGCAGCGAGCAACCAAGTATGCGCGCTGCCGCTCTCGAAGCGCCTCAGAACACCTAGCTAGACACGCAGCAAACCGAATAACACACCAAAACCCAAGATGAACTGGAAAAGATCGATTCCGAAATTAGCTACTGCAAGGGCTGGCGCTTCACGAAAATCAGTTCTTTCGATGCCTGTGAAGAAAATGTAATCCAAACTGCGCAATCAAGCTTTCATGAAATAAATATTTCATGAAAGCTTGATTGCGCAAGACAGTGATGTGGACAACCCCATGCGCTACGCCCCTTAGGGGTGGGCGGATTGGCATTGAACACCGTCGAGTATCCAGACCAGCTCGACAGTGACTGCGCGCAACAGCCCTGAGCTATCAGTAATAATCAGCAGGCATCAGGTGGGTTTAGCCCGTGTCATGACAACGGCTAGTCTTCACGGCATGCTCTCTAGGCGTAACGACAGAACGCTCGAAATCAATCTTTCATGCAATAAATAAATATTTATTGCATGAAAGATTGAATTATCCTAAAGTGTAGGCATGCAGACGATCATGGTTTATAGCGAATCCGGCGGTGTATCAAAGACAACAACAGCCGTTTCGCTCGCGATGGTAGCGGCTAAAGCGGGCAAAAACGTGCTGTTGATCGATCTAGATCCGCGAGCAGCGACAACGAAATGGACCTCCGTCGAACCACGAGGTGCCGGGTTGGATGTCGGAGCAATTCTTGCCGATGAAGACCCCGAAGGTTGGGCCGATGAGCTAGCCGTAGTATCTCATTGGACCCCAAACTTGAGAGTGCTGCCTTCTTCAAGGTCGGTTTCCAATCGTGAGAAAGACAGCTCCGACCACCTGGAGATCCGCCTTAAGACTTCATTGTTTGGTTCCGAAGCGGATTTGGTAGTTATTGATTGCCCTAACCGCCAAGGTGGCCCTCTCACTCAAAGCGCCTTGAATGCCTCTGACACTGTGGTTTACGCAGCTAAGCCAACCGTTGACGGAATAGACGGATTTGAGGGTGCAAAAATCACTGTTGATAAGTTTTTGGCCAGTAGGAAAAGGCTTGGTTTGACCGCAAGCCTTACTGAAGCCGGAATTGTTGTCGGGGGATACAAAGACACAATCACCCCGCGTGCGGCACTTAGCTCCGTGGAAGAACTTCGTGAAACCGGGTTGCTTCTTACGCCCTTAGTTCCAGAGAGAACTATCGTTCAGGATGTCCGCTTAGCAGGTGAGTGGTATGGCAACTACCGCAAAGGGGCCCCAGTCTTAGAAGCATATGAAGAACTAGCAAGGACAATTATCAGATGAATCAGGAACTGCCAGAACGCCCAGCTTTAGGAAAACGACGGATTCCGCGGCCTGCACCCGATATAAATGTGGATCCTGTCGAGCCAGTGCCAGCCTCAGAGAAGCCGGCATCGAAAACAGCCGCACCTGCCCCTGAACGAAAAACCGTGAGAGTCCCGTTCAGTAACAGATTGTCTGAAGAAACCATGGACACCCTAGCGAGGGTTAAAGCAGAGACCAAGATCCCCATCTATGAAGCAATCGAACTTGCCGTCGCTGAGAAATGGACAGACTTTAAAAGAAAGAAATAAATAAAGATTTCTTTCATGAATGATTGATGGCGGGTCATGTCTTACTGGCCCGCCATCCGGCATGTTATCTCCTTGTTGAGTCGACCGGTCCCTCGCCTGACTTACGAATTTACTTGCCAGACCCACACAGAATCGTTTGTTCCCGCTCGCATGGGAACGTGTCTAGAAATAATGAAGGGGGAGACTTGAGGAACGTGGCATCCTCAACAGTCGGCCCAGTTCGATAGCCTGCCAGCACACGCCATAAATTATGGGCAGTAGCCATGACTCGCACGACTCGGAGATTTACGACGGCATCGAAGTCCTAGGTAAAGAAGTGGAATACTTCGCCGCCACTGTAAGAGTCACAATGAGCAGCGACTCACGGAACGAGCCTATTCCGAAACGAAAACGCTTAAACCTCCTGTCCACCTGTGCACAGCAAAAGCCCCCAACGCTCCGCTGCTTTTCCTGCACACACCTGGACAGCAGGAACCAAACGACCACCCGCACACAACCCACAAGCTGCAGTACCTGAGTTCACTTGCGACAGGTGATCGTGGCCCATGCACGGCCTCTGACGGGGGAGGAGCCGGAGAAAATGAGAGGCAGATAAGGAAGATGCGCCAAAGTAAAATAGGACAGTTGAATGAGAAGCACGCGCGCCGCACCAACCAAGAGCTCAAAGCGCTCAGCGAAGCACCGATGAACCATCCCTTTGAACACCTCATCGCCAAGTGCGAATTCGACTCAGGCTCCTATGACCACATGGGAAAAATCATCCCCTTGATCTTGACCGCCTTAGCAATCTTATTTGCTGGAGGCAGTCTCGCCGCATTGGTGCCAAGCATCCGCTACCTGATGTTCTGGGGAATAGGGGTAGCGTTTGCTGGGATTGTTGGACTTTCATTGCTGAGCTCAACGATTAGGGCGAAACGGGCTGCCATTGCCGTCTACAAACACCGGCACCCTTAGGCCGCTCCGGCAATGGAGAGATAGCGATGGAACTGAAGACACTGGACGTTTCTTGATCCAATTTCATGGTCGGGGATTGCCTCGCGTTGAACATACTATGGCGTTTGCTGATTTCCTTAGATGCGAGCGTTGGCAGGCCATAGGCTGGACTCAAGACACCTTGGACGTACTCTCATGAGCATTGATGAAAGAGGTAATCACCAT
>NZ_JBQSWU010000057.1:0-5126 GCF_052377485.1 Glutamicibacter sp. AOP38-B1-38 | reverse complement strand
GGCAGCAACAGCAACCAAGAATCCGGCCAGGAATCCTACAGCGGCGGCGCCAACGAAGAAAATGAGTTCGGTTCAACAGAATCAGTCAACCGTGGCAATGATTTCGACAGCGAAGATGGTGAACACAACCAATTCGGAAACTAGAATCGCAATGATCTGCGACTAGTTTGAACGCTCATCGGCTGGTGAAGCCTCAAGGGGCAACGCCCAGTAGTAGGAATAGAAGCAACCGATACTTCCACTACGGCGTGGCAAGGCACGCAGATTGCCTGCCTGCGGTTTAACGAAGTCACTGTGCCACTTCGATTTGAAGTGGCACAGTGGCTTCGTTTTTCTAAGCTGTGCGCTTGTGTTCCGGCTCTGGGCAGAAAACACCGGCTCCTAGGCTAAGAGCCTGCGCTGGTACCGCCGTTAAGATGGTCTAGGCTGCTGGGCCCGGCAATCAACCGGAAAACACCCCAACACATGAGCATCGCGCCCCATGCGACAACGATCCACATGGGATTCATGCTGGGAATGAGGCCCATGGGAACCCAAAATATGATGGCTAAGAACATGGCTGCAAGCAGGGCACCGCCCGCGGCTAGTCCCAAACCCAAATGTTTACTGTGCGGTCTGGACGCTCCGTGAATTGTCGACATGGCGTCTCTCCTGTTCTTACCGGTATTCCCGGCATAGAATCGGCTATCTTCCATTGGGTTGGCGGTGCAGCAAGAAAGGCTCCGCCTGCGAAGCGAAAAGGCCTCGACGTGAATATCGTTAATTCACGATGAGACTCGCGAATTACGTCGATGACCTAGTCACCGTCGTTGTTTTGAACTCCCATATTTTGGTCCCTTCCGGGTGAGTTTTCGACCATTAAATGGTCAAGCAGCCATGCCATCCGAACACGGCCACTACTTACTACGATACTCCCGAAAAGACGTTCCAACGAGGGTTCACACAGATCCATCAGCTACCGGAGCTGAATTAACCGGCGTCGAATCTATCGTCGTTGGCGTCTTTCTCTAGCTCCTCGACCGACGGGTGGTGAATCGGACCTCGACGGGCAACATACTGCTCCTTGAGTTCCTCTCCTTCAATCGGCTCGGACTGGTCTTCGATGATGTCGTCGTTACTCATGACGCGACGTCCTTAGTTCACTAGGAGTTTCGAAGGGCCTGGATCAAATCGGCCTTTCGTTTGTCGGAGTAGTCCGTCAGACCGATCTCTTTCGACCGGCGTTTGAGCTCTTCGACCGTCCAGTCCTCGTAGTTGCCAGACTCGCCTCCGCGTTCCCCGACGGCCGATCGGCCGTCCCGGGCGGCGGCATTGGCAATGCGCGCAGACTTTTGCTTGGAGTTCCCTTCTTCCCGCAATTTCTCGTAGAGTTCATCGTCCTTAATTGGGTTTGAACCGTTGTCCATAGCCATAGATGAATCACCTCTCAATTGACGTGTAGACGTTGCGAGAACACCCCGTCTATCTTCAACGGTAGGCTCTTCGCGCTGCAGATTCTAGGGGTATTTCGAGTTTCCGATCGGCACCCGAAAACCGCGAGGGAGCCGACGCAACAATTGCCTCGGCTCCCCCTAAATCAGTGATGCTATGGTGTGCGATTTTCGGCGCTAATGAACCACGCCTGTTGTTCAAGGCCAGCAATGTACCCGTGCAGGATGTCAGCGCTGGTCGGGTCTTCCTCATCGACTGCGTCATGTACGTCTCGAATGACTCCGACGGTGTTCTGCAGGGCTTTGACCACCATATCCACGGCCTTGGTCGTCAGAATCTCGCCGTTGTTTGGTTGCTCGAGTTCGCTATATTTACCTATGGTGCCGGCCAGGCCATCCGGAGTGATGTGCATAGCGCGCATACGCTCTGCAATTTCATCCGAGCCGCGGCGAGCGATATCCACGATCTCATCGAGGTTCTGGTGCAGGTCGCGGAAGTTCGGGCCGACAACATTCCAATGGATCTGCTTGCCAACAAGCTGCAAGTCCAGCAGTTGAACCAACACGGACTGCAAGGCATCTCCGAGGGCAGCGGTGGCAACGAAACCACCTTCAGCATTCTCCTTCGAGGTTTTGCTTGCCGGTGTGTTCTTGGTTTTTGTCATAGATCCTTCTCCTTTTACAGTGAAGTTACCGTGCATCTGACTCAGCCAGCGGGGCCGAGCCCTCATTACGGACGCTACCCGCAACGCGTCAATGAAGCCAGCTCAGACCAAATACTCACACGTCTCTCTGACTAATTTCACAGTTGTCAGTGCCAGCTTCGAAGAGCTGCATGTACGGCGATGGGCAAACGTATGGGCAGGAATCTCAGCTGAGATTCCTGCCCATACGAAGAATCAAGACTTCTTCGCTGCCACCTCGGCCAATGCTTCACGGGTAAAGACCTGGTACCCGTAGTCACGGTGGTATCCGTGGATTTCTCGGGTATCGAGCACATCCATGTAATCGAGGATCTCCGTCGACACGACCTGCCCCGGAACTAATACCGGGAATCCTGGAGGATATGGAGTAACGAACGCCGCCGAGACTACCTGTTCGCCACTTTGAATTTTTTGACGAATCTCTGGTGAGAAAATGAAGTGCGTAGCCGGATCCTTATAGGTCAGATAGTAGGCCGAACGCATATCGCCGCTGCCACCGCCGCCGCTGAACTCCTCGGCGAAATAGCTGAAATCTGGCATTGGGATCTGCGTCGGAGGAACCTTTTTCCCGTCCGCTAGCGCCCGGCCATCCAATCGGCGTTTATGCTCCAGCTCTTCGGCGATCTTGACCAGCACCTCAATCAGGTGGGCCACCGCCGAACGGTTAGTGCCGATGTTGGTCATCAACAGGACCGAGGTGCGGCTGGTCTTGTTGACCTGAATCGCGTGACCGTCCATCAGATAGGTGTGCTTGAAGGTGTCTCCATCCACTCCTGTGCGGCTGATGTCCAGGGTCAATCTTGATGGGTCAACGATGAATTCATCTTCAGACCAAGACCTGTCCCAAACTTCCAACCCGTCACGAACTGGGTTGCCGGTGTCGCTGCAACGGTATTGCTGCGGGATCAGGTCCCTCGTATCGAGTACCTGGAAGTACTTGCTGAGCAGCTTATTGCGTGACATCGCCCGGACGATCGATTGAGCCAAGTCAACCTGGCGCTGCACCAACGCATAGCCCTCCAACTCAGCCTGACGCCGCCCGATATCAAGCGAGGCGAGGATCTGATAGTTCGGCGAGGTCGAGGTGTGCGTCATATAGGCCTCGCGGAACGTATTGCGGTTACGTTCTGCGAAATCTTGATCGTGAATGTGAATCATTGACCCTTGGCGCAGTGAGGTCAGCGTCTTATGCGTGGACTGTGTCGAATACACGCGCAGGCGGGTCTTGGCAGGATCGGCGAGCAGTCGCGTCTTCAGCCAGGCATCATCGTTTGCCGGGTCATCCAGCGTTCCTGGTTCGGGCAGTTCGGCACGCTGCGCGGCAAAACGCTCACGATATTCAGATGTCTCAAACGCCGTTTGCATGCGTTGGGCCGCAGACATACCGGTGCGTTGACGGTAGACAGGATGGAATCCGGCGAAAGCGAACCACGCTTCATCCCAAAGGAAGACCAGATCTGGCTTGATGGCCAGACACTCTTCCATCACGCGACGCGGATCGTAAATAATCCCGTCGAAGGTGCAGTTGGTCAATGTGAGCATTTTGACTTTGTGCAGCAGGCCTTCGCGGCGCAACTGCAACAGTCGTCCCTTGATTTCTTCCAGCGATACGGCACCATACATGGAGTGCTCGTTCAGCGGGTAGGCCTCCAGATAACTGACGCTTGCACCGGCGAGCACCAGGGAGTAATGGTGTGATTTATGGCAGTTGCGGTCAACCAGCACGATGTCACCGGGCGCAAGGATCGACTGGTGAACGATCTTGTTCGCAGTGGAGGTGCCGTTGGTGACGAAGTAGGTGCGGTGGCTGTTGAAGGCGCGGGCCGCCAGCTCGTGGGCTTCCTTGATGGAGCTCTGCGGATCCAAGAGGGAATCCAATCCTCCGGAAGTGGCAGAGGTTTCGGCCAACAGCAGGTTCTTCCCGTAGAAGTCCACCAAGTCTCGTGCCCATGGCGAGTTCTGCACCGACCCGCCGCGAGAAATCGGCATCGCGTGGAATACCCCGCCGGGGCGTTTGGCGTACTTTTGTAGCGCGTGGAAGAACGGAGTGTTGTAGCGTTCGAGCACCTCGGCGATGATCGACAGATGCAGATCCATGCCGTCGTTGCGTGAGAAGATGCGCTTGAAGCGACCGGTAATCTCGTGCGCGATAGATTCAAGTGCAACGCCGGCGATCAGGTAGACCGGGATCTCTGGGCGGAGCAGATCGATGATCTCTTCCAAATCCAAGATCCGGTCGATTTGCCTTGCCGTGGAAAAGTGTCCGGCTGTATGCCGTGACACGTACTTTCCTAGGGTGGAGCTCAGCCGGCGCCGAGTTTCCAATTCGAAGCGGGCGGTGAGCACAACCGCCTGAATGGTCGGGTTGATGACAATCGCGGCCAGCGCGTCCTCGACGCTAGGCACGACAACGAAGCTGTAGTTGAATGAATCGGTTCGCTGACGCTGTTCGAGCATTTCGATCTTGAATCGCTCAATCTCATCGGATGGACCATTGTCCACCAACAGAATTTCGACCTTGGGGACGAACTTCCGATGGATTGCTCGTGGTTCACCACCGCCCAGCTCGTTGCTTTGGGCAGCAGCCTCGGCTTCCTCCGCGTCGCTGTCGTTGCTTTCGCCGTCGATGTATTGGGTCTGCGTCCGGAAGGACTGATTTGCCAGATATACCTTGCTCAGCGCATCACGGAAGTGGCCTTCGTGCATCAACGTTTCAACTTCGTTGAAGTAGTCTAAGCCCGGCGTGGCCCAGTAGGGTTCGATGGCAGAAAGGAGGCTCAGTAGTTGCGTAGCCTCGTGCTCATGCTGCTCGCCGGAGACCTTGTCGTCGATACCGCGAATGATCTCGCCAAGTACATATCCCAGATGCTCCCATGCATCCTTGCGCTTTCGCCAAGCGCTTTCTGGTGTTGCTGTTACTTGATTCTTCATTGTGGTCAACCTTGCGCTCACGGTTGCCGGTCCTTCGCTCGTTCTTCGTTGCATCGTTAAC
>NZ_JBQSWU010000056.1:0-5209 GCF_052377485.1 Glutamicibacter sp. AOP38-B1-38 | reverse complement strand
GTCGCATCATCATTGATTCAATAGGATTCAAATATGATCGAACATACAGCGAGCGCCTCTTGCCAAAGTGGTGCCAATAGTGGAACCATAGGGATATGTCGGGAATAGACGGCATAGAAGCGAAGATGAGGGAAAATCCTAAGAACATCAAGTTCACGGACATTCGTAAAGTTTGCGATGCACACTTTGGAATACCTCGGAACCGGGCAGGAAGCCATGTGATATACAAAACTCCCTGGCCTGGTGATCCTCGAGTGAATATTCAGAACAAAGATGGGATGGCTAAGCCTTACCAGGTGAAGCAAGTACTCGAGGCAATCGAGAAAATGAAGGAGATGAGCGGAGTTGACTAATTTGCATACGCCAGCAGTCGCAGCTCACTATAAATACAACGTGTCATGGTCACCTGAAGACGAAGAATTCGTCGCAACTGTTGCGGAATTCCCATCCTTGTCGTGGATGGACGAAGACCAAGTCGCGGCCTTGACTGGCCTACGTGATCTGATCGCCGAAGTTATCCAGGATATGAAGGATAACGACGAAGAAATACCTGTTCCTTTTTCGGTTCGAAAATATAGCGGAAGCATTCGCGTTCGCGTTAGCCCGGAAAAGCACCGCGATCTGACCATCGCCGCTGCCGACCAAGGAGTCTCGCTGAATCGCTACCTTACGGAGCGACTAGCTTCCTGCTAAGGCTACGGGACAAAACAGTCCTTTATTATGGCTCGCTCGACCGTTGCAACTTCTCAAGTTGCAACGGTCGAATTGCGTTTAAATCCCTTACACGATTCAGATAGGCAAGCTTGTTCTGGGATCCAGCGGACTGCTCGTCGTCCTCGCAGAACTATGCCCATGGCCCATAATCACGGATCCAAATCACGTGCGGACAAAGTTTGAATTTTGAGCACAGAAAACCCCGGCCCACCAACGGTGAACCGGGGTTTTCAAACTAGAAAACGAGAATTACTCGGCCGCTACGGCTTCTGCTTCTTCGTCCTCTTCAACAACTGGAGACAGCGACAGCTTTCCGCGGTCATCGATCTTGGTGATCTCGACCTGGAGCTTCTGGCCTACCGAGACGACGTCCTCAACATCCTCGACGCGCTTACCGTCGTTGATCTTGCGCAGCTCGGAGATGTGCAGCAATCCGTCCTTGCCTGGAGTCAGCGAGATGAACGCACCGAAGGTGGTCAGCTTCACGACAGTACCCAGGTAACGCTCGCCGATCTCAGGAACCTGAGGGTTGGCAATCGCGTTGATGGCCGAACGTGCGGCTTCGGCGGACTCACCATTGGTGGCGCCGATCAGCACGGTGCCGTCATCTTCGATCGAGATGTCCGCTCCGGTGTCTTCCTGGATCGTGTTGATCATCTTGCCCTTCGGGCCGATGACCTCGCCGATCTTATCCACTGGGATCTTCACCGAGATGATGCGTGGCGCGTAGGTGGACAGCTCATCCGGGGTGTCGATGGCCTGGTTGACCACGTTCAGGATGTGCAGGCGGGCCTCGCGGGCCTGGGTCAGCGCTGCGGCGAGCACCGAGGCCGGGATGCCGTCTAGCTTGGTGTCCAACTGGATCGCGGTGATGAACTCAGGAGTACCAGCCACCTTGAAGTCCATGTCGCCCATGGCATCTTCGGCGCCGAGGATATCGGTCAGGGCAGCGTAGCGGGTTTCGCCGTCGACGGTGTCCGAAACCAGACCCATGGCGATACCGGCAACCGGTGCGCGCAGTGGCACACCGGCGTTCAGCAGCGACAAGGTGGAGGCGCAGACCGAGCCCATGGAGGTCGAGCCGTTGGAGCTCAGTGCCTCGGAGACCTGGCGGATTGCGTATGGGAATTCTTCACGCGAAGGAAGAACAGGCATGATGGCGCGTTCTGCCAGGGCACCGTGGCCGATTTCGCGGCGCTTCGGCGAACCTACGCGGCCGGTTTCACCGGTCGAGTATGGCGGGAAGTTGTAGTTGTGCATGTAGCGCTTGCGGGTGACCGGGCTCAGCGAGTCGATCTGCTGTTCCATCTTCAGCATGTTCAAGGTGGTGACGCCCATGATCTGGGTTTCGCCACGCTCGAAGATTGCCGAACCGTGTACGCGAGGCAGGACCTCGACCTCGGCGGAGAGCTGACGGATGTCAGCCAGGCCACGGCCGTCGATGCGGATCTGCTCGGTCAGGATGCGCTGGCGCACGATGTGCTTGGTGACCGCACCGAAGGCCTTGGAGATTTCCCCTGCACGCTCGGCGAAGGCTGCGCCTTCACCGGTCAGCTGTGCGACGATCTCGTTCTTGAACTCGCCTGCGGCGTTGTCGCGGTCCTGCTTGTCAGCGATGGCGTAGATTTCGGCCAGGCGGGTGGAGGCTGCTGCCTCGACCGCTGCGTAGGCGTCATCTTCGTAGTCGCGGAACACTGGGAACTCGACGGTTTCCTTTGCGGCACGGGAAGCCAGATCGGCCTGCGCCTCGCAGAGAACCTTGATGAATGGCTTAGCGGCTTCAAGACCCTGGGCAACGACCTCTTCGGTTGGCGCGGTGGCGCCGCCCTGGATCAGTTCCCAAGCGTTATCGGTGGCGTCAGCCTCGACCATCATGATCGCCACGTCGTCGCCTGCCACACGGCCGGCAACAACCATGTTGAACACGGCGTTCTTCAGCTGGCTGTGCTTCGGGAAGGCAACCCACTGGGCGCCGTCTCCGTCATCAACCAGTGCAACGCGGACGCCGCCGATTGGACCGGAGAATGGCAGACCCGAAAGCTGGGTGGACATCGAGGAAGCGTTGATCGCTACCACGTCGTACAGCTCGTCTGGATCGATGGCCAGAACGGTGACAACAACCTGAACCTCGTTGCGCAGGCCCTTGACGAAGGCTGGGCGCAGCGGGCGGTCCATCAGGCGGCAAGCCAGGATGGCTTCGGTCGATGGGCGGCCTTCGCGGCGGAAGAAGCTGCCCGGAATACGGCCAGCTGCGTACATGCGCTCTTCGACGTCCACGGTCAGTGGGAAGAAGTCGAAGCCTTCGCGTGGGTGCTTGCCGGCCGAGGTGGCCGAGAGCAGTGCGGTCTCTTCGTCGATGTAGACCATTGCAGCGCCAGCGGCCTGCTTGGCCAGGCGGCCGGTCTCGAAACGAATGGTGCGGGTACCGTAGCGACCGTTGTCGATCTGTGCTTCGGCGAACTGAATTTCTGGACCCTCCATTAAGGGGGTTCTCCTTTCGATCGCTCCCAAAGAGACAAGCGATCCGTGCAGGCCTACCCAGATCTGGTCTTCGATCGAGACTCGCACTTTAGCCGCAATAGACTAGAGCGAAAGCCACTACCGAGGACCGCGATACTGGCGGTCAGGACTCACGGTGACGCAGTCAAGGGAGTGTATTTATCGTTGAGGGCTTAGCCAAAGGCCAAGACCTGACTCTAAGCCTACCGGGAATTAGTCAAAGGTGCAGTTTTTGTCGGATCGAGCGGGTGTCTTGGTGCTCAAACCCAAATACCGAGGGTTCTCTGACGCGTTGCAGCGGACTCCCGCCCAAACCCAAACCAGGAATGAAGGAGTCGTATTAAATTGTCCATCCATCGCCTTGCGGCGGCACTAGCGACCGCCTGCCTGTTCGCATTGACGGCATGCTCGACGCCAGCAGCAGATCGCACAGACGCCGCCGGCTCTACCGAAGGACCTGCGTCGACCGAGGAGGCATTCGATATAGCCGTTAGCCCAACTGCAGAACCCGACTCCCCCGAGGCATCCCCGACTCCCGCAGCAGCGGAGGAAATGACTGAGGAAGAACTCGCTGTTTGGGCAGATGAGAAGTTGCAGCAGTGGATGGACGCCATCAACGAGGGCTGGGAAGACGTTGCAATGGACATCCATCAACCATCTGATTTCCTCAAGTGGTATCCGACGGACCCGCACGGTCATATTGTCTCGGTCAAGGCGCCCGCATACGGCGAACTGGTCATCACGCTAGAACCCTACAAATGGGAATCGAGCCCGACCGACGACCTCGCGTATGTAGGAAGCAACACCATGCTGCGCATTGGAGAACGCGAGCCCAATCTAGAAAGGATCACGGTCCTCACGCAAGACGGGAAACACAGCTACGTTGCCACTCGCGCGCAGTGGCCGCCGATGGAAGGCTAGCGCCCGACTCCAAAGTCGAAATGCATGGGCCAAATTCCTGCTAGCTGGCGCGCCCAACGGCGATGCCGTCGAAGTTCGCCTGCCCTGCTCCCCCGAAAACAGTGCACCCAGAGGCAAAGGAACTGGCCCACGGACCGGGCTAGGATCCATCGTTAGAAAGCTTTCGCGGCGCTCAGGCTAAATGCACGCCACGAATAATTGGTCCCGATCTAGCGATGAGACGCTAGGCGGACACCGACTATTCCGCACCTTGTATTGTCGCGACCTTCACCTGCTTCTTAATACCCTTCTAAATCAAGGAGAGGCCACGCGCTCGATAAGCAATGGCCGAAACTTGCCGCACTGAAACGCAATACTCAGATCGAGATGCACCGATTAGTGCCTCATCAAGCTCCTAGGTCAACGTATCCATTTACCTTCGGAGTCGCGCCCTAAGGACGCCTGCAGTGCGCAAGCGGATCATTCATTCGAATGGCCATTAAAATTACTTCACATTAATCTCTCCTATAAAACACCTAGTCAAAACAGTCTGTCGCACTTCTTGTACATCAACTGGTTGAACTCGTTATCTATTCGTGATCTACTGGCCGGAGTTCCGGGTACCTCGACGGTACTGGGTTCACACTTGCCCGCATCTTCTTGAAGACGAAAGCTTTTCTCTATGAACCAGTCCCCGAAATCCAACGCGCGTAGAGCTCGAATGCCACTTGCCGTCATCACGGCCGGCTCGCTCGCCTTAGGCGGCGTTGTTGGCGGAGCAGCAGTCATTTCTCCGGCCATGGCAGCGCAACAAGCCACGATCAATGCCGCGAATCCCTCCGCGGATGTGCCACCTATCAAGAACGATGAGGAACTTAAAATCGTTGACCCCGGCGAGGAACTGTTCTCAGTTGATTACGAAAATAGCGACCCTGCCCAGGGAATTGTGATTCTCAACGACAAAACTGGACTCATCAACGAGGGCGACGAAGTGTGGTTGAGTTCGTCATCCCAACCGCAGACCGGAAGTTCGGCCCCGGCAACATACGAAAATGGGCAAGTTGTGTACAACGGCCCACGCGATACCCCTAATGGT
>NZ_JBQSWU010000055.1:0-6717 GCF_052377485.1 Glutamicibacter sp. AOP38-B1-38 | reverse complement strand
TCGAATTCCTGAGGTTCTGCTGGGGTTATTGCTGATTTCCTTGGGGAAGATTTTCCGAACAAGCTAAATTGCGTGATGGGCTCTGGTCTTCGTAGCTGAGCTCAATGCAGGCTACATCTGAAAACTCCAAATGATCGCGTGTGGAGGCTGAACGCCAGGTCATTCGAAAGTACTTATTTTGTCGATGCGACCAGAAGCGGTTGGACCCTGCAGATAGCAGGAATGCCGCTGGTATTTGTCGCGGTAATGAGGTGCGCCGCCGCTAGCGATGCTAGAAAGTAGTCGGTTTATACCGAGCCACCCTCTACCAACGCAAAATTGATTTCGGACAGCTCAAAGGACAAATTGCGGCGGGAAATGCGCTAAAGGGTGATTGACCACTGTCCGCGTTCGGGTCATGGGCGAGCCTTGACGACAACTAATCTGTTCTGGAATGCGGGGGTGTTGATCGCGTTGGCCGCGGTTTCCGGAAAAGTTGGGGCTGTGATCTTGTGGCCTTAGATAACGGAGTTGCGGAGTTTTGCCCCCGGGCCGGGGGAGACCTGCGATTCTCGTGGTGAATCAAGAACATGCGCACCGGCGCACTGAATAACTGCTGACACCGGTTCGCCGCACTCCCGATGCGTAACCAGTAGCGGTGGGCCAGCCGTATCTGCTTCGTATTTGTCGCCCCACTGGAGCAACGAGATAAGTACGGGATAGAGATCAAAGCCCTTTTGCGTCAGGCGATACTCGTTTCGAGTACGGTGGCCTGGCTCCTTGTATGGTGTGGCCGAGAGAATTCCAGCTGCCACAAGGGTGCGCAGTCTGGCAGCGATGACCGCCTCGGAAGCCCCTAGATGATTACGGATCGCGTCAAATCGGCGCACACCGTTAAAAGCTTCACGAAGCACCATTAGGCTCCACTTTTCACCAATGATGTCCAGCGTGCGCTGAATCGAACAATTCTCGGTGTCATAGTCGAGCCATTGCATGATGAAGAGCGCTCCTTACCGTTGACATGTCCCGTCGATCTAGCTAGCTTCAAATATAACAGTTAGCTTTTGAGAGGCCAATCAATGAAAACAAACAACGACGTACTTCCTGACATGGGGCTCGATGCGGCCAGCGACTTTGTCGCTGCTTCCGGCTTTATCGTTGATGAGGTTGGCAAGACGTTCCTCCGTGGGCACGTGGAGCTCGGGGCAAAGCACCACACCCCATGGGGAGTGGTGCACGGCGGGCTGTTCACCACGATCGTTGAAAGTGCCGCCAGCATCGCGGCGAGCTATGCGGTGAAGGAACTTGGCCAATTTGCCGTCGGTGTACATAACGCCACAGATTTCTTGCGGCCAGGCAGTGCGGGACTGGCAAGGGTGGAAGCCACCGCGCTACACCAAGGACGTACTCAGCAATTGTGGGAAGTCATCATCACAGATGTTGCCAGCTCCAAGGTGCTTGCCCGCGGACAGTTGCGGTTGCAAAACGTGCCGTTGCCTTCGCAAGTTACTGAAGCCCGGAACGAAGAGGGGAAAACAGATGGAAGCTAGATCTGGCGAACACGAAAAGGTCGTGAGGTGGCGAGATCCTGCTAGCGCGCTGCAGCAGCTACCGTTGTTTTCCGGGCTCGAGTATTTGAAACTGATGGCCTCCGGCGAAATTCCGGGGGCGCCCATCGCAGGGCATCTCAATATGGATGTAGCCGAAGTATCTGAGGGGTCGGTGACCTTCACCTGCACTCCGGAGGAGTCGCACTACAATCCGATTGGTGCGGTGCACGGAGGGCTGGTGTGTGCACTGCTCGATTCGGCGCTCGGCTGCGCAGCGCACTCGACGCTTCCTGCAGGAATGGGATATACCTCTATCGAGATCAAAGTGAACTACCTGCGTCCAGTGCTTGCCGACAGTGGGCCGCTGCGATGCACCGGGAGGATTACCAAGCCGGGCCGGCGAGTGATCTTCGCTGAAGGGGAAGTCGTAGATAAGAACGGCAAGGTCGTTGCGACCGCATCAAGCTCGCTTCTCGTATTCCCTCTTGATTCGAACAAGTAGTAGCTTCCGGCCATCTTGTCGGGCGTGCACGGTAATTTAGACACACAGCAGAAGCTGAGTATGAGTCAAATTTTCTGGTGGGGGGACCGCATGGAGTTTTCGTCTGGCATGAAGAGCCGTATCTGTGGAGCACTCGTGGGCATGGCTGCAGGGGACGCACTTGGCGCTGGCTATGAATTCGATGCCCCGATGCCTCAGGACGCCCCGGTTGCCATGATCGGCGGAGGGCTCGGAGACTTTGCGCCGGGGGAATGGACGGACGATACCTCGATGGCAATCGTGATTGCACGGGCACTCGTAAACTCCCAAAGAACACTCAATAGTGACGCAGCGGATTACATGGTGCGGCAGTGGGCCATTTGGGCTCAGAGCGCACCGGATGTTGGCAGCCAGACGCGTGCCGTCCTCGGCGAGGCCGAAAAAAGCGCGCGTGAAAGCAACCGCCACGAGCCCAGCGCAGAAGACGCACTGAAGGCTGCCGAATCCGTTCACCTGCGAACCGGCCGCTCGGCTGGCAACGGAAGCCTCATGCGAACGGCACCCGTCGCCTTGGCCTATCTAGAGCGCACGCCGGCCGAGGCCTATCAAGCGGCAACTGCCATCAGCAGGCTGACTCACTTCGACGAGGAGGCAGCAGAGGCTTGCGGCTTGTGGACTCTTGCCGTGCGTCACGCTGTGCTCACCGGTGAACTGGATATCCGAATTGGGCTGCAGCTTTTGGAATCCGCTCGCGCAGTGGTTTGGGAACAGCGCATTCAACAGGCCGAAGACAAGCGTCCGCGCGACTTCTCGCATAACGGGTGGGTCGTGGAAGCTTTCCAAGGAGCATGGAGCTCCATTGCCGTTTCCACGGATACCGTAGGGGAGAAGTCAACGCATTTAGTTGCTTCCCTGGAAGCAGCGGTACGTGGCGGTGTTGACACGGATACCGTAGCGGCGATTGCTGGATCGTTGGTCGGTGCTGCCTATGGACTGCCTGCTATTCCAGAGCATTGGCTGGACAAGCTCCATGGCTGGCCGGGGCTCGAAGCTACGAGCCTAGTAGATCTCTCACTCAAATTGGCCGGCTAGCGAACGCAGAAATCCGCGTGCAACCCGTTGGGTTTGACCAACGGGCCACCTGCCTTTTGGCGCACCCGGGCGCTTTTGATTAGGGCCGTCGCTCGACGAGTTTCTGCGGTGGTTCCACGCTCACCGCGTGGCGTACCCCGCGGACGCTCAGCCCCGTCAGATCAATCGCCAAGAACCATGGACCGGACTGAGGGACTTTGAGCCTGTAGGGTGCCTTGCGCGCCATTCCGCCATGGAAGTCGTATTCGGCACCGTCTTGGAAGGCCGCGAAATTTTCTGGATCCATGAGCCTGAGGTTGGCAGGTCCGCTGAGCGTTACCAATAGCACGCTGCCGCGTTCAAGGAAATCCCACTGATATTCGGTGAAATCGGGAGCGGTCACCGTACTTCCCCTGATTTCTCGGCAAGCAGTGGCGGGGCGTTCAGATGTAGATGCAAGTGTTTCCTCCCAAAACGGCGTTCGAACCACTCACTCTTCGGTCAATGGTTCGAACGCCGTGTGCACCTCAGTCGATCAAGTTTTGTTTGCCTAGACGAGCGTCGCTGTATCGATCACGAAGCGGTAGCGGACATCGGACTTCATCACGCGTTCGTAGGCTTCGTTGATCTGCTCGGCGGCAATGACCTCAACTTCTGCGCCAATTCCGTGCTCGGCGCAGAAGTTCAGCATCTCTTGGGTTTCCTCGATGCCGCCAATCTGCGAGCCGGCGAATGAGCGGCGACCGCCAATAAGCGCGAAGGCGTTGACCGGCAGTGGCTCTGCCGGCGCGCCAACGTTGACCATGGTGCCATTGACGCGCAGCAATCCAAGGTAGTCGCTGACATTGATCGAGGCGCTAACCGTGTTGATGATCAGATCGAAGCTCTTTTGCAGCTCCTTGAAGGTGTTCTCGTCGCTGGTGGCGCGGTAATCGCTTGCCCCCATGTGCAGCCCGTCTTCCTTTTTCTTCAAGGACTGGGACAGCACGGTTACTTCGGCACCCAAGGCACTGGCGATCTTCACCGCCATGTGGCCCAGACCGCCAAGGCCCACCACTGCAACTTTCTTGCCCGGTCCGGCACCCCAGTGCTTCAGCGGAGAGAAAGTTGTGATGCCTGCGCAAAGCAGTGGAGCGGCGACATCGAGTTCTATACCTTCAGGAATGCTCAGCACGAAGTTCTCGGTGACGACCACGTGGGTGGAGTAGCCGCCCTGGGTGATGGTGCCGTCGCGGTCCGTGGCACCGTAGGTTCCCACCGACTTGTCGCAGAATTGCTGGTCTCCCGCGAGGCAGTTCTCGCATTCCATACAGGAGTTGACCATGCAACCCACACCCACGCGGTCACCGACCTTGTGCTTGGTGACAGCTGAGCCGACCTCTGCAACGATGCCGGCGATTTCGTGGCCGGGAGCCAGCGGATAAGTCTGCGGGCCCCATTCGCCACGTACGGTGTGGATGTCGGAGTGGCAGATGCCCGAGTACTTGATGTCGATTAGCACATCGTGAGGCCCGACATCGCGGCGTTCGATCTGTGTGGGAATGAGTCCCTCGGTGGCCGAAGGGGAAGCATATGCGTTGACCATGGTTGTCATAGGAGTTCTTTCCCTAGTCTTGATGTAAGCCTGTGTCCGCGCGCCGGATGGCGGCACGCGGATACCAAACGTCTTTAAGTCGTCCATGGGTAGAACATACGTAATCCAGAGAATAGTCCCGTTCTGGGGAACAAATTTGGGAGAATGCGAAACGGCCGTTGAATCCATACTTTGTCGTATCGATCCAACGGCCGTCCGGTTCGCTTCAATTGCACGGCTCTAGCGGTGCTTTCGAAATTTGCTGTTCTGCCTAGCCGTGGCGCCCGCGTCGACGCAGGCCCAGTGCGACTGCGCCCAAGATGACGAGTCCTAGCGCTAGGCTGCCCGCAATGAGCAAACCGTCGCTCGCGCCGGTGTCGGCGAGCTCGTCTTTATTGGAATTATCGTCCGTTGGGCTGTTGTCCTGTTCTGGCGCTTCTTGTGTAGGAGGTGCCGTAGCGGTAGGGGCCTCGTCGTCCGTTGGCTCCGTGGTTGGATCGCCCGTAGGTTCGTCCGTTGGATCGTCGGTAGGATCCGCCGTTGGTTCCGCCGTTGGTTCCGCGGTTGGGTCTTCGGTAGGGGTTGGTGTTACCTCAGCCGCTGGGGCGAACAGTCCAAACCAGGTAGACACGCTGACAACTGGATCAGCTGCAGGCTGGGCAAACGCTGCTGCGCTGCGGTTTGCGTCATCGGCCTCCTGTTCACCATAGAGGTAGTAGGTACCGGCCGTGAGTTCTGCGACTCGTGGATCGTTGACGATCAGGGTTTCACCCTCGACGGTAAAAGCCACGTCCGAAACGGAAACTGGCTGTCCCTGGGTGTCGACGAACTTCACATCAAAACTGAAGTTGTCTTCAGCCACAGTTGGGAACCCTGCGGGTACATCGAAGCCCAGCTCAACTGCTCCAGCTTCAACCAGTGGTAGCCCCAAACGGTTATCAACGATATCGGACTGCAAGGCTAGAACGCTGGCGCCGGAGAGGACGGAAGAGATGGTTTTGCCCTCAGCGTCTTGCACAGTGATGAGCAGCTGGTTGAAGTCCTTTACGGTGTCGGTGAATGCATCGTCGCCTTGCAAAGTGAGTTTGCCGTCGCTGACATTGCCGGTGGTGGTCTGAGGTTCGGCATCAGGTGAAGTGCGGTAGTTGACGGTAATCGCGCCGTTTTCAACATCGGTACCGGTGTTGAAAACGAACTTACCCTCGTCAGGTGCAGAGGATTCACTGTCATACGACAAGTTTTCCTCGCCTGGGGCTACCTGATCGCCGGACTCTGGTTCTTGAGCTTTGGGGACCTCAGGGGAATCAGTTGGTTCTGCCGTCGGATCGGCGGTCGGTTCCTCTGTTGGCTCTGCCGTTGGCTCTACTGTTGGTTCCTCAGTAGGGTCTACGGTCGGTTCCTCAGTAGGGTCTACGGTCGGTTCCACTGTTGGTTCTGTTGTCGGCCCTTCCGTTGGTTCCTCGGTAGGTTCTACGGTCGGTTCCGCCGTTGGTTCCTCGGTAGGTTCTACGGTCGGTTCCGCTGTTGGTTCCTCGGTAGGTTCAACCGTAGGTTCTGTAGTCGGGTCTTCCGTTGGTTCTACAGTCGGTTCTTCTGTTGGTTCCTCGGTTGGTTCGGGAGTCGGTTCAGGAAGCTCGCCGTACAGTCCCATGTAGGCGGTGGCAAGCTGATCTTCGCCCGCTCCTCTAAACGTGACGAAGTAAAAGTCACCTTCGGAGAGTTTCGGCAGTACTTCATCGGAGACCGTAAGCTGGCCGTTTGCAAAGGTCTTGTCGTTTAGCTCGTAGTTCATGAACCCTTGATTAGGCGCATCCGGAGCGTCGCTCCAGTACGCCACTTCGACCGTGGCATCTGCGATCCATGACTGCGACGCAGGAATATTAAAAGTCCAAGACTCAGTGCCTACCGGCAGCAGTGGAGTGTCGCTTGTCTGCTCAATTTTGTCGGCCACCAACGAGGGGGCGCCAGCGGGCACGAAATGAGTGCCGCCTTGGTAGGTCCCGTGGTCAGGGCCTACAGAAGCCCCGAGGCTTATTTGATTGGTATCCGATGGCCACGTTTGG
>NZ_JBQSWU010000054.1:0-6722 GCF_052377485.1 Glutamicibacter sp. AOP38-B1-38 | reverse complement strand
CCTTGCGGGCGCAACCCCCGTGGGCGTCGCCGCTGACTCCTCAGGGCCTCTAGTTGGTTCCGACATCGCGGGCATGGAACAGCCGCCACCCAATAGTTCCGAGTCCGAGTGCCCAGGCCGTCATGACGAATGCACCAGGTATCGGTTCAAGGAGTCCGACGCCGGGATATGCGGTCAGGAGTTGGATTCCTGCCAGGTCGGGAAGGAACTTCAGCACCGGTATCGCACCGACCAAAGAGATTGTCAGCCCCAGGACCATCGGGACGAGGAGCACGATGGTGGCAATGTAGTTGCGCATGATCAGTGTCGCGCTGGCAGCGATTAAGCCGAGCAGGGTGTAGTTGATGATTACCCCCAGAAGGTTCCATGCCATGGATGTTGTGAATTGGTCTAAATTGAGTCCATGGTCACCGAGGGCGGCATGTTTGAGGAGCACGGCACCTGTCGTGGAGAGCGCAGCAGCAAGCGAGGACAGTAGCGCCGTGACAAGGATTTTGGCACCGATGATCCGGGTCCGTGAGGGTGTAGCGGTGAGAGTTGTTCGCACTTGAGCATCCAAGTACTCGGTGCCCACCACAAGAGCTGCGAACAGGATGATGATCGGTTGTCCGAAGCCTGCGGTCTCAAAACCATGTGACTCGAGGGGAAAACCACCCGCCGCAGTGCGTGTGGGGTCGAAGGCCAGACCTGAGAAGAATGCTAGCAAGGGCGGCACCAAGACAGCCGCAAGTAGAGTGGCCTGGATGCTGCGCAAGGTGAGCGCCTTGGTGAGTTCGGAACGAAGGGTGTTGAGCATGCTCATGTCTCAGACATCTCTGCGGCAAAATGAAACGTACGCGGCGAAGAGCAGCCCGAGTGCCCACAGTCCTTGAACGATTCCGCCGGTCAGCGGGTTGAGGTAGGTTCCGGCGGCGGGGTCGCTATACATGGACGCTCCGGCTGCCACGGGCAAGTACTTTGCGCCACTCCAGAACGTGGCGAGGAAGTCACCAATGCCGATGACCAAGGGTGTTATCAAAAGCAGTGGCAGGATCGCAGTTCGGGCGAGGGACCCGATGGCGAAGGCGATGAGCGCGGTCACTGTCCAGGCGAGGGTCACCCCGCCAAGGTGCTTCCAGATTTCAGGCGACAATCCCCATGGGTCAAGGCCGGAGCTTGAAGCCATATGGGTGATGATGATCGTGCCGGTCATCGTGATGAAACCGATGATCCCGACACTTACCGCCAGCAACAGTGCTTTCGTGAGGAAAAGCCGTCCGCGTTTCGGAGTGGCAGTGAGGGTGGTGCGTATCTGCATTCCGCTGCCATACTCGTTTCCTGCCCAGAGAGCTGCCAGGACGACCACGAGCACGTAGCCAAACCCTGCCATCTCGAATCCTTGGAACTCCGGTGGAATGGGCTCTGACGAAAAGAGCCGAGGGTCATCGGCCGGTAGAGTGGAAGCCCCGGCATTGGTCAGGGCCATCGGCCAAGTCGCCATGATCGCCACACCGGCAATGACCCATGTTGAAACGGTCGTGAACAACTTAGTGGTTTCGGATCGAAAGAGATTCATCATGCTTGTTCAGCGCCATCGATTCTGCCGGAAAGATATTCTGTTTGTCCTTCGGTGAGTGCGAAGAATGCCGTCTCCAAGTTGCAGTGGTTTCCTCGGACTTCGTCTCCGGCGCCCTGTGCAACAACCAGGCCTCGGGCGATGACAACAAAGTCATCAGCGGTTTCTTCCATCTCTCCCATCAGATGGCTGGAAACGAGAACTGTTTTCCCATCCTCCGCCATGGACCGTAAAAATCGGCGTATCCAGCGGATCCCGTCGGGATCAAGCCCGTTGGTTGGCTCGTCGAGCACCAAGATTTCCGGATCACCCAGTAGTGCTGCAGCAATGCCCAGGCGTTGGCCCATGCCGAGCGAAAATCCGCCGATCCTGGTGCGGCTGGCATCGCTCAGACCGGTCTTCGCGAGGACTTCACTGATCCGGGAGAGCGGTATGCCGTTGCTTTGCGCGATCCACGTGAGATGGGCTTTGGCAGTGTGGCCCTTGTTGGCACCTGGACCGTCGAGCATCGCCCCCACCGTGCGCAGCGGATTGTGCATGCTGCGGTAGGCGCTCCCGTTGATCAGAGCCGTTCCGGAGGTGGCCTTGTCCAGTCCCAAGAGAATGC
Organism: Glutamicibacter sp. AOP38-B1-38; assembly: GCF_052377485.1. Lineage (NCBI taxonomy): Bacteria > Bacillati > Actinomycetota > Actinomycetes > Micrococcales > Micrococcaceae > Glutamicibacter > Glutamicibacter sp. AOP38-B1-38. The sequence continues at coordinate 4,560 of NZ_JBQSWU010000054.1, read as the reverse complement.
GCAGAGTGGAGCTTTTGCCGGCTCCGTTCGGTCCGAGGAACCCGGTGACGCGGCCAGGTTGTGCGGTGAAGCTGATGTCATCGACAACATTGCGGGTGCCGTGGCGTTTGACGAGATTGTTGATTTCGATCATAGGTTCAAGTCAAACAAGAACCGTGATCGGTCTCTGTCCCCTGGTGTTGACACTTTGGAACAATTTCGCAGTCACCTACCAGTGCTCAAGGGTGAATGCAGTCCGCGAATGTTGACAGTTCTGCTCGGTCAACGATGAGGAACCTGATTGTCAGGGCGTGATGAATCCTGTTTCGTAGGCGATGACGACCAGTCCGGCGCGGTCGCGGGAGTCGAGTTTGGTGAGGATGCGACTGACATAGGTTCGCACCGTCATCCGGGACAGGTGGAGCTCGGTGGCGATTTCGTCGTTTGATCTGCCGCGGGCGATCAGCGTAAAGGTTTCACGTTCTCTCACGGTCAATCGATCCAACCGTGCATCCGTTCGCGGCACACCCGCTCGTATGGTGGAAGCATTCGGAAGGGGTGCCAGCGTGGAGATGAGCCGCTTGGTGATTTCGGGGGCCAGCAGGGCATTGCCCTCGTGGACCACCTTGATCGCGCGCAACAATTCGGCAGGAGGCGAGTTCTTGAGGAGAAACCCGGATGCCCCGGCACGAAGCGCCTCATAGACGTACTCATCGAGGTCGAACATCGTCAGCACGATAACTTTCGGGCCGTCCGGCTGAGAACAAAGCGCACGGGTTGCCTCCAGCCCGCTCATCCGGGGCATCTGCACGTCCATCAACACCACGTCTGGGCGATGTTGGGCGCAGAGTGCGATGGTTTCTTCTCCGTCGGCAGCCTCAGCCACGACCATCATGCCCGGGGCACTGTCTACCAGAAGACGGAAGGACCCGCGCAAGAGTTCTTGGTCATCTGCGATCAGAACCCGAATCATGTCACTCATTTTCACCATATTCTCCGTGGGCCAGGGGCAGTACTGCCGATATTCCGAATCCTCCGGCAGGGAGGGTCCCGGTATGGAAGGTTCCGCCGAGCAGGTTCACACGCTCTTGCATTCCCATCAGTCCAAACCCGCCATTTCCGTGCGAGATATCGCCACGGCCGTTGTCGGTGACGGTGACGGTCACCGAGCGATCCGTTGCTGTGACTTTGATGTCGCATTGGGTTGCCCCGGAGTGCCGGATCATGTTGCTGACTGCCTCTCGCACAATGCGATGTGTGGTGATGCGGTGCGCGGCCGGCAATTCCTCGATACCGGTGGCAGTGATGGTCGTCAGGACACCAGATTGTTCGGCCGTACGCGCGGTCTCGGCCAGCAAATTCGGCAGTGCCGCCGGGAGTGCGGTTTCGTCATCCGTTCTCCGCGTCGTGCTGAGCAGCATTTTGAGTTCGGCGATGGACGAGCGAGAAAGCTGTTCAATGTCTCGCAGGGTGGAGCGTAGCTGCACCTGATTGAGCCCGTCAATGTGTGCTGCCACGCTTGCTTGGACACCGATCGTTCCCAAGGAATGGGAAAGCACGTCATGAACATCTCTAGCCAGTCGCATGCGTTCTTCGATCGCTGCGTTCGCGGCAACTAATTGCTGTGCCGTGCGGGTTTTCACTCCCAAAGCCCACGCCCCGCACAACGTGATACCGCTGAACAACACGTTGCGCATGTCATCTTCGGAACCGGAAACATTAATAAATATCGATATGAATGCCCCGGCAAGAACGACGCCCAGCATCCACGGAGCAAAAGCCCGGCGGCCATGCTGGGCTGCGACCGAATTCAAGGCGATACCAGCCAGCAATAGTGGGTCAACGGTAAGGCCAAGCACTGCTGCAACGACCGTGCTGATAAACGCGAGCGTGAACGCTATCCGTGGGGAGAAGTGACGTAAGCCAACACCTGTGATTGCCACGACGCCGAGCGCGATCTGGGTGATTCTCAACGCCAGATCAGGGGCAGGAATGGTCACCCACAGGACCAGGACGACCAACGTCGCGGCCAGCACCTCGAGCATGATCCGTTTCCGCTGCCACCCAGCTGTAACCAGAGTATTTTCGAAGGACGCTGCTACTCGACGATCTTCTTGATTGAACTGAATGAGAACTCCCCTCCGAGGGCCCAGAATATGCATACCTTGAGCTAGCCTATCGGTCCACAGCGCCGGCAGATCGGGCCTTCTTCACTGACTAACGATGACGACAGACTGGTTCGGCTAGAAACCCTCCAAACGGGACAACCAAAATACTCCGAAGAATCAGCACGATGCTGCACATCGGAGTACGGCGCAAGCTACTGTCAGGAACTGTCCCGATGCTCCTATTCTTGTCAATTGCGTTCCGGAGCTTGTTCTTCAAGCCAAGCTCGGTATCTGGAGATGGCCTCACAGTCCTGGGACTTGCCATGCTCAATGCGCGAGATCGTGCCCGGCCAGGTCCCCAACGCAGCTGCAACAAACACTTGCGTCAGACCCAATTTCAGACGCAGGATCCGCAAATCGTTGGTCAACGGAGCAGACCTAGGATTCTTCATGACGTGGAATATTTCACGGGCAACATAACGCTTGAGACAACGGATAATTTCCTTTTTACTTAAACCGTCTTCGGTACGTTTGGCCACGTAGGCACGTGTCCTGGCATCTGTGGACATACGAACCACGACAATCCGGTAAAGCGAGCTGTTGGCTTGCCTGTCACCACCTCGGCAGAGCCTGTGACGGCTTGTTTTCCCGGAAGAAGCCGGGACGGGCGCAACACCGGCCAGAGCCGCGAAAGCCGCTTCGCTGTTCATGCGTTCCGGATTATCGCCGAATGTCACCAATAGCTGAGAAGCGACGACGACACCAACACCTTTGACGTCCATAAGCTCTGGGGCATAGGTCAAAATTATGGCTTCAAGCGCAGCATCAGTTTCGTTGATTTCTTCACTCAGGAACCGGTGGCGCGTCCCCAATCGCTTGAGCGTCATCAGGGTAGCTGTGACGGGATCCGCCGGATCGCCTGTGGGTCGGCTGCTGGCCATGGCCTTGACCCTTGCCTCACTGCTTAGACCTCGATATTTGGCTCTGACTTCGTCCGTGGCGGCAGTGAGGACTGCGCTGATTTGGTTCATCAAGGCCGTTCGGGCCTTCATGGCGCTGGTACGTGCGGTGCGCAGTACCCGCAGCGCTTCCACATAACCGTCGCGGGCTTTGGGGGTGGACGTGCCCCGGTCCGCCAGCACCGATTCGGCGGCTTGGTAGGCGTCCAGAGGGTCGGATTTGCCACGCAGGCGACGTTCGGCACGGTTTGGGCGGTTCACCTCCCGGATGATGAAGCCGTGTTCCGCCAGCACACGGGCGAGCTCGGCTCCATAGGAGCCGGTGCCCTCGATGCCAACAGCGGTTACGGGTCCGAAACGGGTCAGATAGGCGGCGATCTGCCGGTACCCGGAACCCACGGCCAGGAACTTGCGGTCCCCAAGCCGTTTTCCGTAGTCGGTAATCAGTGCGACGTGGTGTGTGTCGGCATGTGTGTCGATGCCGGCGATGACCTTGAATTCTTCGTTTGCCATGAGGGGTGGAGCTCCTCTGATACTGGTAAAGCAACAGGGTTGGCTCGTGTTGACCAGTCGGACAGACAGTACTGTGATGGGATCTTTGGAACAAGCTCCTATGAAGTCATGCTCGGCTGGGCAGCACGTTTGGTGCGGGCCACCAGCCGGCGGACAGATCGGGACTAAGACAACCTTGAAGGGCGTCGGTAGAGGGTTGAGTCACGCCGGGCTGATGACCTAATAACATCATCACAGTAGAGGGTTCCCCTTACGGAACACCTGAATCGTCATGTAGCGGTGCGGCTCAAGTGACCGATGAAGCTACCCGTCGCACTCCATGGGAGCCTGCTTTAAGTGTGTCTTAAACGAACGATTTTGATACCCCTCAGACATGTCGTTCACTCATGGACTGAAATGCTATCTGGGGCTCACCATACTCCGCTCAGTTATCTCTAAATGTCGGCCTAATGCTGTAAGTTTCATTTGAGATCTAGTTTCGATTGTTATGGGGGAGCAGATGGCTAGAAGAGTCCTTACTATTCATGAATTAACTTTTCGTGAGAAGGGCAAGCGCGAAGGAGCTGGACGTGTTTTCGCGCCGGTTGATCTACTAGGTAGCGATCTCCTAGATATATTCTCCGATTGGTTGAGTAGGCTGACAAGAGAAGATACCGTCGACAAAAGTAAAAACACTTGGGTCAATGTGACAGGTATATCCAGGTACGCTTCGCGGGTCGTTGTAGTAGAAACATCAGTCGGTTCCAGCGGTGAGTCCGGGGAAGTAGTCGATTCAGAAACCGGCGAATCCGAATTCCAGCTTTCGTCGCGCCATGCACCAACTGGAACAACTCGCACACTTCTTCTAGTTCCTGAAAAAGGACGCTCCGCATTCTTGATGACAGAATCTTCACGCCGTGGCGCGGGCGGGATCCGTCTTCGCCAATTGTTTTCTGAACATATAGCTGACCTCCTACGCCTCATTAAGATGGACTGCTCCGCTGTGTCGGAAGGCGACGCTT
>NZ_JBQSWU010000053.1:0-7199 GCF_052377485.1 Glutamicibacter sp. AOP38-B1-38 | reverse complement strand
AGTTTGGCGGCCGAATATCTGGAAACGATCTCCTTGAACGGCGCGAGTCGATGAAGTTCCGGAAAAGGCGCAAGTGAGCGGAACTAACTTCAAAGTTCGGCGTGCACTAGCCCGACACAAGTTCGGCAGCGTCGCTGCTGCTATATGGGAAAACGTCTCTCAGAATGCAGGTCCTTCTTGGCATTGCTAGATCCCGATGCGGACCCCTACCGCGTCGCCACACCGAACAATCCCAGACAAGCCCATCCCCGCCTACGCCACTCGCTTAGCAATCTTTGTTGACAGAGACTTGGTTGGCAACGTAGGTTGACAGCATGGAGTCAACACAGATCACCACGGTCGCGGCAGACACCAGCGATCCACGCTCCGGGCTTCGCGCTATCGCTTCCCTGCGTGCACTCGCCGAGAGGCTCGAACTCGCGCAAGTTGAGGCGGCCCTGCGCTCGGGCATGAGCTGGCAGAACATTGCCGACGCGCTCGGGGTCTCCCGCCAGGCAGCGCACAAGAAGTACGCGAAGAAGGTCGATCAGACTATCCCCGTAGCAAGGAGGGCCCATTGAGCAAGTTCAGCGACGCGGCAACTACATCGCACACGCTCTCGCTCGCCGCCATGGAGGAAGCCTCCCGCATCGGACAGCGCACCGCCGACATCGAGCATCTGCTTCTTGCACTCGTCCTCAGCGAGCAGAGCGCCGGACAGGTCCTGCGAAGCATGGGGATCACTCTTGAATCGGCAAGAGCTGCCGTCAACGAGCAGCATTCGGCACAACTCGCCTCGCTGGGCATCGATAACGGACACCCTTCACAAGGGCGGATCGTCTTCCATGAAACCGGTGGCTACGAATGGAGCGACCGCGCGTTAGCCGTGATCAAACGCGCGAGCGGCGGCGGGCGTCGGGGAACTGCCGCTGACGTACTGGGTGAACTCATGACGGAGCCGAGCGGCATGATCGACCAAATACTACGGCGGCTAAATACGGCACCCGATCAGGTGATCGCGCTAATCGATGAAGCCCAGCACTTCACTGCCTTCAAGCCACGACACAGCATTCGGCCGGGCCAACGTTCAGGAAGCATCGAGGCATTTATTCCCGCTGCCGTTGAACAGGTCTGGGCATTGCTCTACAAACCATCGCGGATGCCTCAGTGGGAACCGACCATCAATGAAATCGCCGGCAAGAATCCACTGGGACGCATCCAGATTGGCGAACGCTGGAGCGCACGCACTCGCACGCAGCGGCCCGATGGCAAGCAGATTCGAATCAAGCCTGAATTCCAGACCCAGGATGTCGCGCTTGTCGCATGCACAGACGCAACATTGATCGAGTGGCAGTTCACCTTTCCGGATTCGGCACGGGCCAACATCAAGCGAATACGTATTGAGTTGGAGCCTGCCGCTGGCGGCACCCAGCTTCATATCCACCTGCGCTGGGAATGCAATTCAACCCATCCCATGCGCCCATTGATCGACCTGCTCCTTCGCCCGCTCGTTCGTTTGGGGATCTGGATGCAGCTGTCGCAACTGAGTGGTGGCATCGGCCGAGTTTTCCGCTAAGTGCTCCACGCTCTGCTATGTACTTTTCCCGCTCAACCCGCAAGGGTGGAGCCATGGAAAACTCTGCGATTCGAGAAATTTGTGCGCTGGCCGAGATCCACGGATTGACGCTGGATCCTTCGAGTATCACCATCAACGAACTCGGCTTGGATTTCCAGGTCGCCATCGGCACCACAAATTCCGGCGATTCCTGGGTGCTGCGTATTCCACGCCGCCCCGATGTCACCGAACGCGCGGCGGTAGAAGGCCGGCTGCTTCACTGCCTGGCGCCGTACCTGGACGTGGCGATTCCCGATTGGAAAATCCATAGCGAGCAGTTGATCGCCTATCCGCTCTTGCCCGGTGAACCGGGACTCAACCTTGACGCGGCAGGGCAGCCACAGTGGCATTTCGACCTGGAATCCCGGCACTACGCGCACTGCCTGGCAGATGTGCTTGCGCAATTGCACGCGGTCGATCCACGGGTTGTTGCCGACAGCGGGATCGAGGTGTTCACTCCCGACTCCGTGCGCCAACGCAAGCGCGAGGACATCGCCACAGTAGTGAACGAATTCGAGGTATCCCCAGATCTGCAGGACCGCTGGAACGCCTGGTTGGCCGATGACCGGTACTGGCCGCAGCACACCACCGTGACCCATGGAGAAATTTATCCCGCGCACCAGCTGATGACCGGCGAGCGCATCGACAGCATACTGGACTGGACCACCGCGGCCATCGGCGACCCGGCCCGGGATTTCGTCTTCCACCAGGCCAGCGTTTCTCCGCAGGCGTTCGATGCCACCGTGGCCCGGTATGTAGCTCAGGGCGGGGTGGTTTCTCCGCTTTTGGCGGAGCACTGCGCCGAACTTTTCAGTACCGCCGCCGTTGATTACGGCCTCTTCGCACTGCAGACCGGAGCCGACGAACATCTCAAGGCCGCAGCGGCCCAGCTCAATTCCTAGGCCGACTGCCCAGAGACTTTGCAGCTTCGCTGAATGCCGGACTTTGTCCATGGCTGTCCCGCCGGTTGCTGCAATCTTGTCCGCTTAGGTTCTTGTCTCGTGAGCGTTGCTCGCCTCGGCAAGTACGGTGAGCTCACCGCTGATTGGTTTCCACAGTGCCGCCCGAATAGCGGTGAGGTGCTCCAAATTCCGTGGAGTCAGCTCATCCAACGCACGAATATAGTCCGGGACGATCTCTCGTGGCAGCCGCAGGCCCATCGTCAGATGCGGAGTCCATCTCGACCCTCGACCATCCGGGTTCAGCGCACTAATCTCACGTGCAGCGAATTCCAGCTCTTCGGAAGTTTCAAGCAACCAGGCGACGGTTTGCTTCCGCTTCGTTCCGAAAACAACCGTGCCCACACGTTCCAGCCGTGCCGGGATCAGCGCAGGAAGCAACCGCGCAGCACATTGCGCAACCTCATCGGCCATTGCAGGCGAAAAAGTGATGGTGATATGCGGCGTCTGCTGTTGCACCGGAAACCCACGCTCGGAAAGACGCGCGAACACCTCGCGGATCTGCTGCTCCTCGGCATCCGCCAATCGCAGCAAGATGTTTTCTGGCGAGCTTCTCATCAGCGCTTCCTTATCCTGCACCTTATCCCTTGACGGCGTCAGTTTACCGGTTGGGCCTCCCCACCATATCGTTCATGGAGCGGGTCGATGAACAGGCAGAGGTATTCCCAATAACTCTCGTTGGCCGAGGTAAACAACAGAGTGCTTACTCCCTTGGCTTTGCCACAGCTTAGAGCGCAATGCTTGAGGCAGTTCAAGGGCTTTCCGGCGGTCCATATAATTGCGCGAATCCCGAATTGCAGTGCGGTACAGATCATATCCGAGAATAGTCGGTTCAGCTTCGAGGCCCAGTCGGTATGTTCGGGGATAGCGGCTTCACCATGATCAGACAAGGCGTATCTTCGCCCCACAGGTCGGTCTCCTCCAAAGCAAGGAAACCGCACTTTTCATAAAAGTGGCGTGTGCGTCGATATCCTTCATCCGGATGCGGTGCTCCGAGGGTCTTCACTTCCAGCAGCTTGACCCCGTTGCCGATCGCTTCGGCTTCGAGCGCCTCAACCATCGCACTGCCCACGCCGGATCCATGGAATTCACGGTCGACAACTGTCAGATGGATTTCCGCGACATGCGGAAAATGCCGGTCGACCAGCGTGAGTCCGATGACTTTCCCTGCGTTGTCGCGAACCGTCCAGGTTTCTTTGGTGCGCGCGGCGTCGATGTACTCCGCATTGGATTCAGGCTGCCCAAACCACTCGGGAACGGTTGACAACAATCGTGCGGTATCTTCCGGGAGCTGGGCATCACGTCCCGCCGTCCAAGGTGCACCATTCATCTTCACAACCGCATCGACCTTTCGCAAAGCGCGCTAACCGTCCTATTTGAGCGTAGCCCAGCCATCGGTCGGCAAAGCAACAGTCACCACAAATTTCGTGGTTTAAATATCTAGATACACGTTATACTTAGATACATGAACGACGATGAGGTGAAACCGGAATGGCCGTCAACATGGACCCGCGCCGCACTGGGAACGGCTGTTCTCGCCAGTCTTGAGAATGGGCCGCTGCACGGGTACGGAATCGCGCAGGCAGTTAACGAACTTGGCTTCGGGCGCCCAAAAGGCGGATCCCTCTACCCGCTGCTAACCGGCCTGGAAAACGATGGCGCCGTGATCGCGCAATGGGAACAAGGGCAGAACGGCCCCGGAAAACGCAACTATGCACTGACTCCGCCCGGGTATACAAGACTCCAAGAGGAACGCCGGGCCTGGCATGCCCTGGCCGAATCGCTAGGCGCACCAAAACCAGCTACTGACAACGACTCTGACCTCCAAGGAAAGAAGCCATGACTCAGCATTCCCCTGAACCACTCACCGAGCTTGATCTCGCCGCGCTCATCGAAGAATTTCGCGCGGCCCGGGGAGCGGAAAGCGACGTTGAGTGGCTGCGAACCGTTGCAGGTCGGCTCATGATCGACGGTGTTAAGATTTCCACCGCCAAAGAGGCACTCATCAAGCTTTTGCCGGTACTCAGAGATGCGCAGGAACCGGCGGAAGACCTGTTTGGGGATCCAAAGGTCTGGGCCAAGGATCAGCAGGAGCGCTGGCAGCAGTCCGGAACCCCTGCCTACGACCGGCACGAACTGCTCTCCACGGGGCAGTTCACGCAAGCCGTCTGCTTCAGCGCGACATTGATTGCGGTAGCAGTAACCATTGTTGCGCTGATCGACGATGGGTGGACAGCACGCTTGAGCTGGATGATGTTCGCCCTTCCCTTCTTCTTGGCAGCAGCAACCATAGGCCTAGTGCAGGTTTGGAATCTGGCGGTGCGCAAATTTACGCGCCCGATGGCGATGGTCTGGACCGCGGTGTCCTTAATCGTTGGCACTCTTGCCCTCAGCTCTCTCGCCATGCTCTTGCAAGGTTCGGCTGGGACAGGAAGCGTTCTTTGGTATCTGGCACCGGTGCCGCCGTACGTGCTCATTCACTACGCAATCGGCGTCGTCCTGAAGCGCAACCCAAAGGCCGCTGCGCGCATCGCGCCGGAAGCCGCTGCAGTTTCTCAAGACGAATGGGTGGGCGAGCTTCAGGCGAATCTCCGGCTTCGCGGTGATCTCAGTGACCGGCGGATTCGCGTGATCGTGAACGAAACCCGCGCCTACGCTGCGGAGGCCGAGGCATCTCTGCAGGAGGAATTCGGCACTCCGGCCAGCTATGCGGCCAGCTTCACACCGAATGAGCCCTATCGCGCACGCCGTGCGGCGTGGGCCTGGACAGCTGGCAGCGCACTGATCGCGGCGCTCATCGTGGTTTCGATCCTCAACGCGCAATCATTTGTGACCTGGCGGACAACGATATTCGCAGCATTGCTGGTCGGCACCCTCTGCTACGCAGTGCAGAGCTGGCGGGCATCTTTCAAGAATCGGTAGCGTCGAGCAATAAAGCGGAGTTCGCATCCGACTTCGAAGCCCAGTTTTCGCCAAGCCTTGCAGTTGCATGATTCCGTCACGGGCAACAGTGGAGCGGTCGCTGTGTTTGCCGATGGCAAGTGGATAGGCTGGGTGGATGGCAACAGTTCTTCTCGTGCGGCACGGCCGCACCACAGCCAACGCCACGGGCCTGCTGGCCGGCCGGGCGTCCGGCGTCAATCTGGATCAGACCGGGATGGATCAGGCGGCACTGGCCGGAGAGCGGCTCGCCCAAGTGCCCTTAGCCGGGGTGGTCTCGAGCCCGCTGGAACGCTGCCAGCAAACCGCACGCTACATTCTGGACCGCCAGGCCGGCGCTCCCTACGCGCCCACCGATCTTGATCTCACCGAATGCGACTACGGCCAGTGGCAGGGCCGCACGCTCAGCGAGCTGGCGACCGAAGACCTCTGGCCGGTGGTGCAGTCGCAACCCTCGGCAGTCACCTTTCCCGGCGGTGAATCCATGGCACTGATGCAGGCGCGATCGGTCGCGGCGATTCGACGCCACGATGCGGCTTTTGAAGCCGAGCACGGGCCAGAGGCCGTGTGGGTTGCGGTGAGCCATGGGGATATCATCAAGTCAGTTCTCGCCGACGCGCTCGGCATGCACCTTGACCTGTTCCAGCGCATTAATGTGGGCCCAGCCTCCATCTCGATCGTGCGCTACGGCGCCAGTCGGCCAAGTGTCTACGCGATGAACACCGATGCGGGTGATCTGTCCTGGCTGGCCAAGGGCCTCCACTCGGCAGATGCCCCGGTGGGCGGCGGCGCAGGGCAACAGACACCACGGACTTCAGGAGCCTAGAATATTTATATGCCTACACGTATTCACGAATTTTCCTGGCCCGATCGGGTCGTCGTTGGCGTCACCGGCCTTCCAGGGTCGCGTACGTTCTACCTGCAGGTGCGCGCGGGCAAGCAGCTTGTGAGCATCGTGCTGGAAAAGCAGCAGTCGGCCCAGCTCGCGGAGAATATCGATGACATTCTCGACCAGCTCCTCAGCGTCGACGGCAACCCGTTCAGCATTCCCACCGGCACTCCCCCTGAACTTGTCGACAATGACCCGATTGAGGAAGACCAGGAGCAGTTCCGCGCTGGCGCAATGAGCCTGGGCTGGGACCCATCCACGTCCCAGATCGTGATCGAGGCCCATCCCCTCGCCGCGGAAGATCCCGATGCGCAGCTCGGCGAGGAGTCGCTTCACCCCGACGAGGCCGAGGAGACCGAAATGCTGCGCGTCCGGATGCCGGTGGGCACCGCCCGCGCATTCGCCAAGCGCACCCGCGAGATCGTAGATGCCGGGCGTCCGATGTGCCTGCTGTGCGGTTATCCGGTGGACGCCGACGGACACACCTGCACCGTTCCCGAAAGCTGATGCACGTGGCCGATCTGATGACCACCGAGCTCACGCTCACTGGCCGGCTCACTACCGCGTCAAATGCAACCTTTCTTGGCAGCATCGGCGAGACGGTGGTCGTCTACAAACCGATCGCCGGCGAAAGTCCGCTGTGGGACTTTCCCCAGGGAACGCTGGCCCACCGGGAGGTGGCCGCCTACTTGGTCTCGCAGGCCCTGGGCTGGGGCGTGGTGCCCCGCACCTGGCTGCGCGATGGCCCGCTCGGCGTTGGAATGGTGCAGCTCTGGAAGGAGCCGGATCCCGCCCAGGATGCCGTGAACCTGATCGC
>NZ_JBQSWU010000052.1:0-9403 GCF_052377485.1 Glutamicibacter sp. AOP38-B1-38 | reverse complement strand
TGCCCACAAGGTCACGATTCAAACGTCATTCGAACATTTAGCCCTGAGTCATTTATTTCCCAAGAATATTTTCAAAACACGTCAAATTGGATGCACTTCCCCCAAATCATCCCTGAATTGGGGGAACAAATGCCATTCATGTAATTCCTGTGACTGGTGTGACCAGTGTTGCCAACTACCTAATTTTTAGCCTAGTGTGCTATTTGGGATCTTAATCAAAACGCGACCTTCCGTTCTCGGATAATCACAATTCGATCATTTCCCACCTGTCATCACCTGAATCTAGTGAGGAACGATATGGCTAACCGCCACTCGCTCGGAGTTGCCGCGTGCACCCTGGCCCTAGCAGTCTCTTGCCTTGCTGGCGCCGTCCCGGCAGCCGCCGCCCCGTCGGCCGCGTTTCCCACCTCCGTCTCTGTTGCAGCAGCACCGTCGAACTCCCCATTGCCATCGGCAACAGAGGTTGAGTCGGCAAAGTCAGACAAGGCAGCAACCAATGAGATGATCTCTCGCCTTGAAGCATCGCTCGATTCCAGTCGCGTAGAACTCCAGCGTGTGGAAACGGCGGCCCTGGAAGCCCAGGAGTCCCTGTTGACCGCCGCAGAAGAACGCGATCTGCGTTCGGCGGAGGCCGACAAGGCAGTCGAACAGGTCGAGTACGCGCAGCAGTATCTCGCACAGAGCCGCAATGACCTGGGTGCGGTTGCTTCGGACATGTACCGCAATGGCGCAAGCAACTCCAGCCTGGGCATCTTGCTTCAGGACGACGAGTCAAACGATCTCTTCTACAAGGCAGCCACCATGAGCGCCTTGAGTGAGAACCGGTCCCAAACGGTCAGCACGGCTACCGAGGCCGAAGCCCTGGTATCAGCTTGGGAAGAGTACGCAGACACCGCGCAGAAGGCCGCTAAGGCCGCAGCTGAGAACTACGATGCGGCCGCGACCAAGGCCAGCTCCACGCTCACCACCTACGAGTCAGCGATTGCTCCGCAGAAAGAATTGCGTGACGAGCTCGTTGGACACCTCGCATTCCTGAAGGAACAGGAAGAGGAAGTAGTTCGCAAGCAGATCGCTGAAGCAGAAGAACAAGCTCAGGAGAAGGCGCTCCAGGAAGTCGTTGAGGCTCCAGCGGCTGAGAAGCCAGTCACGAAAGATGACTTGGCAACCATGCAGCCACTGGCTATCGAAGCTCCTCAGGAACTCGAATTTATCGATTCTGAGGAAGCCACGCCAAAGCCCCTGACTCCGAAGGTCATCGAAGTCGAGAAGGACGAGCCGAAGGCGCCGGAAAAGCCAAAGCAGACCGAGGCTCCGAAGGCACCAGAAAAGCCAAAGGAAACCCAGGCGCCAAAGGCCCCGGAAAAGCCGAAGCAGACTGAGACCCCGAAGGCTCCCGAAAAGCCCAAGGCAACTCCGAAGGCTCCCGAGAAGCCGAAGACCACCCCCAAGGAAACCGAGAAGCCAAAGGTTCTCCCCCAGGCACCGGAAAAGCCGAAGGTTATCGAGGAACCAAAGCCGAAGCCTAAGCCTAAGCCAGAACCTAAAAAGGTCCAGCCGAAGGCACCAGAAAAGCCAAAGGCAACCCCTAAGCCTTCGCCAAAGCCAGAGGTGAAGAAGGAAGAGCCGAAGCAGGAGCAGAGTAACAACAGCAATTATTCTGCGGCGATCTCATGGGCCCTGCAGACGGCGAAAGACCCGAGCAAGCGCTACGTGTTCGGCGGCAACGGGCCAAACGTTTTCGACTGCTCTAGCTTCTCGCAAACTGCATTCGCCAAGTCCGGGATCAGCTTGCCACGTACTTCCAGCCAGCAGTTCGCCAGCGCTCCGCAATATGTCTCGCTGAGCCAGCTTCGCCCAGGTGACCTCGTGTTCTCCAGCTCGAATGGCGGAGCTTCGTTCTACCACGTGGCCATCTACATTGGTAACGGCCAGGTAGTCCACGCTCGCAACCCGAACGCCGGCATCACGGTGACTCCGCTGAGCTGGGTCAACAACATGTATCCGAAGGCAGCCCGCTACTAGGCAGGCGCGACCTCGAGAGAAAAAATGCTCCACAGCCAGTTGGCTGCGGAGCATTTTTCTTCTGCGTCCTGCAGTGCGCTTAGGACTAGCGTTCTCGGCGCTACTCAAAAATATGGCCCGGAAGGAACATCTCCTCCCGGGCCATATTGAGCTGCCTACTCGGCTCCGGTATCGAAATCCTTTCGATTAGCGAGCCGTGGATCATCCCCGTCCGGAACTACCATCACCGGGCCCTTCGAGTGGTGCAAGACCCCTTGGCTGGTGGAGCCAAGCAGCATGCCGGCAAATCCGCCGCGTCCGCGTGAACCGGTTACCGTGAGGACGGCATGTTCGGACTCGCGAATCAGCACCTCCACAGGCGGACCGGAGATCACGTCGGTCTCGACCTCAAGATTTGGGAAGTGCGAGTTGATCCAGCGGCGCCCGACATCCATTTGATAGCGAACGTCCTCCAGCACCGCTTCCTGGTCGACCGTGGCGGGCATCCATGCGAGTGCCGCCGAAACCGGCGAGACCGCGCATACCACGCGGAGCTTCAGATCCCGGGCCAACGCCGCTTCCGCCGCCGCGAGCACCGCCGAGCGCGCGCGCTCCGAACCATCCACACCAACAACAATCGTCTGGCGCTCGGGCGCCTCCTCTAAGGCCTGCTCCTGCTCCTTGGCCATGGACAATGGCACCACCACAGTGGGGCACTTGGCGTGCGCCGGCAAAGCCGAGGAAACCGATCCCAGAAGCCTGCCTACGAAGCCGCCACGGCCACGAGTGCCGACGACGACGAGCTCGGCATCCGCGCTCAGATCCAGCAGAACCCCAGAAGGATCTCCTGACTCGATGTAGGTGCGAATTGTTGCCTGGCTGCCCTCTAGGTCCGCGCGTGCTTGGCGCACGATGTCCTCGGCTCCGCCACGGATCAAATCGTCATCCAGCGTGGAGTATCCGGCGTCCATGGACGATGCGGCAAAAACGGGAATTGTGTAGGCGGACACGATATTCAGAACACTGCCACGGCGCACCGCTTCTCGTTCCGCCCAGCGCAAGGCGCACTTGCTCTGCTGGGAACCGTCAGCGCCGACGACAATACCCTCGATTTTTTCAGTTTCGACTGGTGCTTCGTCACTCATCAGACTCGCTCCTCATTGACCTGTGATGGCATTGGGTGTGACCCCTCTTACAACCAATGTACTTCCAATCTTCGCCCACAGTGTGAGTTGGGTCTAATGATTTCACGCTAAGCCTACTCAGCTATGAGATCGGTATGTATCTATACCCAAAACGTCATAGAATTTTTACCATGCCCTCCACCACCAAAACTGTGTCTGAGACATCCTTCCCGGCGCGTGTTGACCGATATTTCAAAATCTCGGAACGCCGCTCAACTTTTGCAACCGAAGTTCGTGGCGGCATCGCCACCTTCTTCGCGATGAGCTACATCGTTGTGCTCAATCCGCTTGTACTTTCCGGCGCCGACGCGTCCGGCGGGGAACTCGGAATCCAGCGCGTAGCTGCCGTCACCGCATTCGTTGCAGGTATCCTGACCATTCTGATGGGCATCTGGGCTCGCCACCCATTCGCGATGGCCACCGGGCTGGGCGTAAACGCCTTTGTTGCGATTACGGTGGCGACGAATCCGGAGCTTACCTGGCCAGATGTCATGGGGCTGGTGGTCGTTGCAGGTATCGTCATGTTCCTGTTGGTCCTCACCGGCTTTAGAACCGCCGTGTTCCGCGCCGTTCCGGCGGGTCTGAAGACAGCAATCGTGGTCGGCATCGGCATGTTCATCGCGCTGATCGGTCTGGTCAACGCGGGCTTCGTTCAGCGTATCCCCGATGCTGCGAATACCACCGTGCCGGTAGGCCTGGGTTTCGACGGCAAGCTAATGGGCTGGCCAATCGTGGTCTTTGTGGTCGGATTGCTGCTGACCATGGCCCTTGTAGTGCGCAAGGTCAAGGGCGCTATCCTGATCGGTATCGTCGCAGCCGCAGCTTTGGCAAATATCTTCGAAGCCGTGTTCAACATTGGCGAGAAGGAAACGAGCACCTGGTCTTTGGTGGTTCCTTCGCTGCCAAGCTGGACACTGCCGGATTTGAGCCTCATCGGTCAGGTCAATCTCTTCGGATCATTTGAAAAGCTTGGCGTCACGGCGGCTGCATTGCTCGCCTTCGTGATTCTGCTGTCGATTTTCTTCGACGCCATGGGCACCATGGTTGGCCTGGCCTCCGAAGCGGGCGTCTTGGATAAAGACGGAAATATCCCAAATGTCGACAAGGTCCTTCTGGTCGATGCGGCCGGCGCCATTGTCGGCGGCGGCACCTCCAGCTCATCGGCCCAGATCTTCGTAGAGTCCGGCGCCGGCATCGGCGAAGGTGCACGCACCGGTCTAGCTTCGGTGGTCACTGGTCTGATGCTCATCGTGGCAATGTTCCTGACCCCGCTGATCCACCTTGTCCCTTTCGAAGCGGTCGCACCGGCTCTGGTCGTTGTGGGCTTCATGATGGTTTCGCAGGTCTCTAAAATTGACTGGAATGATTGGGGCATTGCCCTGCCCGCGTTCCTGACCTTCACCTTGATGCCTTTCACTTTTTCCATCGCCAACGGCATCGGAGCTGGCTTCATCTCCTACGTGTTCATCCGAGCCGCGCAGGGCCGCGCGAAGGAGATCCACCCGTTGATGTGGGTTGTCGCGGCCGCCTTTGTGCTGTTCTTCGGTATCGGCCTGATTGAGAATCTCATCGGAATGTAACCGAGGCAGAAGCAACGCCGGCTCGGCACCGTAGAAATACGATGCCGAGCCGACGCTATTTAAAGCCACCGAGCGCGGGATCGAGTGTGGTGCGTAGATCAGTTAACGATCAAAATCGCCAAACCGCTCAAAGATGCGCTCACGTCCGGTAATTCCGGTAATCACCGGGTAGAGGGTGAGCTGCAGAAAATCCACCAGTCCCGCATCCATCAGCCCGGTTCATCGACAGGCTGCCATGCGAGCGCAGCGGCATGGAGGATTCATTCTTCAACCTGCGCGCCACGTCTACGGCATCCGCGGACTCAAGCGTGCTGTTTTTCCAGCTCAGGTCGGTTTCGGCGTTCATCGTGGGGAGATGACGATTTTGGGTTGGGCTGGCATTTTGGCAACCCACGCGTCCGGGTCTGCCCAATCCGCCAGCTTAGAGGACATCATCGCGTAGGTGATGGCGCCGAAAACCATGCGCGTCGGCTGATCGCACAGACCACTGCGGTGTTCGATGCAGTTCGGGACCTTGCTTGCCCCAGCACCCTGCCCAGGGTTCGGTCGCGGCGGCAAACCCGTCGAGTGAACTGAAAACGTCAAACGCAGAGGTCATCATGACCGCCCCTTAGCTGAGTCGACCATGCATGGCACCTGTTCCCGCACCGATGGGCCGAGGGTACTGGCCTTACTCCTCTGCAGTCCAAAGAACAAAGCCTCTGCACCCGTTGGGTAGCATGTGGGCTGAGGCAATTAGGCGCAGACGAAAGGATGAGGATGTCTCAAGGTAAAAAATGGATTGAGATTGCCGCAGGGTTGAAGAATCAGAGCATGCGAACCGCTTTGGGTCTGGTCCTTGCCGGTGCGCAGGAGCAGCTCAACGACTCGGCCCGGACCAGCAAGGACTTGCAGCGCTGGGCCAAGATTGGATTGCTCACCGCTCATGATGGCCGCTGGCAGCTGAACGATGAACTGCTCGATGATACCCTCGCCGCGGCGGCAGACTCCAACACCCAGCGGGCCGGGGTCATGCGCTACTTCACCGGCCCACGGCTAAATGCCTTACCCGCACGTCCGGCGGATCGCCTTGAAGTCATGCTCCATATCCGCGACCACGTGCTCTTCACCGGAGAATCCCTGCGCGAGGACCAGCTCAACGAGCGGTTGCGGGTGATCCATGAGGACGTGGCGCTGCTACGCCGCTACCTGGTGGACCATGAGCTGGTCCACCGCGATCTCGACGGAAGCCGCTACCGCCTGCCGGCTAGATAATCGGCGCGGCTCCGGCGGCGAAGCGCGCCACCGCGGAGCCTGAAACCAGTTGCGCCGGCAACGGAGCGGTACGCAGATTCTTTTCGAAACTTGCCCCGAGACTCAACGGTTCATCGCTGGCCAGGAAAACGATATTGCCGTACCGCCGCCCCTTGAGCATCGGCGGGTCGGCAATCATTGCCACGTGTGCAAAGACCGAAAGCAAGGTGGCTGCCTCGGCTCGGGCGCCTGCCAGATCGGCCGAGTCGCCACAGTTCAGCAGGTAGACGCCTCCTTGGTCCAGCACGCGTTGGGCCTGCTTGGCGTAGCCGATGGTGGTCAGCTCGCGCGGGGTTGTACTACCGGCGAACACATCGCGAATGATGATGTCGCGGCTGTCATCGCTGAGCGTGGGAAGTACCTGCCCGGCATCACCCACACGCAATCGCACCAGCGGGGCGCGAGGCACTTCGAAACGGGTACGCACCAGCTCGGCGAGCTTCGCATCGAGTTCCACCACGACTTGACGGGCATTCTCATAGGCAGCCGCCACCCAGCGGGCCATCGAGCAACCGCCCCCGCCAAGGTGCAGCACGCGCAGCTTGCGAGCACGACCGTCGAATTGTTCGGCGGGGAATCCGAAGGTAAATACCGGTTCCATCCAGCGCATGTATTCGAAGTCCAGATAACTTGGGTCATCGAGGTCTACGTGGGAAGAGGGAACACCATTGACTTTGAGGATAAAGCGATTCGCCCCATAGGGGTCCGGCTCGATCTCGGCCAACCCGGTATCGATCTCGTAGCTTCCGAGCATGACGTTGCTGTCGGTCTTAGCCATGTCGGCGCACCATCCGAACCTCGCGCAGTCCGGCCCAAGAGCCAACGAGCTCTTCGGAAGTTCCATCCGGGGCGAATCCATGCTTGCTGTAGAAAGCGACGGCTCGCTGATTTCCCGCCAGCACCCAGACCAGAGCCTCACGCTTGCCCAGCACGGTGTCCATCAGATGGGCGCCGAGTCCGCAGCCGTAGTACTCTTCCAGCACGTAGAGCACGCCTAGTTCGATATCGACCCCGGTGTCCTGATCTTCTTCAATGGTTGGCGTGCCACCGGCCAAGCCAATGATCTTTCCGTCGCCGGATTCAGCGATCCAGAATTGGGCTCCCCCGGCCAACCCACGTTCCCACCAGGCCAGCTGCTGCTCAAGCTGCGCTTCGTGGTAGGCGAAGAACTCTTCGTCGCGGAAGCCCGAATAGGCTTGGCGCCAGGCCAGCAACTTCATTTCAAGAGCCGCCCGCAAATCATGTTCTTGGGCTAGTCGGATTCGATATTCGTTCAAAAGTGACACATACATACAGTACGTCAGCGAGGCCCCCTGCGTCGCTAAGCACCACTGCCCTCCTACTTAAGGACTATTGCTTGTGGCCGTGGAGTTTGAAAAACTGCCTAGATAGTTACTTAAAAGACTGAAGCGAAAGGGTGGTCACTGGTGGATCGGAACGAAAAGTTCGCGAACTTTACCGGCGGCGTCGTGACAGGCCTAACGCTGGTCGTCTGCCTGTCCCCGACGTTCTGGATCATCTGCTTCGGATCTCTGCTTTTGATTGTCAGTTTCAGCCTGCTGGCCAAATTTGAAGGCATCTGGGGGCCAACCACCGCCAAGCACTGGTACTACATTCTTCCCATGATCCTTGCTCCAACGATCGGGGGCCTGCTGCGCGAAACAGGTTACGCATTATGGCTCGGAGCCATCGTCGCGGTGCTCGGTGGTTTTGCGACAAACTTGCTCGTCCGGCGTTTCCCGCCGTTCAAGATTCCGGCTTC
Source organism: Glutamicibacter sp. AOP38-B1-38 (assembly GCF_052377485.1). NCBI lineage: Bacteria > Bacillati > Actinomycetota > Actinomycetes > Micrococcales > Micrococcaceae > Glutamicibacter > Glutamicibacter sp. AOP38-B1-38. Next base: position 1,583 of record NZ_JBQSWU010000052.1, on the reverse strand, counting down.
CTCGGTGGCGAGCCAGTACTCCACCAGCTCGCTCTCCGGCTAGATCACCCGAGCAATGGCGAATCCGTCCCAGCCCTTGGCCCCAATGGTCTGCAGCGCGGTTGCCGAGACCCGTGGTGAATCGCGCAGCCAGCTGAGCCCTTCTTGCACGCCCCGCACATCCGCCTCGTTTGCCCCGTGCTCGGCCGCGTCGTCGAGCACCGCACCACCGCGAATGACGTTATCGAGGATCAGCACCGTCCCGGGACGCGAGAGTTGTAGGGCAAGTTCCAAGTAGCTCACGTTATTGCGCTTGTCTGCGTCGATGAAGATCAGTTCAAAGGGTTCGGTGCCCGCGGCGATCAGATTCTCAAGCGATCCCTTGGCTGCACCGAGTTTGATCTCAACCCGCTCCGAAAGACCGGCACGTTGCAAATTCTCACGGGCGATAGAAGCATGCAGGGGCTCAAATTCACAGGAGATCACCTGCCCGCGCTCACCCACCCCACGGGCAAGCCAGCTCGTTGAATACCCGCCAAGCGTGCCGACCTCAAGCACGCGCCGAGCACCGACTATCTCGGCCATCAGCTGCAGGAATTTGCCCTGAGCGGTGCTGACTTCGATTCGAGGCAAACCTGCGTCATGCGCGTGTTCTCTACCGGCCTCAAGTTCTGGGATTTCGAGCCCCAGCACCTCATTGAGATAGGTGTCGACCTCCGCGCTCTCGCGTTCTGCAGAATGGCGGATCATCTCATTACTCCTCGCTGGACTCGATCGCCTGCTCCAGGCGCCGGACCTTTCCGTCCAATTCACCCGTATATCCCGGGCGAATATCTGCCTTGAGCACCAGCGAAACTCGGGAACCATACTTGCTTACGGCCATGGTGGCATCCTTGACGACAGCCATGACTTCGTCCCATTCGCCCTCGATTTCGGTGAACATCGAGCTGGTGCGGTTCGGAAGCCCGGAAGCGCGCACAATGCGCACCGCTTCGGCTACGGCGCCATGAACCGAGGCATCGGCGTTGTCGGTACTTGGGGCAACTGAAAAAGCTACGATCATATCTCTACTCTCCCACCGACGCTAGAGCTTGTCACGACGTTGCTGCGGCTATCCGCGTCGGGATGCCGGCACACGCCTAAAATGAGCATTATGGATTTCAGCGCCTTCTCTCGATACACCGCACTTGGCCTAGCACCGGACGCGGATCCACTCCTGGTTCGGGCAGAAGAGCAAAACAGCGATTACGAGTCCGGGCTGGTCTCTTTCGGCGGCCAGCGGTGGCGGATCCGAACGGCCCGCATCACCGATGCCAAACCCGGAGCGTTCCTCGCTTGCTGGACTCGAAACGCCGACGGGCGTACCGAACCTTTTAGCGCGGACGAGCAGATTTCAGGACTTCTGGTTTTTGTGCAAGACGCCGAGCATTTCGGAGTCTTCCGGTTCACCGCCGAACAGTTGCGCAATCTTGGTATCACCAGCTCGGAAGCGAAGCCCGGCAAACGCGGATTTCGGGTTTACCCCAGCTGGTGCGCCGAGTTGAATCCGCAGGCGCGACGCACGCAGCGAGCCCAAGCTGCGGCCTTTAGCGTACTTAGCTAGC
>NZ_JBQSWU010000051.1:0-10337 GCF_052377485.1 Glutamicibacter sp. AOP38-B1-38 | reverse complement strand
ACTTGGGCTGCCTGCTTTAATGCCGATCCTAAACTCTCCCGACCAATCGTTCTCCAACACTGACCGTTCCTCATCATTGAGTGCAAATCAAGGCAGTGACCGATCCAGAAGTGGGCACGAAATCTCAGATGAGCTCATAGTTCGATGGGTCAAAGTTGTTTGTTTGGCCCATTGAAGTTATGGTTGGTGACACTACATGTTGTGCCTCTATGTTCGGTTGAGCACAACATATAGCTTGTATGCGTGCATCAGTCCAAAATCAATTGAGTGAAGGAGGAGATACTAAGGTGACCGCCCAAAGAAATAAATTCTTAGACCTCGCGGTACGAGAATTCAAAGATTCTGATTCTCCGGATCTCGTGTACTTTTCAAGCGTCTCGGAGAACACCAGTCGCTTCGTCGACCGACTGCAGTCGCATGCGGTGCGCATCCCGCTGCGACCCCGTCTGGAAGGGCTGATTCGGGTAACTAGGCCTTTCGTGCTGATCGTGCCGACCTATGGCGGCGGGGAGCGCGCCGGTGCTGTGCCGAAGCAGGTGGGTATGTTCCTGAACGACCCTGCCAACCGGGCACTGATCCGCGGGGTCATCACCGCGGGCAACACCAACTTCGGCGAGCACTACTGCCTCGCCGGCCCCATCATCTCGACCAAGTGCCAAGTGCCCGAGCTGTACCGCTTCGAATTGCTCGGCACTGACCGCGATGTCGAACGCGTCAGAGAAGGACTGCCCCGCTTCTGGGCGCAGCAGCACACAGAGGAAAGGAAGACGGCATGACCACTACCATCGACTCCCCGCAGGCTCTCACACGACCGGAGGGCATAGGGGCGCGAAAGGACTACCACGCACTGAACGCGCAGCTGAACCTGTTCGGCCCCGATGGATCGATCCAGTTCAGCAAGGACCGCGAGGCCGCGTGCGCATACTTCCGCCAGCACGTCATCCCGAACACCAAGGTGTTCGGCTCGGTATGGGGGCGGCTGGAATGGCTGATCGACAACAATTACTACGAGGAAGCGTTCCTGCGCGCCTACGACCCCGCTTTCGTTACCTCGCTGCACGAACGCGTGGAGATGGCCGGGCACCGCTTTGCCACCTTCCTCGGTGCCTTTAAATTCTTCACTTCCTACGCCCTACGCACTTTCGACGGGACCACGTACTTGGAGGATTTCGGGGAGCGCGTTGCCGCTACCGCGCTATTCCTCGGGCAGGGCAACGAAACACTGACGACCAGCTTGGCAGACGAGATGATCTCGGGACGTTTCCAGCCGGCAACCCCGACGTTCTTGAACGCCGGAAAAGCGCAACGCGGCGAGCTGGTCTCCTGCTTCTTATTACGGCTGGAAGACAATCTGGAGTCCATTGGCCGTGGCGTGAACTCGGCGCTGCAGCTGTCCAAACGCGGTGGCGGCGTTGCACTGCTGTTGACGAATCTGCGCGAGACCGGTGCGCCGATCAAACAGATCCAGAACCAGGCGTCCGGGGTCGTGCCGGTCATGAAGATCCTTGAAGACTCTTTCTCCTACGCCAACCAGCTCGGCGCCCGCCAAGGCGCTGGCGCGGTCTACCTTCACGCACACCACCCGGATATCCTCCGGTTCCTCGACACGAAGCGCGAGAATGCGGATGAGAAGATCCGGATCAAGACCCTGTCGCTGGGAGTTGTGATCCCGGACGTGACCTTCGAACTGGCCCGGGACAACCGGGACATGCACCTATTCAGCCCTTACGACGTGCAGCGAGAGTACGGCACGCAATTATCAGATCTGCCGCTCACCGAATACTACGATGACCTTGTAACGAACCCGCGGATCCGCAAGACCACGATCAGCGCCCGCGAGTTCTTCAAGACCCTCGCCGAACTGCAGTTCGAGTCCGGCTACCCCTACGTCCTCTTCGAGGACACCGTCAACCGCGCCAACCCGCTCGTGGGGCATATCAACATGTCGAACCTGTGCAGCGAAATCCTCCAGGTTAACACGCCCTCGACGCTAAACGCCGCCGGCGGCTACACAAAAATCGGGAACGACATCTCATGCAATCTCGGCTCGCTGAACATCGCCGCCGCGATGGCATCACCCGACTTCGGCACCACCATCGAGACCGCCGTACGGGCGCTGACGAGCGTTGCGGACCAGACAGACATCGATGCAGTGCCATCGATCGCAGCGGGGAACAACGCTTCGCATGCGATTGGACTCGGACAGATGAATCTTCACGGATTCCTCGCCTCACAGCGCATTCGTTATGGCAGTGAGGAAGGCGTTGACTTCACTGACATCTATTTCCTCACCGTCACTTACCACACGCTACGCGCCTCAAACCAGATCGCCATCGAACGCGGAACTGCGTTCGATGGGTTCGAGACCTCGACCTACGCTGATGGCTCCTACTTCGATAAGTACATCGCACGAGACTGGCTGCCTGCCACCGAGCGAGTCGCTGCACTGTTCAGCCAAGTAGGAATCGCGATCCCGACCCGTGAGGACTGGCAGGCGCTACGCAAGTCAGTCATGGCGCACGGCATTTACAACGCCTATTTACAGGCGATCCCACCGACCGGATCAATCTCGTATGTCAACAATGCGACCGCATCAATCCATCCAATAGCGGCAAAGATCGAAATCCGAAAAGAAGGCAAACTAGGCCGCCTCTACTACCCAGCCCCACACATGACCGACGACAACATCGAATTTTTCGAGGACGCGTACGAGCTCGGCTACGAAAAGATCATCGACACCTACGCCGCCGCCACCCGCCACGTCGACCAAGGCCTCTCACTCACGTTATTCTTCCGCGACAGCGCCACCACCCGGGACATCAACAAAGCGCAGATCTACGCCTGGCGTGCCGGAATCAAAACCCTCTACTACATCCGCCTGCGTCAACCCGCCCTCGAAGGCACCGAAATCGAAAACTGCGTCTCATGCGCACTTTAACGTTGAAACTCTGATCTCCCAGAAGGAACCACAATGAATTCTCACGACACCCTTTACTCGAATACCGAGATCGCTGTGACCCCACCAGGCTACCGGCATAACCCAGCCGCCCGCATACGCCCTATCAACTGGAACCGTGTCGTCGACGATAAAGACCTTGAAGTCTGGAACCGCCTCACCGCCAACTTTTGGCTCCCTGAAAAAGTTCCACTTTCCAACGATCTTCCTGCATGGGAAAAACTCACCCAGGAAGAACGAACACTAACCATGCGCGTATTCACAGGGCTCACCATGCTCGACACAGTCCAGGCCACCGTCGGAGAAATCTGCCAGATCCAAGATTCACAGACAGAACACGAAGAAGCCGTCTATACCAACATCGCCTTCATGCAAGCAGTGCACGCCCGTTCCTACTCCTCCGTTTTTTCGACTCTGACCTCGACGCCTGAGATTGACGGTGCTTACCGATGGGCCATCGCCAACGACATGCTCCAGGAACGGTGTAAAAAGGTACTTACCCACTATTACGGAGATGACCCGCTTAAACGCAAAGTCTCCTCAACGCTGCTCTCCTCGTTGCTACTTTATGCAGGGTTCTATCTGCCGCTGCACTTCTCCGTACACGCGACGCTCACAAACACCGCGGACATGATCCGGCTGATCTTGCGCGACAAAGCTGTGCACGGCTACTACTCCGGATACAAATACCAGCGAGGCCTCGAAACCCAGTCCCCCGCCACTCAAGAAAAAATGCGCAAGTTCACCTATGCACTCCTCGAAGAACTCTATGAACTCGAATTGCAGTACTCCGGTGAGCTTTACAAACCACTCGGACTCATGGACGACGTCGCCGTGTTCGTCCGTTACAACGCGAACAAAGCACTCATGAATCTTGGCTATCCAGCCCGCTTCACACCGGAAGAGACAAACGTCAACCCCGAGATCCTCGCCGCCCTCGCACCAGGAGCAGACGAGAATCATGATTTCTTTTCCGGGTCCGGCTCTTCCTACATCATCGGCAAAGCCGAAGACACCAGCGACGACGACTGGGATTTCTAACCCAGTCCTCATTCCCACATACTCGCCTGAGAAAGAGCACCGCACCTTGAATAAGAACGTCTCCGTCCTCATCGGTAGCCTACGCCGAGGCTCCTACGCACGAAAAATAGCCCATAATCTTATCAACTACTTCCCTGACAACTACAACGCGAGCATCATCGAGATCAGGAATCTACCTCTCTACGATTTCGACTACGACGATCCCCAAATCATCGACAAACCCACCCCACCGGAATACACCCTGTTCCGCAAGACCATCAAATCCTCAGACGGGGTATTATTCGTCACGCCAGAGAACAACCGAACCATCCCCGCATGCCTGAAAAACGCCATAGACATCGGGTCCAAACCCAACAACGATGTCATCTGGCAGCGACTTCCCGCAGGAATCATCAGCCACTCCGTCGGTCGCATGGGCGGGTACAGCTCGCAGAAGAACCTTAGGCTTGCCCTTTCATATTTCAACATGCCCACCCCCGGCCAACCAGAAGTCTTTCTTTCCCAGTCACCCACGCTTCTCGATGCAGACGGCCATGTGACCCAGGAATCCACAGTGGAATTTCTTCAAAACTATGTCTCTCGCCTTGTTCAGCTCATCGAACAAAACACTGATTCCCGCTGACCCTCTTACCAAGCTACAAGGGGAACCTACAATATCAACGCTCGTGCGATGCCGAACATGGGGGCGGTCCAAACAAGCCTAACCAGCAAGTTGAGCCGAAACATGGGGAAAATGGCTTAGAGCAGCGCGCTGAAGCTAATCCCTTTGAACTGAGCGAATGAAGCTTAGAAACCTCTTTTCAGCCCAGTTTACTTTTCTCATTATTGAAGGTTGATAACTTCACGACTATTGCGATCTGCTTGTTACCCTGAATGCATGCAAACTTCAGACCCACCACGGGCCCCCACGGTTCGGACCGAGCGTTTCACCTCACTCATCCTTGCGGAAAACCCAATCGAATGGTCAGGCGCCCATATTGGTCGCCTGACCATTCGCATCTATCGGATATTTGAGCCGCCAAACTGATCGATTCATATGGCGCTTTGCAGTCTTCCCGAAGAAACTACACATCAACCTTCAAAACCAGAGCAGAACCATAATAAGCAAACAAAGAGACATTCGACCCGCGTAAGCCGCGCTGCCGGCTATACCCTCAGCAAACCAATTGCGTCGCGTTACTGCGTGATGCGGTTACAACACGTCTGACAGGCAATTAAACCCCGCATCCTAAGCAACATCAGACCACAAAAAGAAGTGCACGCTTTCCTACTTCGCCCATAAGGCTAAATCAAACCAATTCGCTGGCATACCCAGGCTGTCAACGGTGAGGCTAGAAGAGCTGGGAAAGCCATTTATCAGCTCGATCATTTTTTCGGACCAGTCGCATTCGGGATCGATCGATCGCAATAGATAGGCCATGATAGCTATTACGTTGTAGAGCCCGAAGACCTGCTTAGATGATTCCTCTTCTTTCAAATGATCCAGCAGCGGAATCTGGCCAAGCGCAGGTCGCTTCGGCGCAAAGACAAGTTTTCGGTTAAAGAGCCTCGCGTGGTGCGCGGAAACATTCCGCACATAGTTGAGGCTCGCGATCCAGCTTGCCATGATCCTTTTGGAAGGGACACCATACGTCATTGCGATCTCTGTGCCTGTCGAGTTCTGAAGCCCGCCGTACATCCTGCTCAGATGCCCGAACTCCATAATCTCAGTAAGTTCCCAAACCGGCATTTGATCATCATACTTTTGACGAAAATGTGCCACGAAAGACTCATCTGAACTACTTTGCCGTTCCCGCGTCCGAGTGATGAGTACTTCATGCTTACTCGGCCAAATGACTCCCCCGGCTTCGGCTTCGCTAGTCGTAAACGAAGAAACGAATTGGGTGGCGTCAAGATGCGCGAATGGCGACTTCCTACCCAAGACATACCCAAGTTGCATGCGCAACGAAATTTCAATGCGCTCGATGCCATCCAACACCAGAATTCGCAAGGCTCGATCGAAATCAATGAGTTTTCTAGCATGTTCCAGCGAGGTACCCCTGCGGTAGGTATTCAACACCTGGACACGTTCTCGACCATCCGCCTCATAGACAAAACGAGAATCGCGGAAGGGATACAAGTACCCTGTCAGACGGTAATACCCCACAGCCCTCAGTAGCTGTATCCCCGCTTCACGATCACCAATCAGCACACCATTAAGCTCTAGCTTCGCGAGCTGCTCTTCTACCGATAGCCACTTTTTAGTGTATTGAGCCATGAACTTCCCTGTTAAAGAAAATCAGCCCGAGCCATAAGGCGAGCGGGCTGATCATGATGACATCATCATAACAGACCAGAAACCAGAACTGACCACCGTCTCTTACCTAAATACATCTGACTCTATGGGAGGAGCACTAAGACCATTCGACAGTTCCTAAAACGGTCGTTTATGACACGCTGATCTGACAGCTTGGCTAAAAATCCTCGACAGTTGAGAACTCAACAGATTTTCAAGGTCATTTAGTCGCAAAACCCAGTGCCACAAACTATGCGTCGAAACAGTGACCATTCCACGAGTATTGATACATTTAGGTTCATGGGACACCTCCTCGGATACGCCAGAGTCTCCACCACGGATCAAGACGCACAACTTCAACTTGATGCACTCAGTGCAGCTGGCTGCTATCGGATCTTCACCGACACCGCATCCGGCGCGCTCGAGTCACGCCCTGAGCTCGATAAGCTCCTGGACCAGATTCGACCCGGCGACACTCTGGTGGTCTGGCGCCTGGACCGTCTCGGACGCTCCATCCGGCACCTGATCAACCATATGGACGCGTTGCAGCAACGAGGCATCGAATTCAAATCCCTTCAGGAGAGCATCGATACCAGTTCCTCCGGTGGACGGCTCGTGTTCAACATCTTCGCGTCCCTCGCTGAGTTCGAACGCGATCTCATTCGCGAACGCACCAACGCCGGGCTACAAGCAGCTCGTGCCCGCGGCCGCACTGGAGGCCGTCCAGCATCCCTCTCCCCCGACAAGTTGCGCACTGCCAAAAGACTCTATGAACAACGAGATATGACAGTGACTCAAATTGGTGAGGTTCTTGGCGTCAGCCGTAGCACCGTCTATAGAGCATTAGGAAAAGCGAAAAAGAACCAGCTGTGATGGATAACTTTAGTTGGCCATTAACCGGTAGCGGTTTCGCCATCCCTGCATCTCGTAGAAAAGCCACGAAACATCTTGCTGTCTGGTTGGATAAAATCATCCCTAAGTAGGCTCTTTTACCCAGCGAAAGCTGAGAAAGTAGAAGAATGAATTCACGCTTAAGCAGTGTCGTTTCCGCCGCACTTCTCCTTACCATGCCGATATTGGCTGGATGTTCCATATTGGACCCGCAACGCGACCTGACTCTGCACACGTTCGTAAACTCCGAGAATGAAGGAGTTGAGGATGCCACGACACAGCCGGAAGACATCACAAAAACGGCATGCGCACCCACGGTCGATTGCGTTGAGGCGTATAGCACCGCCGAGGCAGACTATTTTCGATTTGAGAGCAAAAAGCGTGCCGAGGAATATGGGGCTACCGTAAAGGACGGGTTCGTTATCAACTACATCGTGATGGACTTTGCGGGTAAAGAAGCTCCCGTGGAGAACCAGCTTTGGGCGATGCAGGAGCTGGCAGGCACTTGGAATGACTACGAAGGCGATTTCCCAGACCGCCGCTAACATCTTTCCTTAGATCAGCACTCTCAGCTTTCGCGCTTAGCTAGGTCAATTGATATATAGCTTCGGCCCTATTCTCAAAGCTCCGTGGCCATTGAAACCGAGAGCAGAAGACACCTAATCGTTGCTGATTTCATAGAAAAAATAAAGAGATGGGCGCAATAATTACCGGCCCAACCCAGCGGTTACTGTGGAAGTTGCTTGCACCATAGCGGGATTGGTGAAGCCGCTACCGCTTGACGTTTTCTGGTTCAACACCAAATCTGGACGCGTACAAGTGGCGACGAAACACTGCTGGCTTGCGTTGCCACGGTAGGTGATGGACGACATTCCTGAGTTGAACTTGTAGCTTGCGACAAATGAAACTGTGATGCTGCCAGACCAAGTATGGGAAACGGTGCAAGTGCTGTAAGTGACATAGCCACTTCTTGAGCTGTATTTGCAGCCTGTGATCGCCGCTGCGGGCGTTGCAACCGGGGTGCCCCCAACAGAGGCTGCGGCAGCAAGCGAAGGATCTACGGACTTCAGTGTGCTTGCCTAGAATGATCCATCGGCGAAACGTTCGATGACTGTTAGCTGACCCGCTACTTACGATTTCTCTGTTTTAACGGGTTTCTTTCCGGGGTTCTGCTGCTATCGGATAAACCATGATGTGGCGAATATTCTTTTTCATACCAGCCCTTTCGTTTTTTCCAATTGGTCATTTGGAACAGGAAAGACAAACTTGTGCAACGCCCACCAGCGGAAGACCGTCGCGAGTAGAGTCCCAATGATCGGTCCCGAGATGAAATCTGAGACTTCCTGTTCGAAGTATGAGACCAGAGGGTAGTGCCACCCTAGCACCCACCTGGAGATATACAAGGGTGCTGTATTTATTGCAATTGCTGCAATCGAAATACATAAAAAAGCTGGAGCTTGGAATCGTTTACGCTTAGATGTGTTCCTATCTTGAAAGGTGAATTGCCGCGTAAGTATAAACGATACGACCGTAGCAACTGAATTTGCTATCAGGAAAGCAGTGGTTGGGTGTTCGAGGAGCACTGTGAATTTCAAAGCATAGTTAACTGCTAGCGTCAGGACGAAACAAAACCCGCCGACTCCAAGGAATCTTACTAGTCGTATGATCACGCTTTGATTGTTAGACATTCATACCCGCTGATTATGGTTGGTGGAGATTTAAGCTAGACGTCAGTAGTTCAGCTTACTGTAATTTGTGCAGTGTCTGGCTTAAATTGGTGTTATGTGCTTCTGTCATTTGCTTTCGCTGATCACTAGCTCGTGGCGTAGTTTCGACGGTTCTGGCCTATGCGTGTTGCAAGAATACTGAAATTCGCGGGCGTCTATCTGAAAGTTTGTTTAAGAGCCCGCGCCAATAGGGAATGTTTGCGGTCAGAGCAACCCCAACAAGAGGCGTCCTGCCGACCCGCATCCCAGTCTCAGCATTAGCGGAACCTGCCAAGGAATCGACTCCGCCCTGCCAAAAACCCAGAACTGGAAAACCAGAACAGCAGTCAGCGAATACGCCGGGAGAATCACTAGAAGAACCGCGTCCCAGCACGCGGCACAAAAGATTTCTTCGAACGTATAAAACAAAAATACACTACCAAAAGATACAAAACCAATTGTTTAACTTTGTATTAGATTAGTTGTGTTACGCCACTCGACTTCGGCCTTACCGAAAACGATGCCGCTGCCAAAAGACGGCGATTGCTCGCATCTAACAGAACTCAGGCACAGAGCCTTACATCGGGGATCTCCTCGACGTCATCAGAAATTATCAAACCGAAATAACCTGAACCCATAGGTTGCAAGACGTCTCACCGCGCACCCCTGCCCCAACGAAAAATCCGCGGAAACTCAATAGTCCTAAATTCTCGCAACTATGTGTCGCAACCAATGTCGTAGAATCATGTTGACAACATTAGTTTCGAGACACTTTTCAAGGATTCCATGACCAAGCTGATCGGATACGCCCGCGTATCAACCAAAGCACAAGACACCGACCGGCAAATTCAAGATTTGTTGGCGGCCGGTGTCCGCCGCGATGACCTTTATATTGACCACGGGCTCTCCGGGGCTCTGGCCAAACGTCCCAGCCTGGATAAAGCACTCGACGCGCTACACCCGGATGACACCCTCATGATCACCACCCTGGACCGACTCGGGCGCTCCACCCAGAAAATGCTCGAACTGGCCGAAGAGCTGCGTGATCGCAATATTGGGCTGCGGGTGCTCAACCTGGGCGGTGGCGACGTGGACACCAAAACACCTATGGGCGCAATGGTCTTCACCGTCATGGCAGCCCTCGCGCAAATGGAGTTAGAGATTAAGCGCGAACGGATCAACGACTCCGTCACCAAGCGCCGCACCACCGGCGGCGACCTCGGAGGCCGCCGGCCCACTTTCACCGACTCCCAAATCCGGACCGCAGCAAAACTCATCCAGGCAGGTGAACCGGCAACCCAAGTCGCCAAGGACATGGGGATGTCCCGCGCTACCCTTTACCGCAGGATCAATGAACAAAAAACTCAATAGTGTTCGGCTACTTCACACCTCTCAGCAGAAGGCCCATTACGGGAAGTCTGATCAGTTTCGGTATTCAAGCCAATCGCAGCGACAAATTAGTATTAGA
>NZ_JBQSWU010000050.1:0-11263 GCF_052377485.1 Glutamicibacter sp. AOP38-B1-38 | reverse complement strand
GTAGGATTCCTGGCCGGATTCTTGGTTGCTGTTGCTGCCGTAGGATTCCTGGCCGGATTCTTGGCCGCTACCGCCGCCGTAGGATGACTGTCCACCGTCGTTACCGAAATCATTGCCTTCGTTAGCACTGTTCTCGGAATAGGTCTGGCTTTCGTCGTTGCCACTGCTATTCTCATAGCCGCTTTGAGAGTCGGAGTGGCTGGTGCCCTCAGCATTGTTGTTGTCGAAGTTCCCGAACTGCTCACTTGAATCGTGCTCGGACATGGAGTCCTCCTTGATCGTGGTTCCTGACGAGTCCCACGCTATGGCCCCACATTCGCAGTGCCCAAGGTATGTGCAAGTTCTAACCGTGAAATGCTATGTAACGGTCAGGTAACGCTCACCTTTGTTTCGAATTGCCTAACGGAACGGCAAATTTCCCATGAACAATAGAGAGCCACGAGAACTTTCAACATTAGCGCTGAAGATCCCCGTGGCTCTCGAAAACAAACTATATATTGCTATTTCTGGTTCATCGGTATGCGTACGCCGCGTTCGGCGGCAACCTCAATTGCGCGGTCATAGCCAGCATCAACATGGCGGATGACCCCCATCCCAGGGTCGTTGGTTAGTAGGGCCTCTAGCTTTGCGGCGGCCATTTCCGTGCCGTCGGCTAGGGACACCTGACCAGCGTGGATCGAGCGTCCCATGCCCACGCCACCGCCGTGATGAATCGAAACCCACGAAGCACCGGAGCTCGTCGCGGTCAGGGCATTGAGCAGCGGCCAATCGGCGACGGCATCCGTGCCGTCGGCCATGGCTTCGGTCTCCCGGTATGGGGAAGCCACCGAACCCGAGTCCAGATGATCGCGTCCAATGACGATTGGCGCAGAGACTTTCCCTTCGGCGACCAGCTGGTTGAATAGCAGGCCCGCCTTGTGGCGTTCCCCGTAGCCCAACCAGCAGATGCGTGCAGGCAGGCCTTCGAATTCGACACGGTCCGCCGCGGCATCCAGCCAACGGTGCAGGTGATCGTTTTCTGGAAACAGTTCCTTGAGCGCTTGGTCAGTTACGCGAATATCCTCTGGATCGCCGGAGAGCGCAACCCAACGGAATGGGCCTAGACCCTCGCAGAACAACGGACGGATGTAAGCCGGAACGAAGCCAGGGAATTCGAAAGCACGCTCGTACCCGCCCTTGCGTGCTTCATCGCGGATTGAGTTGCCGTAGTCGAAGACCTCGACGCCGAGGTCCTGGAACTCGACCATCGCCTGTACCTGCTTGGCCATCGATGCTTGGGCCTTGAAGGTGAAATCGGCGGCGTCTGCGGCCGCAGCGGGGGCCCACTGGTCCAGCGTGTATTCCACCGGCAGATAGCTCAGCGGGTCGTGGGCACTCGTCTGATCGGTGACGACGTCAATCGAGATCTCGCCTGCCTTCTGGCGGCGCAATAGCTCCGGGAAAACTTCCGCCGCGTTGCCGACGAAACCTACCGAGTGCCCACGGCCTTCGGCCTTAGCCGCTGCTACCTTGGCTAGAGCCTTATCGAGATCCAGCTCCACCTCATCCAGGTAACGCTTCGAAACGCGTCGGCGCAGACGCGACTCGTCCACATCCACAATCAGGCAGGCCCCATCGTTCAGGGTCACCGCCAATGGCTGGGCACCACCCATACCGCCGCAACCGCCGGTGAGGGTCAGCGTGTTGGCCAGCGTACCGTTGAATCGTTTCGCGCCGATTGCAGCAAAAGTTTCATAGGTTCCCTGCAAAATGCCTTGGGTGCCGATGTAGATCCACGAGCCGGCGGTCATCTGGCCATACATCATCAGGCCTTCGGCCTCTAGCTTGCGGAAGTGCTCCCAACTCGCCCAGTCGCCCACCAGATTCGAGTTGGCGATGAGCACTCTAGGTGCCCACTTGTTGGTGCGGAAGACGCCGACGGGCTTGCCCGACTGGACCAGCAAGGTCTCGTTTTCTTCGAGGTCCTTTAGCGTCTCGACAATTGCATCGAATGCTTCCCACGAGCGTGCTGCCTTGCCGGTTCCCCCATAGACGACGAGGTCTTCGGGGCGCTCGGCAACTTCTGGGTCGAGGTTATTCATCAGCATGCGCAGCGGGGCTTCGGTTGCCCAAGACTTGGCGTTTAGCTGGGTACCGCGCGGGGCGCGGACGACTCGTGGTTCATGATTCATGATGGGCTCCTTTGGCAGCAGCGGAAGTAACTTTCTACCTTCCATCATTGGCCAAAGCAGGCAAGGAAGGTACGCCCTAGCAGAGGGTCATGTCCGGAATTTCAGACTGGGCGTACCGGAGCGAGGCGTCGCCCATGCACCCGGCTGGTCAGCTGCCCTGCGGTTTGCCGAATCTGTTCGAGCAACGGTTCCCAACGTTCCTCGGGGACCCGATCACCGAGGAACGTCACCGCAACCGCGGCTACCGGCCAACCATTCGCATCCTGTATTTCGACGGCAAGGGAATGGAAGTCCGCGGTGACATCCCCGCGTTCTACGGCGAACCCGCGTTTTGCTGTCTGGTCCAGCTCGCGGCGTAGCTGCTGATAGGAATTGATCCCGCTATCTTGCGCGCGATTGCTGAAACTTGAGGTGCCCGGGTACAGCGCACGAACCTGTGACTTCGGCAGGGCAGCCAGAATCGCGCGGCCCGAGGCGGTCAAATGCGAAGGCAGGCGCACCCCGACGTCGGTGACCAGCGAGGGGCGGCCCTTGGCGCGTTCCTCTACGATATAGAGCACGTCAGGCCCGTGGAGCACGGCCAGATGGGCGCTTTCGCCTACCTTGTCCACGAGTTGCGCAATCAGCGGTGCTCCGAACCTAGCCAGAGGTTCTTGCCTGGTGTAGGCACTGGAGAGCTCGAAGGACGATACCCCCAAACCGTAGGCTTTCTCCTCGGGGTAATGGGCGATGAAACCCTGTTCGAGCATCACATTCAGCAGCTGGTACACACTGGATCTGGGCAGCTCCAGCAGCTTGGCGATCATCGCCGCCGGGGTCGGCGACTTTCGGCTTGCGAGTAAACGCAAGACGCGGAGCGTATTTTCCGCTGCCGGAACCTTGCTGCCCATTAATGACCCCTTAGTCGAAAAACGCCTGCCTGCTAGGGAACTCTAGCAAGACTCTGAGCAAAGGAGCGTTTTCTTCCCTAGGAAGTTTGGTCTTGAAAAGACTCGTTGAGCTGTTCGAGCCTCGGCGGGTTGGCGCCGGAAACCAGTACTGTCAGCTCCGAACAACGAGTCGCCAGAGCCAGCGCAGACTCCAATTCCTTCTGGTCCAAGGTTTCGCCATTTGTGATGAGCGCCTGCGCCAACGAACTATTGAGCAGCCCATGAAGCAGGCCGGACATGAATGCGTCGCCAGCACCGATGGAGTCCACGACCTTCACCGCACGGGAATGGACGAGTACCTCGGTGTTCTTCGTGCGGGCGGTAGCGCCGCGTGCCCCGAAGGTCATGACGGCAAGCTTGGCGCCGCGTTCCAGAATATGATCCAGGATTCGTTGGCAGTCCCAACCGGGGTAGAGCCACAAGGCATCGTCATCGCTGAGCTTGACCACGTGGGAGAGGCCCATCAGTTTTTCTACCTGCTTCAGCGCCGCGGCACGCTTGGGAATCAGCTGCGGACGCAGATTCGGGTCATAGCTGCGCAATTGCGTGGACGGCGAGGCTTGGAATGCTTCCAATACTTTTTCGCACCCCGGTGCCAGCCATCCAGCGATGGAGCCTGCATGCAGGAGTTGCGCCTCGGAGCTTGGGACGCCGCCCGGAAGTTCCCAGGACAAGTCGAATTCGTAGCTCGCGTCGCCCACTCCGTCGACGGAAACCGTGGCGGAGTTCGTGGACTGCTGCGCGAAGCTGCCGGCCGCGAGCGCTACACCGGAATTTTCGAGGTGCGCGGCGATCAACTTGCCGTACGCGTCTTCGCCTAGCTCTGTATGCAAGTTGACTTGATGGCCTAAGCGTCCTAGGCCCACCGCGACATTCATCGGGGAGCCACCTGGATGAGCCACGTCATCAACGATATCGGCTAGAGCTTCGCCAACCACCTGTATCTGTGCCATGACTCGATACTACGGAAATTCACCTAAATAGCCATTTCCGGGGCGTGGGTTCGGCGCTTATTGCGCGGAACCTCACAAATGCGTGTCGAGACCGTGGAAAATCGGTGAGCTTATTCGCGCTGAGCTATCAGGAACCACCGCTATCGGTGAGTCGCCTTCGGCCCTCGTTCCCCTGAACCGGCGGGGGCAGGAGGCCCCGGCCTGCCGAATCCTGAACGTTCCCGGGATTCAGCCGGCCGGAGGACTCAATAGCGCGCGGCCTCGACATTCAGCCGGTAGCCGCGCTTGATGACGGTGGTGATCAGGTCCGGGTGCGGGAGCGTGCGCCGCAGCCGGCTGAGCGTCATGTCCAGCGCGTGCTTCGAGGACACCGTGGGCAGCACGGCGCCGAGTTCGTCGCGCGAGACGACCGATCCTCCGGCCTCCAGCAGGCAGCGCAGGATCTCGGTCTGGGCCGGGGTGAGTTCGCAGCGCTCATCGTTCAGGCTCAACGTGCGCCCGCGCAGTTCGCATTCCCCGAAAACCGTCGGCGCGCTGAGTGTGCCCAGCGCGCCCAGATGCTCGACCAGCTGCAGAATCATCGCGCCCATGCGGTGGCGTTCGGGAACCAACGCGCCGTGCACACCGGAGGACTGCAGCGGGGCCGCCGTCACCGGGCCCACCGTTGCCACCGCAATGCGTTCGTTCAACGAGCGGATCAGCGCCTGGTAGCGATTGCGCGTGCGGGCCGCGGCGAACAGCGCATGCACGCTGGGCGCGCTGGTGAAGGTGATGGCGTCGAAATGCGCGGCGCAGATCCCCTCGACCAGCAGCGAAAGGTGCTGGTCGGAGCTGGTGTCCAGCCAGCGGTACGGCTCGACCTTCAGTACCCGCGACGCACCCAGATCCCGCAGCGACTGGGCGAGCCCATGGTCGCTGTCCGCATGCAGCTGCACCGCCACGGTTTGCCCCGCGATCGAATGCCCCAGCAGCGGAAGCAGCCCGGCGGTGGTGCCGTCCTGGGCGACACCGGCGGCGTGGAATCCCAGGGCGCGCACCGCACCGTGGGCCTTCGCACCGCGCACGTAGAGCTTCGCGGCCTTCATCGACTGGCACAACTGGTGGCCGAGCCCTGCGGCCTCGGCCGAATCGAACCAGCGCCGCAGCCCATAGGCGGTGGAGATGATCACCGCCTCCGGGCGCAACTCGATCAGCTTCCTGGTCTGCTCCACGAGCAGTGCCTCGTCGTCCAGCGGTGCGAGCTTCAGCAACGGTGCGTGGGTGACCTCGGCGCCGCGGCGTTCGAGAGCTTCGATGAGTTCGGCCGACCGCCGGTCGCTGGTCACCGCGATCCTGAAACCGGACAGTGGCAGATCCAGCGCGCTCATGCGCTGGCCCCAAAATTTGCCATTTCCTCGGCCAGCAGCCGCTGCGGCAGGGCCGCCACCTCGCCGATGACGATCACCGCAGGATTCGCGCACCCGCGCGCCCGGGAGGTCGCCGTCAAGGTGGCCAGCGTTGCAAAGGTGGTGCGTTGCTCGCCGGTGGTCCCGGATTCGACGATTGCACAGGGCATGGTGGCCGCCATGCCCTGGCGCAGCAGGCCGGAAGCGGTGCTTTCCAGGGTTCCCATGCCCATCAGGATGATGATGGTGCCGCCCAGCCCGGTGAGCTGCTCCAGTTGCTGGCTTTCCAGCGGGTCGTGGCCCGAAATGACCGAGAATACCCGGTTCACACCGCGTGCCGTGACCGGAATGCCGGCGGCCGCGGGAACCGTGATGCAGGAACTGAGTCCGGGCACCACGCTGATGGCGATGCCTGCCTTGGAGGCCGCGGCCATCTCTTCGAATCCGCGGCCAAATACGAATGGGTCTCCGCCTTTGAGCCGAACCACATTTGAACCGGCCTTGGCGGCGGTCAGCATCTGCTCTTCGATCTGGGATTGGCTGACCTTGTGGTGCCCGGGCTGCTTGCCAACATCCACGATCACCGCCTGCGGGGCGAGCTTCCGCACGAGATCGCCGGGGCCCAACCGGTCAACGAAGACCATGTCGGCGTCGGCTAAGGCGCTGACCGCTCGCACGGTCAGCAGATCAAGTGCGCCGGGGCCACCACCGACCAGGGTGATTTGGCCGGAGTCGGCGGCCGGTTGGCGCGTCAAGACCGGCAGTCCCCGCCGCTGGGCCGCTTCGCGCAGCGGCTGGAAGCGCTGGGGCAAGGCATCGCAGATGACCAGCAGGTTCGCGGTTTCGAGCGCCACGAGTCCACCTTCCGGGGTATCCGCGGAAAGTACCTGCGCCCCCTGCGCGATGAAATGCTCCGCTGCCCCGCGTGCACCCCTCAGCCCGCCGGCGAGCAGCAGCGTGCAACCCTTGACCTCGAACGCTGTACCGTTCATCGGATCGACTCCGCCGCGAGTTCGCAAGCCGTGTGGTCGGCGCCGAATAAGCCTGCTTGTCCAACAAAAACCTTTTTTCCGCTCGCCGCTTCGGTGATGCGGTGAGCGGGCAAGCAGTCGCCGGCAGTATGGGTCGTTTGATCATTTGAACGGTTTGACATGGGAAGTCAGCTCCACTTGATTCTCGATGGCTCGATGCTGACAACACTATCGAGGAACCTTTGCCCCGAAATTTCCCATTTGTTTCCATAGGAATAATTCATACATAAACTCGACGAGAACTACGGGGGTCGTGTTTGCGCCGCCGCGCAATGAAGCCTGGCCGTGGCCAATGCCGGTGAAACGAGATTTACCTGGGCGCAACAGAACCGTGCGATCGGCCGTAACAGGCGCTTCGTAGACTGCAACCACAGGCTCGTGACAACGAGCCTCGAAACTACCGAAGGGAAGAATCATGGGCCTACTCATTGCCCGCGAAATGCCGGAGCCCGGTCAGCCCGCATGAGCGGGGGATCAACAACCGAACCGCGAACCGAGTCCCTGGTGGCCGTCTCGCACGGCACCAGCGATCCGGCAGGCCAACGGGCGATCAACTCCTTGGTGGAGGAAATCCGCCGGGCGGCCTCAGTGGCCGTGCACCAGTCATTCGTCGACGTCCAAGAGCCCCGGGCAAGTACGCTGCTCCTCGGGCTGCCGGACGAAGAGCAGCACGCGGTCCTCGTGCCGCTGCTGCTTTCGCGGGGTGTGCACGTGGATCAAGATCTCACCGAGGCGGCGGCGCTTCGGCCCAATACTCGCATTGCACCGGCCCTCGGCCCGCACCCGTCGCTCGCTCTGGTTATCGAGCACCGACTCGTGCAGGCCGGATGGCGGCGCGGCGAACCTGTCATCCTCGCCGGTGCGGGGACACGGCTGGCCCAGGGCGTGCATGACTGCCAACAGGTTGCCAACCTGCTGGCCGGCCTGCTGGGGGTGCAGGTTACCGCCGCCTTCGTGGCCGCGGCGACCCCGTCGCTGGGGGAAGCGGTCGCCGCGGCCCGGGCGGCGAGCCCGCAACACCGCGTGGTCGTGGCCAGTTACCTGTTGGCGCCCGGCTACTTTCAGTCCCTGATCGAGCGCTGCGGCGCAGATCTGGTCAGCGATCCATTGCTTGCCCCGGACGCTGAGGTGCCCGCAGAATTGGTGAACCTCGTATTGCATCGCTTCCTGGCGGCGTTATCCTAGGCCCGGACCAACCTTCAGCACTTGCCGGCAAGGGCCAAGAACGGCACAGTGTAAACATGCAGTCGCTTTTCGATGACGGCGCCTTCGAGCGTCGGCCCCATACCGTGCGCGCGGGCGCGGTCCATCTGCCCAGCTGGCTAACCCGCGAGCAGCAGGACTGGATGACCGAACGCTTCCTGGATTGGGGCAATGGACCGGTCCCGCCGCATTCCACGCTGGTCAATGGACACCCGATGAAGGTCAAGACGGTATGCCTGGGCTGGCATTGGGGAAACTACACCTACACGCGCACCGCCGAAGACCTCAACGGCCAGCCGGTGCCACCGATGCCCGATTGGCTGGCGTCACTGGGACGGCGCGCGGTGCTGGAAACGACCGGGGACGGAGCAAAAGCCGCGGGCTACAACCCCGATGTGGCGATCATCAATTACTACCCGCCGGGCTCGACCATGGGCATGCACCAAGACGCCGAAGAGAAAATCAACGCACCGATCGTCTCGCTGTCCATTGGCGAGAGCGCGAACTTCCGCTTGGGCAACAACGAGACGCGCACCAAGCCCTACCAAGATGTGCGTCTGGCTTCCGGAGACTTGTTCGTCTTCGAGGGTCCCGCCCGGTGGGCCTTCCATGCGGTGACGAAGATCCATCCGGGTACGGCTCCGGCCGGCTGGTCGCTGGGCAGCGGCCGGATCAACATCACGCTGCGTGAGACGGGGATGGGCTAGGCCGCTATTCGGAGGCCAGATCGAGGGTGGCAATGACCGCCCGGTGGTCGGAATCTCCCACCGCCAACGTGTCCGAGGAGCCGGTATCGAGGCCGCGAACCAGCACGTGGTCGATGCCCAACATGGGCATCGGACGGTTCGGCCAGGTCATCCCGAACCCCCAGCCCTCATGCGGCACCTTGTTGAGCTGCTCCGAGACCGGCGAGAAATGGCGGTCGGCATTGGTCGCATTAAAATCGCCCAAGGCAATAATTTTCGCGCTCCGATCGGCGGCGAGCGTGCGTCCAAGATTGCTTAGCATCAGGTCGCGTTCCGCATGCTCCAGGGGCCGGGCCGAAGCCACGTGGACCGCGTACACCGTCACATCCCCGGCGTCGGTTCGAACGCGCAGCTTCACCGCCCGGGACCAACCCAACCCAAGGTCCAGCGGCTCTTCGTCGAGGATCGGATACTTGCTGTAGACCCCCACGGTTCCCACGGTGTACTGGTGCGGGTGGGTTTCTTCCAGCAGTGCAGCGACTTCCTGGGCCTGTCCTTCACCCAGTTCCTGCAGGCTTATCAGATCTGCGCCCGTGGCGAGGAGACCCTGTGCGGAGCTGTGCGCCCCGTCTTCGTGCACATTCTGCGTGGCGACAATAAATTTGGCGGCCGGTTCGGGGGCATTGGCCGGCAGGAACGCCGCGCCAAAGATCCACGACCAAGCCACCAACGGAAGCAGGAGCACCAAAAAAGAGATGCGGCCACGCGCCGCCAGCGCCCAGCAGAACAACAAGGGCACGCCGAGGCCTAGCCAGGGAGCCAAATTGTCCAGAAACAGTCCGAGCCCACCGCGTTCGGGGAAGCTGCGGTGGGCAACTAGCACTATGGTCAGTGCCAATGACAAAAGAACTATCAATAACCGGGCGGCCATCCGGCCGGCGGTGAGGCGTTTATGAGCTGCATGGGACATGAGAATTCCACAGTGCCACATGTTCCTCGCCCAGCCGTGGATTGAGCGTGGAATACCCGCGCCGCGTTCTCTGTTGGGTACCCGAGAGGTATTGTCATTACGATTGATACGGGCGCCAACGTAGCCGTGCCATGAACACACCCGAATCGCAGCAAAGTAAGAGGCCCCCAATGAACCGTTTAGCGCCCCCGCGGTATTTAGAAGGCAGGACACTGCTCTTCGCAATTATTGCCCTAGGCATGGGTGGCTTTGGCATCGGTGTGACCGAGTTCGCCATGATGGGCCTGCTCCAGGAAGGCGCCGAGGACTTGAACGTCACGAATTCCCAGATGGGGCTCGTGATCAGCACCTACGCGATCGGCGTGGTTGTCGGTGCGCCGCTGTTGACCGCGGTCGCCGCAAAAATCCCGAAAAAGCGTGCGGTGCAGCTACTGATCCTGCTCTTTGCCGTGGCAAATCTTTCCTCATTCTTCGCTCCGGATTACGGAACCATGCTGTTCACCCGGTTCCTTTCCGGACTGCCGCACGGGGCCTACTTCGGGTTGGCAGGTGTGCTGGCAGGTAATTTGGTGCCCGGCAGCATGCGTGGGCGAGCCATCGCGTGGGTAATGCTGGGCCTGTCGGTGGCAAACGTCGGCGGTGTCCCCTTGGTGACCTTGCTGGGCCAGGAAGTCGGATGGCGTTCGATGTTCCTTGTGGTCACCGCGGTGGGGCTGCTCACCTTTGCCTTGATCACTATTTTCGTCCCGCTGCGCAGGGCCGAAGCGGGAGCAAGTATGCGCCGCGAACTTTCGGCGCTTAAAAGCCTGCAAGTCTGGTTGGCCATGGCAACCGGCATCGTAGGCTTCGGTGGGTTCTTCGCGGTCTACTCCTATATTTCTCCAACCCTCACCGACGAAACCGGGCTGGATATTGTGCTGGTTCCACTGGCCCTGGCGCTCTACGGGGTGGGCATGGTGGTCGGCTCGTTGATCGGAGGACGGCTGGCCGACTGGTCGGTGTTCGGAGCGATCAAGCTGGCCAGTGTGCTCATGGTTATCAGCATGCTGGTGTTTGCCGCCGTTGCCTCGTGGGTGATCCCAACACTCATCATGGTGTTCGTCCTGGGCAGCGTCGGTTCGCTGCTGATCCCGAGCCTGCAGACGCTGCTGATGGATTCGGCCCCACATGCGCAGTCGTTGGCCGCGTCGCTGAACCACTCGGCGCTCAACGTGGCCAATGCCCTCGGCGCTGCGCTCGGCGCGATCGTGATCAGCGCGGGCCTGGGCTACCGTGCGCCGTCGGTGGTCGGAGCCGGACTTGCGGCCCTGGGCTTGCTGATCGCGTGGATTACCCAGCTCCGAGCCCAGAAGCTTGGCCTGGTTATCGGCGCCGCAGCGGCTCTCGAACGGGTAGACGCACCGGAACAACGCTAAACGTCGAATGCTGACGAGTGCGGGGCGTGGATCCAATGGATCCATGCCCCGCACTCAGCTGTACTGGTCAGCCCTCTTGGCTTCCTACGGCGCCGATATTGAACATCCAACACACCCCGAACTTGTCGGTCAGCATTCCGAACGAGTCACCCCACGGGGCCTTGGCCAGAGGTTCATCGATGCGCGAACCCTCGGAAAGTTTCTCCCACCAGGCGGTGAGCTTCGCTTCGTCTGCTGGGTCGGTGGCATCGTTGCTCAGGGCAATGGTGCCGTTTCCGGTCACATTCATTTCCGGCAGGGCATCGGAACCCATCAGGTGCAGTCCTCGATCGACGAATAAGGAAGAGTGCATGATCAGGTCGGCGGTGGCGGGATTGCCGTCATCCATTCCTTCTTTGAATGTCATGGCGGAGTATTCTCCGCCGAAAACGGAGTGGTAGTACTCCATTGCCTCGCGGGCGACGCCGCCAAATTGCAGATAAGGGGTCATAGCAACGGACATTGGGAAGTGACCTTTCGC
>NZ_JBQSWU010000049.1:0-14808 GCF_052377485.1 Glutamicibacter sp. AOP38-B1-38 | reverse complement strand
TAAGCTGCCCTCCGTAACGTAGCGTCAGCTTTCCGTCCTTGTCCACGGTGTCTGTTCCGATGCGCCGTATTAAACGTTGCTTGAAGATACGAGTAGAGTCGGTCTGAGTAGTTACTAGAGGAGAAAAGCCATGAGCTTAAAAGAACGCCTTCGCGATGACAGCATAATTCACCTGAAAGCAGGGAATGAGCTGGAAAAGACCACCTTGCGAAATATCTTGAGTGCCATCGGCACCAGAGAAAAATCTGGTAAGAATCCAACGGAGATGACCGACCAAGATGTCGAGAACCTTCTCCGTAAAGAGGTCGCCAATCGAGAAGAAACTGCAAAAGTTGCGGCCGCGGATAACCGCGAGGAGATGGCCGAGCGAGAATTAGCCGAAGCTGCCTTCATCTCGACGTACTTGCCGAAGGTACTGACCGAGGGTGAGGCCCAGGGCATCGTGGATCGGATTATGGCGGAACTTTCCGCCGATCATGCGCTCACGATGAAAGATATGGGCTCTGCGATGAAGGCGGTAGGCGCTGAGATCGCTGGACGTTTTGATGGCAAAGCTGTATCGCAAATGGTGCGCGCCAAACTCAGCTAATAACCCTCACAATCTACTTCGGCGTTCATCCAGGATGACTGCGCTAGAAACACTGACTGCAGTCTGCAATGGCAAGTGAAATTCGGGGTACCAAGCCGCGAGCGTGGCTTGGTACCCCGAATTTTCAATTTACGCATGAGCTGCAATGCTGGTTCGTGAAAATACACGTCAAGCATTGCCTGGAGCTCTGCGTGCGTGGTCATTCCGTGCTCGAAATTCCTAGAGTATTCCGGAACCGCGGAGGCATTCGGCTGATCCTCGAAGATTCAGGGGAGTAGGATCATTGTTGTTGAGGGGCTATAGCTCAGTTAGTAGAGCGCTTCGTTCGCATCGAAGAGGTCAGGGGTTCGATTCCCCTTAGCTCCACCTTAGCTCCACCAAACGTTTCATACTCGAATCCTTGCCCGCTTGATTGCGGGTGGGGGTTGTGGCGCTCCCTGATGCGCAGGTGCCTGAGGCCGGCCACACTCGGGGAGTTCGTGCATTGCGTCATGCGCGGTGATTCGATCACGCGTCGTCAGGAGTTGAGCGTGGCGGTCGGTGGCGTCCGTGCCGCACGGGCTTCCAGATAGAGGCCGGAGGCAGCGCCGATGATGAGGGTTGCATTTACGGCGATGCCGATCGCTGCCGGTGGTAGGGCAAAACGCCAGTTGTTGATGAGACCCACGACCGCTGTGGCAACTGCTCTGAGGGCGGCTGCGGGAAGACCTGCTGTGGCCGGGTTCAGCGTCCGCAGTTTTGAACGTCCTCTCCCGCGCATAGCCTGATTCCCGATTCCTGCTGCGTCCGTGACGGAGGGCACGATCGCCGCGCGTTCTGCGGGAGCCGGCCGATCACATGTGTCGCCTGTATATGATGGGCTGGGCGGCAATGGTGTTGGCGGCAAAGTTCGCCAGGACGAACCTGCGGAAGCTCGGCCGCAGCAGTAGGTGTGGCAGGAACGATCTGAAGTTCGGCCAGCTGCAGTGGTTGATAAGGGCGTAGTCGTGGGAGGCTTCGGGCAACGGTTGCATGGGGACTGAGTCCGCGAGTGCCGTCGTGCGTTGGAACCAGCCTGCAGTGTATTCCCACACGGCGCGGACTGTCTTGGGATCTGCGCTGTGAAAGTAGTTGAACAGGAACACATTTCCAGGGTCGTGATCGACGTCGGCGATTCGCGCAGGGCTGCTTGCGGTGAGCTGATGCATGCGCCGGGCACGCGTATCGAGCAATGTCACCAGCTTTTGCCAAGCCTGATCTGTGCGGATCGCGTCCAGATCTGTCACGGTACGCGTGCGGACGAGCAAGACAATATCGTAGCGTGCTGGCGTGACTCCGGCGGCCCGCAGCAGTCGTCCGCCTTCTCCTGGTGGCCGCAACGCCGCACGGAATGCTGTTGCTTCTATGACGTTGTCTCGGTTGTTGAGGCTCTGCAGCAACGGTTCGACCTGGTCGAGCGCTTCACTCCGTGCCCGCGTCGGGAGTGGGAATGGTCCTGCCCAGTGGCCGACCTCAATGGCAATGAGAGCGAAGCCGTTGTCCGTGGGAGCTTGAAGTCGCGCTGGGTCTGCCCGGTGATCATTGATGAACGTGATTTCTTTTTCCATTTCCACTCCTTGCATGTCAACGCTTGTTGGCATAAATGCTACGACTGGCCGGTGATGATGTCAACAAGTGTTGGCGTACACTTGGGGTCATGCGTAGGTCGTCGACGGAAACTAAAGCCATGATCCTGGATGCAGCAAAGTTGAGGTTCGCTGCCGACGGATACGATCGGGCCACGATCCGGGCGATCGCCGCGGATGCCAGCATTGACCCCGCGATGGTGATGCGCTATTTCGGCAACAAGGCAAGTCTGTTCGCCGCGGCCGCCGAGATCGATCTCGAACTACCGGATCTGGCCGAGGTCTCCTCCGACCAGATCGGCGCGGCCATCGTCACCCACTTCCTCGAACGGTGGGAGCGCGACGATTCCCTCCTGATCCTCTTGCGGTCAGGAGTCACCGATGACGCGGCAGCAGAACGCATGCGGTCGATCTTCACCGCTCAGCTCGTGCCAGTGGCTGCCATGGCGAGTCCTGACCCCACCCAAGGGGTGACCCGGGCCGCGCTGGCGGCCACGCAGATCCTGGGGATGGCGTTGTGTCGCTTTGTGCTCGCCTTCCCACCCGTCGCAAGTATGTCTCGAACTCAGATCGTTGCATGGCTCGGACCGACCATTCAGCACTACCTCACCGGCAGTGAACCGATCACCTCTCCGCCAGGTCAGGCCAACGATCTATGAATGGTCCGCCACGTATGAACGCGGACATGCCGAGAGCTGTGTCTTGGAATCACCCTCAGCATCGACGCATCCGAGGACTCGACCTCAAGTGCGATGAGCCGCCTATGCCGTGCGGATTGCGACGCCCGACTGTCGCAGCTTCCTGCCGATGGTCTCGCGGTGGACACCGAACCGCCGCGCGAGCGTTCGCATCGAGTCGCCGTCCTGGTAGCACTGCACGATCTGTGGGATCTGCTCGTCGCTGAGCTTCGGGCGCCGTCCCGGGGTTTGAGTAGATTCTCGCTTCAGGGTTGTGCTCCCGTTTCTTCTCTGGCTCTTCCTCGCCAGATCGATGAGACGAAATGCCTAGTCAGCAGACAGCCTGGGATGGAAGTAGTTTCCTAGGATGTCCACAAAAATCCCTAAGCATGTTGTCCGTGCGTCCTCGGCCAGCCCTCGGATCGGCTAGGCATATCTAGGTTGGCTTATTCCATCCTTCGAGCGCTTGCACCCAAGGACTGACTTCTACCTCAGCGCCGTCGAGCACATCCAGCGTGGTGTCCTGGCCGTCTATTCGTGGAATCAATTTCACCGGTTCGAGTCCGGGAAAGAGGCTGACCTCCAGGCTTTCGGTTTCGTCGGGATCGTTGGCCGTAGACATGGCGGCCCATTTCATCGTGGACATTGCGGTTTCCCCGGCCGGTATGAGCACCAGTTCGGGCGAAATAGTAGGGGTGGCGATAATGGTGACGTCTTCTTGAGATTCACCAAGGCCATTGAAAAATTCGATAGCCGCCAGCCCCTGAACTGCACAAGGCTGATTGGAAACGTTCGTGGCAAAGACCGAAAGATACCGCGAACCCAATGCAGCGTCCGGGGCGCTCAGGGTGAAACGGACTGCCTCGGTGGTGCAATAAGAAGCATCGGGATCTCGTGTCCAGGGTTCGACGCCCTCGGGCAGCGGCGCTGGTGACGGGATAAGTGCCGCGGGAAGTACCTCGCCGATCCAACCGTCGACAATCTTCGCAAATCCGGGAGACGAGATGGAGTATTTCAACGGTTCGTTGTTTGGCGGGGTGCGTTGCTCAAGCCAGCCTTGGATGGCTCGTGTCTCGACCGAGCTATCAGGTGACGTGGTGTGAATGGACAGCGACTGACTGCCGTAAATGGCGCTCCCTACGTCCTGCAAGGCTCCGGCATCGATAACGAGCTCAAGTTTTTCCAGGTCGATCGTTGCATCGGGGGTATAGCGCACGGAGCGGTCTTCGGCTTCGAAGCTCACCAAGTAGTTCTGTTGCACAGCGAGTTCGGCTAGCGTCTTCAGGCTTTGCGAATCAGCGGCAACCACAGAAGAGTTAGTCACTCGCAAGGCCCCGGCATCTCTGAATTCGTAGGCCTGCTTGAGCTCCGCACCAAGGTCTTCCCGCGGGAGAATGCTCAGCGGATAATATTTGCCGGTCGTCGCGCCCGTATTAATGACTTGCGGTTTACCTATAGTGAATTGCGAGTAGTGATTCAGCGTTACACCTGGAAGCGAAATCCCCTGAGTGATCCGCTCCGCCCGAAGTGCCGCGGCAGCAGCTTCGGAGGCCACCGGATCTTCCGAAAGCCGTATCGTCCACGTTGCCGTGGCTTGATCACCGTCTTTGGGATCTGCGGACGTAACCTCGTACTCCAGCTCCACCGATGCCACGCCGTTCAGTTCCTGGATCTCATCAAATTTCTCGCAGACGGACGCCGGCGCATCGCATGGATCCCAAGGATTCCAAAGGACAAGCCACATAGCGATTAAAACCAGGGCGACGGCCAACGCGATCACTCGAGATCTCTTCACGTGCTCACCGTACCAAAGCAAAGCGATCGATTCGGAGGCTTTGCCTCCTGCCGTTCTGGGGCGGGATAACTGACCATCATTCGATTGGGTCCGTCGGCGTTGCACGGGTTCGTCTGGGAAATCCTTTGCCCAACGCTGGGAATCGCCGTTCGAGTCCATGCCTGTCCAGCATTCGATTCGGTAAAACGCGCGTGGAGCCACAGAAAACCCCGGCGGCCATATAGCTTAGAGATACGCTACTTCGAATCCGGGTCGATAAAACGGATCGTCGCGGAATCTGCCGACGACCAAAGTTTCGTTGGTATTGGGATAGGAGCCTAGGTGAGGGAACCTACACGCAGGGTCATAGGCCGTACGAGCCGCGAAAATGATCTGCAGAAGTACGAGCATGCCCCGGTCATGGTCAGATTCATCGAGCATGGAACGGTGCACGCTGCCCCTGCAGGCACCACCGCGGCAAGCGCCGTGGAGTACGCTGCGAGTGCCGCCGGGAGGGCTTCGCTCAGCCTGTACCCCACGCCAGATGAGCAGGACATCCACGAGCTTGCCGAAGCATGGCAACTGCACCCGGTCTTGGTTGACGATTTGATGCATGCGCAGCAGCGACCAAAGCTGGAACGCTATGGCGAGATCCTCCTGCTGGTTGTCCGCTCGGCGCAGTATCTGGATGAACATGAAGAAGTTGAGCTCTCAGAGTTCCATATCCTACTTCGGCAGGGGTCTATCGCGGTGTTATGTCAAGACCATCGGTGGATCGACGGCACCCCGGGTCTGGAGCTTGAAACTACCGTCGCCGATGAATTTGTCGCTCGCGACCGCACCTTGTTGACCGACCATAAACTACTGAGCATGGGCGCCGAAGCGGTGCTCTATCGGCTACTAGATGAGATCGTCGACGGCTATGTACCGGTTCTGCAAGGCTTGGGAATTGATAAGGAACAGATCGAACGTCAGGTGTTCAGCGGTGACGCCGCGGTCACCGAACGTATTTACCGATTGAGCCAAGAAGTCATCGACATGCAGCATTCAACGGCCTCATTGCTCGAAGTCGTTCGCTCGCTATCGGACGGATTCACCAAATACGACGTCCCGAATGAGCTGCAGACCTACCTGCAGGACGTGACAGATCACCTGACCCGCGCACACGCCCAGACGGTGGAATACCGGGACGCGCTGTCACAGATTTTGAATGTTAATTCGACACTTGTGGCGCAACGTCAAAACGAGGACATGAAGAAAATATCAGGCTGGGCAGCGATCCTTTTCGCGCCGACCCTGATTGCAGCGATTTACGGAATGAACTTCGACGTAATGCCCGAACTGCACTGGGCGTTTGGCTACCCGGCGGCCGTCGTTTTGATGATTGGATTCGCTGCATTCCTCTACATCACCTTCCGACGTCGCCGGTGGTTCTAAGGAAACGGATACTCCTATGCATGCGAAAGTCGATCTCAAGAAAACTCTTCCAAGCTATAAGGCCAAACATGAGGTGTTCGGCCTCGTCGAGGTGCCCGAACTGCAGTATCTCATGATCGACGGGCACGGGGACCCGAACACCTCGGCCGAGTATGCTCAAGCCCTGCAGGCGCTGTATCCGGTGGCCTACAAGCTGAAGTTCATGAGTAAACGTGAACATGGCAGGGACTACGTTGTCATGCCCTTAGAAGGGCTCTGGTGGGCGCAAGACATGTCGGCATTTACCGAGCACAGAGATAAATCCCGGTGGGACTGGACCATGATGATCCTGCAGCCCGAATGGATCGACAGCACCATGTTTGAAACCATCCGTGAGCAACTGGCCGAGAAGGAACCTCCAGCTGCACTGGACAAGGTGAGGCTTGAAGCATTCGCAGAGGGGCTGTGTGCGCAAACCCTGCATATAGGTGCCTATGACGATGAAGCCCAAACGCTGCACCGGATGCATCGGCAATTCATCCCCGAGCAGGGACTGGAGCTGACTGGCAAGCATCACGAAATTTACCTCAGTGACCCGCGCCGCGTTGCACCGGCCAAGCTGCGCACAATCCTTCGCCAGCCGGTACGATCCATCATCGAATAGCGGGTACAGCCGATGACGAGCGGACGCTCACCTGACGAACCAAAGATATGGCCCGGGCAAGAACATCTGGTGCGGCTTCCCGATGGGGTCCTGATCCGCGGTTCGAGCCTGAAGCAAAGCAAGGTCTTGCCGCCACCTGATTTTGGCGTGTATCTGCTGGGAAAAGATCCACGATTCACCGACCGTGAATACCGGTGGGTGAAATGGCGTGATTTTTCGATTCCTTCATCCACTGCAGGCACCTTGGAGGCGTTACGCCAAGCGTATGGGAGAGCGTCTAAGGAGCGCGTGGAAATTGCTTGTCGTGGAGGAGTGGGGAGAACCGGAACCGCACTGGCCGTAGTGGCTGTGCTCGGTGGGATCCAGGCTTCCGACGCGGTGGAATGGGTCAGGCACAACTATCATCCAAAGGCAGTCGAGACCTTAGGGCAGCGTCGCTGGCTGCTTACCGTCTTGCCTGATCTGACGTTGAATGATGATCACTGATCCCCAAACCAGCAGGACTTGGCCTGGTGCAGGGGCACTGCGAGAGAATTTGAGAGAAGATGAAGGTATGAGCACCGATATTGGACTGACCCCGTCGAGCACCGCAGCAGAGGTGCAAGAGGCATTAGCTGCCTTGGAGAACCCGAAGATGCGTGCCGTTAACGAGAAGCGCGGTGATGACTTCGGGGTAAACCTGGGCAAATTGCGAGCGTTGGCCAAAGCGCTGAAGAGCAACCAGGAGCTTGCCGTCGAACTGTGGAAGACCGGGCAAACGACGCCGCGACTGGTGGCCATTCTCATCTGCAAACCGCGTGCATTCTCTCTAGATGACCTTGAACATTGGATCCGTGAAGGCGATCGTCCGAAGGTTCAGGGCTGGTTCCTGAGCTACGTGGTGAAGAAAAGCAAACACCTCGAAGAACTGCGCCAGCGATTAATGCAGGATCCGGACCCGGTGATCGCCAGTGCCGGTTGGGAGCTCACCGCGCATCAGGTCATCAAGGCACCGGACAACCTCGACCTGGACAAATTACTCGATGTGATCGAAGCCGAGATGAAGCAGGCCCCGGAACGACTCCAGTGGGCCATGAATAACACGCTGGCGCAGATTGGTATCTCAAACGCAGGACTGCGTGCCCGGGCTTTGGAAATCGGGGAGACGCTGCAGGTCTTGGCGGATTATCCAACGTCGCCGGGTTGCACGTCACCTTTCGCTCCCATCTGGATCAATGAGATGGTCAAGCGCCAGTCGGACTAGCTGCCGCCGTTAATGGCTCAGAGGCCGGCGGAACCTGTTGGGTTCCGCCGGCCTCTGCGCGTTATGCGCTGTGCGCTAGCGCTGGTGCGTGGTGGCACCCAGACGCAGCGCCTTGGATACCAGCCACAGCGCACCGGTCAGTCCGAGCGTGAGCAGCAGCTGGGTCCGGGCCACCGCGTCGGTCATCGCGATGCACACGATAAGCACCATCATGGCGATGGTCGCCAAGGACAGGTACGGGAAGCCCCAGAGCTTCAGCGGAAGTTCGGTGCCTTCGCGCTCGGCGCGGCGGCGCAGGATGTACTGCGTCACCGCGATGAAGCACCAGATCACGATGATTGTCGAGCCAACGACATTCAACAGGATCGGCATAACTGCATCGGGCCAGATCCAGTTCAACCCGACGGCAATGAATGAGAAAGCAACCGAGCTGAGCACCGCTTTGGCCGGTACTCCCTTTCCGGTCACGTGAGTCACCGAACGAGGGGCCATCTTGCGGGTACCGAGCGAGTACAGCATGCGCGAAGCACCGTAGATGTTCGCGTTCATGGCTGAGAGCAGTGCGACCACCACAACGGCGCTCATCAGCAATTCCACACCAGGGACGTTCAGCACGCCCAAGACCGCGGAGAACGGACCGTCGACGATGGACGGGGTATTCCATGGCAGGATCGCCACGATCACGATGATGGAACCGAGGTAGAAGAACATGATTCGCATCATCACCGATTTGATGGTGCGTTTGATGTTGCCTTGCGGGTCATCGGATTCGGCTGCGGCGATGGAAACAACCTCGGTGCCGCCGAAGGAGAAGATCACGATCAGCAGGGCCGCTGCAATGCCGGTGAGCCCGGCCGGCGCGAAACCACCATGCGAGGCGAGGTTGGCCAGGCCAACCGGCGCATCGGTCGGGATGAGGCCGAACAAGACCAGCGCGCCGACGGCCAGGAAGGCGATAATCGCCGCGACCTTGATGAAGGCAAACCAGAATTCGAACTTGCCGTAATTGCCCACGCCCAAGAGATTCGCGCCGGTGAAGAGCACCACGAAGCCCAAGACCCAGGTCCATTGCGGGAAGCCAGGGAACCAGGCGGCGACAATGGCCGCCGCGCCGGTGGCTTCTGCGGCAATCACCACGACCAGCTGGATCCAGTACAGCCAGCCGACGGTGCTTCCGGCGCTGCTGCCCATCGCCTTGTGCGCGAAGGTGCTGAAGGCGCCGGAGGACGGATCGGCCGCGACCATTTCGGCGAGCATCGACATGATCACGATGACCACGGTGCCGGCGATGAGGTAGGAGAGCAGTACGGCCGGGCCGGCAATGGAGATGGCCTGGCCGGAACCTATGAACAGCCCCGCGCCAATCGCTCCGCCCAGACCCATCATCGAGATCTGGCGCTGGCTTAGCCCTGCATGGAGTTTTGGTGAGTTATCCGCCGCGCGGACCTTGGTTTGCATGCTCATACGCTAGCTACCTGTACCTTGCTGGTGACGGCAGCCAAGACGCGGTCAACGTCCTGAACGCTGCCTGAAGAGATGCGCAGGCCTTCGCCCGGGAAGGCGCGGACCACTACATTGCCTTCGCGCAACAGGGCTTCGAGCTCGGCGGTGCGATCCGCCGCCGCTACCCAGACGAAATTCGCCTCGGAAGGTACCGCCGGGTATCCGGCAGCCACCAGGCCTTCAAGCATCCGCTCGCGCTGTTCGACGACCTCGTCGATGCGCACGCCAAGTTCGTCGGCGGCTTCGAGGGAGGCCACCGCTGCACGCTGAGCCAGATCGGTGACGCCAAAAGGCACCGCAACCTTGCGCAGGTTCTGCGCTACGGGCTTGGGGCTGACCGCATAGCCGATCCGCAGGCCGGCCAAGCCGTAGGCCTTGGAAAAGGTGTGGAGGACCGCGACGTGCGGGTACTTGCGAAATAGCGCAAGGCCGTCGGCGCGGATATCGGAACGGTCAAAGTGAACGTAGGCTTCGTCGATGACCACCAGAATATTCCGGGGGACGGAGGCGACGAACTCTTCCAAGGCGTCCGCCGCAACGACGGTACCCGTGGGATTGTTCGGGTTGCAGATGAAAATGAGCCGGGTGCGCTCGGTGATCGCGTCCAGCATTGCTGGCAGGTCATGCTTGAATTCGGCATCCAGCGGAATCTCGACCGGAACCGCGCCGGCAATGCGCACCAGCGATGGGTACGCCTCAAAAGAGCGCCAGGCGAACATGACCTCGTCGTCTTCGCCGGTGACTGCATGAATGAGCTGGGAGGCGACCTCAACCGAACCGGCGCCCAGGCTGATCTCTGCCGGGTCCAAGTCGTACTGCTCAGCCAACGCCGTGATCAGCTCCGGTGCCGCCATATTCGGGTAGCGGTGAATGCTTTCCAGACCCTCGGCGATGCTCTGCACCACCGAAGGCAGGGGAGCGTGCGGCGATTCATTCGACGAGAGCTTCGAAGCGCCCGGAGCCGCCGATTTTCCCTGGCGGTAAGCCGGCACTGCGGCAAGGGAGGGGCGTTGATTGATGTTCATTGATTCCTCTCTAAAAGTCATGAACCGCTTGGAACATTCCGGTGGTGTACGGTTTGCCCAAAAATTTGAGTCGCACTCAAGATGTCGACATTCCCTGGGCAACTATGGCCCAAAGGGAGGTGAAGCGAGTCACAACAAAAAACTGTAGGTGGTGGCAATCACAGGGCGCAATCGATGCGCAAACGGCTAGGCACGCTGCATACCGTTTGGACTGCGGCGGCGAAGATCACTGGTCGATCTGTATAGTCTTTTCCTCTGGCGGAGAATTTTTTGCGTAGGACTTAACGAGCGGCAAGGTCCTGCCCTGGAAGTGTTCGCGCAAGGCCAAGGAGGAGGAGGTGCGCGCGACTCCGGGGACTTGGTTGATCCGATCGAAGATCGCTTGGAGGTCCACCGCGTTGCGGGCGACTATGCGCAACTGCAAGTCCGAGGTTCCGGTCACCGTATACATGTCTACGATCTCCGGGATCGAATTGGCCAGGGCCGTAGCCACCGGCTCGTGGCCGTATTTCTGAATAATCTCCACCGAGCAAAACGCGACCAGCTGGTAGTCGAAGCCAGCTGGCTGAACTTGCGGGATGATGGCCCGGATTACTCCGCCTTCGTGCAGGCGGGCAAGGCGGCTGGTTACCGTGCCCCTGGCCACGCCGAGGCGACGGGCGCATTCCATGACCGGAAGCATGGGGAACTCGGTGAGAAGCTCGATGAGGTCGGCGTCGAGACGGTCAATACGCACTGCTTAGGTCCTCTGCTGGGTGCAAACATCGGAATGGCTGCCAGAAAAGTTGCGTCTAAGGGCGATATTTCTGATCACCCTTCAAGGGTAGCGCGAAGATCCGTGGCCGAATATTCCCGGCGGGCAGCTGCCCTTGGGGCAAGGGGTGTCGGAGTGGGGCCAGCTAGCCCGATGTAATGCGGCTCACGTTGTAGGCTAAGGGTAACTTGGCCTTTATCGGCCTATCTGGGAGAGGGAAAATGATGAGTACAAGCACGCCACTGAAATCCGTTGCGGGACTGACCGTCTTGATTACCGGGGCGGCGCAAGGCATGGGAGCGATCTTCGCACGAACGGCCTGCCTTGAAGGTGCGCGGCGAGTGATTCTATGGGATATCTCCAGCCAGATGCTTTCTGCCGTCTCCCAGGAGTTGGAGCAACTGGAATCCGGAAGCATCATTGATACCCAGGTAGTCGATTTGCGCAGTCAAGCGGCGATCGTTGCTGCGGCAGATCAGTCGCTGGCCGCGGGCGCGGTGGACGTGCTGGTGAACAACGCCGGGGTCGTCACCGGCACTTCGTTTGCCAGTCATCGTGCGGAACAGATCAATGACATCATGGCGGTCAATGCACTGGCGCCAATGTATCTCACCCATGCGCTCCTGGGGCAAATGGGTCTAGGCGGCAGTCCTGCACGCATTCTCACGATCGCCTCAGCAGCCGCCTTGGTTTCAAATCCGAATATGAGCGTGTATGCCGCTTCCAAGGCAGCTGCCATGAGCTGGAGCGATTCGCTGCGTCTGGAACTGGAACGGGAAACCGATTCCGATATCAAGGTCACCACATTCTGTCCCACCTACGTTTCAACCGGAATGTTCGCCGGGGCGAAAAGCATGCTGTTCACCCCAGTCATGGATCCCGAGTACGTGACGGGCAAAGCATGGGCCGCGATGCTGCGCGGAACGCCACTGGTGCTTCTGCCCTGGACGAGCAAGTTCGGCCAACTGCTGCGCGGAGTCCTTCCGCGCAGTGCATGGGACCTGGTGGCCGATAGGGTGCTGAAGATCTATGGCTCCATGGATGATTTCACCGGACGGGAGAAGCAAACGCCTGTCAATGAGCCGGTTTCCTAGTCCGGTTTGCCGTTGGCACAGAATTCACCATCTGAATGTTTACCTCTTCGCCTACCCGGAGTAGCGTAAGCGTGGTAACCCGGAATGTGACCTCAGGCGGCTCAAGGATTTCTTGGTGGTCACTGCTACGGGATTTCCGATCACCAGGAGCGACTCGCCATGCAAAAGTTCATCCCGAATCTCTGGTTCGCTGGTAACGCCGAAGAAGCAGGACAGTACTACGCAGGTGTATTCCCAAACACCTCCACATTTGTAGAATCCCGGTACCCCACCGAAGGGCTGCTCGACTTTCAAGAACCACTAGCTGGTGCTCCGCTGACGATCACCGTGGAGCTGAATGGAACGCACCTGACCCTGATCAACGCGGGAAATGACTTCACCCCAAACCCTTCGATCTCATTCATAGTCAGCTTTGACCCGGCTAATTATTCTGGAGATGCCGATGCGGCGCGCGCGGCGCTCGATCAAACCTGGGATCAGCTTGTCGACGGCGGCAGCGTCCTGATGGGATTGGATACCTACCCCTTCAGCGCCCGCTACGGCTGGGTACAGGACCGCTATGGCATCAGCTGGCAGCTCATGCAGTCAGACGCCGGGCAAAGCGAATCATTTGTTGTCCCCTCGCTGATGTTCGGCGGGGCCGCGCAGAACCTGGCGGTGCCTGCGGTGGATTTCTACGTTGAACTGTTTGAGAACTCGCAGGTAGGCAGTCGATTCCCCTACCCGGAACCAACCGAGGTGACCGTCCCCGGAGCGGTGATGTTCAGCGATTTCACACTGAACGGGCAATGCTTCGCGGCCATGGATTCCGCCGTCGCGCAACCATTCAGTTTCAGTCCGGGAATCTCCATTGAAGTCCAGTGCGAAGATCAGGCTGAGATCGACAGATTGTGGGAGGAGCTATCCGCAGTTCCGGAGGCCGAGCAGTGCGGCTGGCTGCAGGACAAGTTCGGCGTGAGCTGGCAGGTGGTTCCGAAGAACATGGGCGATCTGATGGCTCGACCCGGGGCCTTCGAAAAGATGCTGAATATGAAGAAACTGGTGATCGAGGACTTCTAGGCACTGGGTTCGGGCCGAGCCCATGCTGGTTGCTGCCGAACACGAATTGCGGACGGTGCCAACACCAGCGATATCCTGACACTGGGCTTCGGTCCAAGCCAAACTTGATGGATGGAGAACACGGGTGGCAAAACGTCGGGCGGTAATCGCCGGAGCCTCCGGATTCATCGGGGAGCGACTGCTACATGAGCTCTCGGCTCACGGGTACGAGCTGAGCATCATCGGACGCGGTGGGCCCATCAGCTGGGCGGACCAGGCTGCGGTCGACGAGTCCGTCGATGGCGCGCAGCTACTGGTCAACCTGGCGGGAAAGAACGTGGGCTGCCGATACAGCGATGCGGCGCGCAGCGAAATTCTCAGGTCCCGGGTTGCGACGACATGGATTTTGCATAGGGCGGTAGCTTCGGCCCAGCATCCGCCCAAGCTGTGGCTGAATGCCTCGACCGCGACCATCTACCGCCATGCGATGGACCGGCCGAACACCGAAAGCACCGGAGAAATCGGTGAAGGGTTCTCCGTAGATGTCGCACGCAACTGGGAACGTGAATTCTTCGCGGGTGAGCTCTCAGCCACCCGCCGGGTGGCGCTGCGCATGGCGATTGTGCTCGGCGATGGACCGGCGAGCCAGAAACTTCTTGGGCTTGCCAGATGGGGCGTCGGCGGGCCGCAGATTGATGGGTGGTGGCCAGTGCACCGAAGGTACCGCGGGATCGGGCCGGACCCCACGGGGCCGGAGAAAAGCGGTTTCCATCCGACGCGGGGCCAACAGCGGTTCAGTTGGATTCACATTGATGATGTCATGGGCGCGATCTGGCATCTGATTGAACATCCAGAAATCCGCGGACCGGTGAACTTAAGCGCTCCGTACCCGGTGACGAACGCCGAACTCATGTCGAGCCTGCGACGCGTCGCCGGGCGCAGGTTCGGACTACCGGCGTATCGTTGGATGTTGGAACCAGCGATGTTCGTGCTCCGGGTTGAACCGGAAATGCTGTTGAAGTCTCGGTGGGTACTACCCGAGACGCTTGAACGCTCCGGCTACGAATTCACGTGGCCCGAACTGCATCCCGCGCTGGCTGACGTCGCAAAATAAACACCGGTGATCCCCGGTGCAAGTTTTTTGCAGAATTGAAAGGAAGCTAGGCATGGCTCGTCTCAAAACAAACGGCATGGCTCCGCGCATACGAGAATTCCGGCTTCCGGAACTGGAAGCCGGAACCGTCGAGGACCTGCTCGGCGGAGGGTATGTCGAGGTGCTTCATTTCACCGGCTATGACCGGAAGCTGCTTGACCTGACCGACGCTCGCCTGGAAGATTGCCTGTTTTCTGAACTGAATATCGGTGAACTCTCCATGCGCAACGCGCGCTATATACAATGCGAGTTCAAGCAGCTCAGCGCGCCAATC
>NZ_JBQSWU010000048.1:0-15031 GCF_052377485.1 Glutamicibacter sp. AOP38-B1-38 | reverse complement strand
CTTGGGCAGAACATGCCAAGTTGAAAGAGGTTGAGCTCAGAGTCGAGGGTAAGTCAGTCGACGCTGCAGACGGCGTACACGTCGAAGTGGGGGCCATATCTCATATCGCAAGACCGCATCGCCGTGCATTCTTTAATCGAGATCTTCTTGGAAAGTTGGCAACTGACAAGAGTGCAGCAAAGCGAGTCGTCGGCATTCCAGTCGATGAGGATCATGAAAAGGAAGATATTTATGTCACGTTGGTCGACGGCGAGCGACAAAAGAAATTTTTAGTTGATGGCGGGGGCGCTCCAAGCTTTCGGTTGGTACTCAACGAAGACAATACCGAGCAGCTAATTGTGGACGACCTGGTGGCAAAGTGCGTTGAGCAGTTATCTGAAATTGCGGGAATAACCGGCAAAATAAATTGGGAGCCGCGCTGGAGCGATAGTCTAGGAGCAAAACATGGGGAAGCTGTCCCTCTGGCGAATTCCTAGAGATCATTTTCTAACACTCAGGAACGGGCAAACGGGAAAGATTCATGTCCCGGATTATTTGATGCAACTGGGAATACCCGTGGCTTTAAGTGCTATCGCTTGGTTTCTAGACTTCAGGTTGGTAAAAGTAGACAACGCTGTTGCTGGGATTTCTATAGTTTCCGGACTTTTATTCGCTGTTGCGGTGTTCCTCTTCCAGCTACGAACCTCCTTGCCCAATAATCCTCTAATCATCGATGCCGATTTGGAACTACTGGATGAGATAATGTTCAACTGTCTATGGGCAATGCTTTGGGGGCTGCTACTGGTCTTCTTCCTAGTGATTGTTGGATCTACCGAGTGGGTCGGAGCTCCTGCAAACCTCGATCCCAGTGAAGAGACGATAATTCGTATTATCTCGTGCTTCTCCATTGCTGCGGGGGGCCATCTGCTAATGGTCCTCACCATGTGCCTCAAGAGAATCCATCGAGCTTATGAGCGTATTGCTATGGGACGAAACTAGATCTGCCTGATGCCTATTTGAGGATAGAACACACGCCAGCAGCTAGTTTCGGTGTAGAGCGCGACGTTCATCTGAAACCTCACGATGTGCGGCAGGAACAAATAAAGTCTTTTCTACTTGACATAATCATAATTATCGGCCTAAAAATTAATCAATAGATAATGTAAATAGTGTTGCTCCATAAGCTGTTTGCATAGCGTGTTAACCGGGGGCAGTCTTCATTTTGCCGCTTCCCTCCGAGGACCCCGGTCCCGCCGTAGCAAGCAAATGCGTTAGCGAATAAAATGATAGCTTGCATTTTCCGTGCGCCGACCCATTGACAGCTGTGGACCTGCTGACTAATGTCAGTAACATGCCACATGCGATGTGCTTCAAAAGGGTCATGACCCTACTGTTGCAAATACGAGAATTCTTCGTATCTCTCATCATCCACAACATGTGTAAGCGCACTGATGAATTGAGATTAGATAAATGAGCCCGAGGTATGAGAACCCACATATTGTGTATGTGGATGCGAATGAATCGAGCTCATCGTTGTTTCAAAAGCTCGGGCTCTTTGAACGTTTACGCTCCATAGGTACTTTAAGAGTCCATGAAGGCACTCCAGAGTCGGCAGCAGATTTCGTTTCCGTCGTTGGCGCAGCTCAGGTGATCATCCTGGGAGGAACCTTGCCTGATGAAGTTCTGGTCAAAGCACCTCATCTGCGCCTTGTGGCCTATGTTGGGCAGGGTGCATCGAATTTCGTCAATCTTCCTCTGGCTCAGAAAAAGGGTATCGAGGTCGCTGTCACACCTGACTATGGAAATTCGGCGGTTGCCGAACATGTGATCGCGCTGCTTTTTTCAGTGGCTCGGAGGACAGCTGAAGGTGACAGGCATGTACGAACCGGCCGTTGGCGCCCTTTCCCTTCAGGGATGGAGATCGCCGGAAAAACGGCTGGAATCATCGGTTACGGTGGAATCGGAGCACATGTAGCCAAGCTTCTGCGCGCTCTAGGAATGAACGTCCTGATTTGGAACAGATCGCCGGTAACTAACGCCGAGGCGAATGTTGAGTTGACGCCCTTGCCAGAAATTTTTGATCAATGCGATGTAGTCAGTTTGCATTTAGCTTTGAATGCTCAGACCCACGGCATCATCACCGCCGACATGCTGGACAGATTACGTCCCGGAGCAATATTGCTCAACACAGCACGCGCGGAACTTATTGAAGACTTCGCGCTCGAGGACAAATTAGAGAAAGGTCATCTGTCGGCCGGCCTTGACGTGTTCAGACAGGAACCCCCAGAGAGCAATGATCGTCTTCTCCAGCTAGGGAACGTAGTGCTGACACCACACCAGGGGTACAACACACCCCAGGCTTTTTCTGCTTTGGCCACAGGGGTGGTCGAAAACATCGAAAACTTCTTGAATGGAAAAGACTTCCACAGGGCCTCATCTTGAGCACCACCGATCTCATGACAAACAGCCACCGTATATGGAGAAACTGAATGCAATACGACAACTTCATTAACGGCAAATGGGTTCCTGGGGAATATCAAGCAAACGTTAATCCCTCGGAGACGACCGACGTTATTGGTTACTACGCACAAGCAACAAGTAGCGATACAGATCGAGCAATTCAGGCTGCATGCAATGTTAAGCACGAATGGGGCGAGACCCTAGCGCAAAATAGGAGCGAAGTACTCACCCATATCGGTGAGGAAATATTAAAGCAAAAAAATGAGCTTGGGAAGTGCATTGCCCGCGAAGAAGGAAAGCTAGTCACCGAAGGAGTCGGTGAAGCCGAGCGAGCGGGCCGAACTTTCCTCTACTATGCTCACCAATTGCAGCAAGCTACTGGTGAGATGTTCTTATCTTCACGAGAACGGACATCAATTCATACGGTGAGGAAACCCGTTGGAACCGTGGGAATTATTACCCCATGGAACTTCCCTCTTGCCATCCCCGCTTGGAAAATTGCCCCTGCTCTCGCCTTCGGCAACACGGTGGTGTTCAAGCCCGCTACCCTAGTTCCGGCATCGGCATGGAACCTAGCAAAAATAATCTCCGAAACCAATCTTCCTCACGGTGCTTTCAACTTAGTCATGGGCTCGGGAAGAGCCGTTGGCGATCGCATTTCGAAGTCGAAATCAATAGATGCCGTGAGCTTCACAGGATCGGGTGAAACAGGGAAACAGATCATCCAAGACTGTATCAATATCGGCAATAAAAAAGTCCAAACCGAAATGGGAGGAAAAAACAGTCTAGTCATTTTAGACGATGCTGATATCCCAACGGCGGTGGAAGCCGTTATCGATGGTGCCTACTACTCTGCCGGTCAACGTTGCACGGCAACAAGCAGGGTCATCGTGACGAAGGGGATCATTGAAGAAGTCAAGACATGCCTTGTAAATCGGATTGCTGAGCTCACCGTCGGTCATGCTCTGGACTCGACCGCCGACCTCGGCCCGCTCGCCAGTGAAAATCAACTGTCAAACGTACTGGAGTACGTAAAGATCGGGGTGAATGAAGGAGCAGAAATTCTATCGGGAGGCGCTGCTTTTGATGCGTCAACCCCAGGGTTCTTCATGCAGCCAACGCTATTTACAGGTGGTCGATCGGATATGAGGATCAACCAGGAAGAAATCTTCGGACCCGTTGCCTGCCTTATTGAAGTGGACGGAATCGATGAGGCCATTGAGACAGCTAATGACACAGATTACGGACTATGCGCAGGGATTATTAGTGAGTCACCGCAGTCAGTCAACAAATTCCTACGCGAAGTCGACGCGGGCATGCTGCACGTCAACCGTTCCACAGCCTTGACCGAGCTTAACGTGCCTTTCGGTGGCACGAAGTCGTCGAGTTTCGGTCCTCATGAACAAGGCGCGGCCGCCCGCGAGTTCTACACCACTTCTTCCACGGTATACACCACGACCACCTCTTAACATCGAAGACAGGACGGCAAAACCACATGAGCCATGTAACACAAACAGAGCTGCGTAAGCGACTTTCCCGGGTCCTCTCCGAACTCTACGGTGAGGAGGTCCCCGCATACAACATGTTGGTAGATGTAGCGCAGGAAGTAAACCAGGATTACCAACGCCAGCACCCAGAACAAGCTGAGTTGTTTGGAAGTCTAGAACGAGTAACGGCCGAGCGACACGGGGCCATTCGAGTAGGAAGTCCGGAGGAACTATCTCAAGCGGCCAGGATTTTCGGCGCGGTTGGAATGTACTCGGTCAACTTCTATGATCTTCGTGATGCGAAGCCAAAGCCTATTCCCGTGGTTTCAACGGCTTT
Organism: Glutamicibacter sp. AOP38-B1-38; assembly: GCF_052377485.1. Classification (NCBI taxonomy): domain Bacteria; kingdom Bacillati; phylum Actinomycetota; class Actinomycetes; order Micrococcales; family Micrococcaceae; genus Glutamicibacter; species Glutamicibacter sp. AOP38-B1-38. Next base: position 10,768 of record NZ_JBQSWU010000048.1, on the reverse strand, counting down.
CCGCCCCATCGACCGACACGAGCTCGCCGAGAACCCCTTCAGAGTCTTCACCTCCATGTTGGTCCCCGAAGATCGTAGATTCTTTACGTTGGAGCTGGAACAGAGACTTAAGGAGTACATCTCCCAAAGGACCTTGTTTTCCGATGAATTGTTAGCCTTAGCCGATTTATCTGTGGAAGGAAATGGTCTACCTGAAGAGCAAGCCCAACGTTTCCTGGCTCTCGCGGCTTCCGCATTTGCCTTGTCTTCTGAACCAGTCGATCGAAAATGGTACGAAGAACTTGAAAGTATTTCCAGCGTCGCAGCGGATATTGGAGGTGTCTCCACAACCCATATCAATCATCTGACACCCCGCGTACTCAACATAGACGAGCTCTATTCTCGAATGGAAGCTCGAGGAATCAGCATGATCGATTCCATCCAGGGCCCTCCAAAATGTGAGGGGCCAGATGTGTTACTTCGGCAAACCTCTTTCCGTGCTCTTTCGGAGCCTCGTATGTTCAAAGAGGCCGACGGCTCAGTATGCGAAGGTGCGCTTCAAGTCAGGTTTGGTGAAGTTGAGGCTAGAGGTATAGCTCTCACTCCCACCGGGCGTGCCGTTTACGATTCAAGTATGGCTGAGGTAGATGCCGAATCGGCTCAAAGCAGACGAGATCGTGCCGACGTCGCTCAAGAAATCTGGGCACAGCGGTTCCCTCGAACTGAAGCTGAATTCCTTCAAAAGGACCTTGGGTACTTTACTTTCGAGCTCGTATCGGAGAGACCTGCCTCAGACATGCCATCTCAGTTGATCGATATGGTCTCAGAGGGCCATATTCGTATTGAACCAATTGTCTACGAAGACTTCCTCCCCCAATCAGCTGCCGGCATCTTTGCCTCAAATCTCTCAGGTGATGGCAACGTCCGCGACGCACAGGGCGACGCTCCCCGGGACGCTGCTTGGATGTCCGATCGAATCGGGACACCAGTATTAGATTCCTTTGAAATCTACGCCCAGGAACGTGCATCATCACTGGCTAGAGTCTGCCAACAACTTGGAATACAGCCAGAAGACCTGACCCTCCCCTGGATGTAGTCGTAGCCCTTTAGCATCACCCAAGTTCTGACCACACCAGAATACGCACCTCACATCACGTCTCCACAAACTGAGAGATCAATAATGTCTATAACTAAACTTCCGCTCGTTGCTTTGATGGAGTCGATCCACCCCATGGGAATTGAACTTCTCATGAAGCATTGCGAACTTGAGCATATGCCGTCGGCAGAAAATGATGAGTACGAAAAAATCCTCGGCAAAGCCGATGCTGTCATCATCCGGAGCACACTCTTTACCGAAGAAATGATGAAAAAGGCCCCCAACCTAAAGGTTATCGGCCGACACGGAGCGGGTACAGACAACATAGACCTAACAGCAGCGAAGAATCTCGGAATTAAAGTCGTCACCACGCCACAGGCTAATACCGCATCAGTCGCGGAGTATGTCATTACTGTTGCGCTTATGCTGCTCAAGCGAATTCCTGAAGTCAGCACTTCGCTCAGACAGGGCGCTTTCTCCTCCAATGCAGGGTCACTACCTGGCCAAGTCGATCGCGCCAGCCTTACTGGCCGGGAAGCAAATGGAACCAGACTTGGACTCATTGGAGCCGGGGCCATTGGAGCGGCCGTTGCACGACTAGCCAATCATCTGGGAATGCATGTCGCCGCTTATGATCCCTACCTCGATAAGACCAAGGAGCGACCGTTCGAATTGGTGGATGACTTAAACCAGTTGTTATCTCGCTCAGACATCGTCAGTCTGCATGTGCCTGGCGGGCCAGACAGTCATCATCTGATTGGCCGTAGCGAGCTAGAGATGATGCCACCTGGCGCTATCCTGATTAATGCTGCTAGGGGTGAACTAGTAGATCAGGAAGCTTTGATTTCGGTTTTGGAGTCGGGTCATTTGGCCGGAGCTGCTATCGATGTCTATGCAACCGAGCCACCAGATCCAAATTCACGTCTCTTCTGCGCTCCAAACCTGATCCTGACCCCTCATATGGCAGCCATGACCGAAGAAGCTCTCCAACGAATGGCAACGCAAGTCACCACCCAAGTAATTCAAGAGTTAGGTCAAATGCAGAGCATGCCGCGCTAAATCACTCTCACTGGGTTGGGGCCGACCCGGTGAGCGTTCTTGGATTACTTCCTATCCCATCAGTTGATAAGTCGTTCCCAAAGCTCATCGGGGTCAAGCTTTGAATTGTTGCGTTTCACCGCATCAGCAAGGAGCACTCTCCCCGTCGTTCGCAAGTGAGCACTCATGGCCCGCCCTGCTTCTAGTGCGTTTCCTGCACAGATGGCATCGACGATCGGCTTATGTTCCACAAGAACGGCGCCTAAATCTCTGGACCCCTTAATAGTCGAAGCCCCAACCAGGCGCATCGCATCGCGAAGAGTCTCAATCACGCGTTCAGCATAGCTATTGTCCGCAAGCTTCAGAATCACTCCATGTAGGAGTTGATCCTCATTCATGAACAGAGGCTCATCATTATTTAGGGCGGCTCTTTCCATTGATAAATAGACCGCCTGAAGTGAGTTCTCCACGTCGTTTCCGATGTTGAGGGCTGCCCGTTCGGCGGCAGGAACTTCCAGCGCGATACGCACTGAAATCATCTCCGCAAGTTCCTTTGGCCCAGGCAACACCACCCTAAAGCCCTTATTTCGCTCGAAATTAACGATCCCCGTTTCCGCAAGCCGCAGCAACGCATCACGAACGGGACTCCTAGAAACCCCCAGATCCTCTGCCAAACGATATACGGAATACAGCTCACCTGGTATCAGCGTTCCTGTACGGATCCCCTCGCGCACCGCTTTCAGGGTGCGGTCGGTCAAAGTAACCTGCTGGGTATTTATTGGCTGCAAAGATGAAGTTGCCGCAGTCATGGAACCTCCTAGTAGTCGTCCCTAATAGGTATGCTACACGTAACATGCAGGCTTTGGTTGGTTATTCATAATTGTCAATCTACACTTCTTGCGGTCAAGAGCTCACGAGCCCTCGACCCCTTAACTACGTTCCGAAAGTCATTTTTACTGACTCATTTCATTTTTAGGAACAAGCATGTATTGTGATCCGTATCATGTAACATGCGACACATCCCCTTTGGAGGATAAACGATGAAAAACATTCGCAAAAGCTCTCAGATGCTTGTAAGTATCGTTGCGATTGGGATGCTGGCTCTAACTGGATGTAGCGATCCTGAAGCAGCATTGTCTAAGAATTCCGGTGAGGAATCACAAACACGACCGACTGCTGAATTCAATCAGGAAGCAGCCGACCTTCTTCCTGCCGATGTGAAGAATAAAGGCACTCTTGAAGTCGCCACCACTATGGGAATGGCGCCATTAGGCTACCCAGATCAGAATACAGGTGAAGTCGTTGGCCTGAACCCTGATCTCATGGCGCAAATCGGGGAAGTACTAGGCCTCAAGGTCACCGTCAAAGCAGCCTCGATGGATCAGATCATTCCGGGCATACAGGCAGGACGCTATGATGCGACTGCCTCCAATATGGCCATCACTGACGACAGAATCAAAGTTCTCGACTTCGTTCAGTACTACTTCGCGAACAGCTCCCTTGCCCAGCCCAAGGGGAACCCCAAGGACATTACCGCTGACACACTCTGCGGTAAGTCCGTCGGATTAGAAGTTGGTTCGTTCCAGTTCACTGAAGTCATGCCCGTGAAATCCAAAGCATGTGAGAAATCCGGCGATGCACCTATTGATGTCCAAGGATTTCCGGACCAGCAGAAGGCGCTCTCTGCCCTCGACAGTGGTCGGGTTGATGCAATGGCCGGCGATACGCCCATTCTGCTCTACGCCGCTAACCTCAACGACAAAATTGAAGTTGGAGATGCGCTCACAGATGGTTCTATCCTCGGTATCGGAATCAAAAAAGATTCACCGCTGACTGAGGCGCTAGCCGCCGCCATGAACAATCTGATCGACTCTGGCGTATACAAGCAAACAATGGAAATGTATGGTGTCGAAAATCTTGCCATCGACCACGCTGAAATCAAAAAATAGGAGAAGGTGACAATAGCCAGTGCCATCACAATTAGATCCTGTCACTGCCCCGGCCCCGGCCCCGGCAGTAGTGGTTCCCAGAAACATCAAACAGATTATACTTTCTGCCATTGTCATTATTTTGGCGCTGGTTATTCTCTTATCCATCTTTGGTAATGAACGCTTTGGCTGGCAGGTCATCGGCGCTTACCTGTTCAGCACCATCATTCTTACTGGTATTGCGAACACTTTACTGTTGACCTTCTTATGCATGATTGCAGGCACCCTTCTCGGCGCCGTGATAGCGCTTATGAAGCTTTCATCGAGCCCCCCGCTGCAGTGGATAGCTACCGTATATACCTGGATTTTTCGTGGAGTACCTCTGCTGGTGCTGCTACTCTTCTTCTTCAACCTGGCAGCACTCTTCCCCCAATTGGAACTGGGAATTCCAGGTTCAGCACCTCTGATCACTTTGAACGCCAATGAGATCATCAGTCCTTTCATGGCGGCATTCCTGGCCTTGTCATTGCATGAGAGTGCTTATATGGCGGAAATCATCCGATCAGGCATTGCTGCCGTTGCCAAGGGACAGAGCGAAGCTGCTCACGCACTTGGAATGAAACCCCTCAAAGTGATCCAACGCATCATTTTCCCGCAGGCCATGCGTCTGATCGTGCCTCCCACAGCAAACCAAGTCATTACTATGCTCAAAAGTACTTCGCTGGTGAGCGTCCTTGCACTTAGCGATCTTCTCTACTCGGCACAGATCGTATACTCGCAAAACTATCAAGTCATCCCACTTCTCGCCGTGGCGACCATTTGGTATCTCATACTCGTCTCCATTCTCACGTGGATACAAAGCCGCGTCGAGCGAGTATTTAACCGTGGATATGGAGAAAAAGGAAAAAGACGCAAAAAAATAAGTCCATCTCCTTCCAACACATCTAAAAACCCATCAGCCATTGCGGAAGAGGACGCTCATGTCTGAAGTTATCAAGTCTGAAACTGTCATTGAGCTCAAACGAATCACCAAATCGTTTGCAACCAAGAATTTTGAGCGACTGGTTGTACTGGACGATATGTCTCTAGACATCAAACGTGGTGAAGTTTTATGCGTTATAGGCCCTTCTGGTTCCGGTAAGAGCACCATGCTTCGCTGCATCAACCGCCTAGAAACACTTGATTCGGGAGAAATTCGGGTGTTAGGCGAGTATGTCGGCTATAAAGAAGTCAACGGCTCGATGGAGCTGCTCAGTGAGAAAGCCACGGCCCGGCAACGCCAAAGACTGGGGATGGTGTTCCAGCAGTTCAATCTATTTCCGCATTTGACCGTCTTGCAGAACATCATCGAAGCACCAACAGTGGTTAACCGCGTATCACGGAAAGACGCGACGAAAGTTGCTCTTGAACTACTTGAAAAAGTAGGTCTCTCTAGTAAAGCTGACGCTTACCCAGGGGAGCTATCAGGTGGACAACAACAACGAGTTGCTATTGCCCGCGCACTCGCCATGAACCCCGAGGTTATGTTGTTCGATGAACCAACTTCGGCTCTCGATCCAGAGTTAGTCGGTGAAGTACTTCGAGTTATGACGGACCTGGCGCAAGCCGGCATGACAATGATTGTGGTTACCCACGAAATGCAGTTCGCCCGGGAAGTAGCAGATCGAGTAGTAATCATGGATAAGGCCAAGATCATCGAAGACGGCACCCCCGAAGAAGTCTTTGAGAACCCGAAAAACCCCAGAACACGCGAGTTCCTCGCCCGGGTCTCCGGAATAAATGAAAAATCGTGACAGTAATTATCTGACCTCACCCACACATCGTTGAAACCTTAACGCAAGGATCCACAAGGGCTATGCGTTAAAAATCACTGGAGTATTTAAATGGACGGAAAAATCGCAGTTATCGGGTTGGGAACCATCGGAAGCATGATTCTTTGGCGCACTTCGCTGCGGACTGAAGGAGTCGTCGGGTTCGAACAGTTTCATCCGGCGTCGGATAACACGGCAGTAGGTGGCGATACCAGAATGTTCCGTATGGCCTATCGGGAAGGCGCTGAATACAGTGCTCTTCTCGCCGAATCCGAAAAATTATGGAAAGAATTAAGTAGCATCAGTGGGCAGACCGTTCTAGACCAAAACAATGGGGCAATAACAATAGGAACCGACCACGGTGACTATGTTGAGCAGTTCACCAAAAGTGCCTCACAGACCGAAATTCCTTTTGATCGACTGGCCCATGATCGGCTGGAACAGACCTATCCGCAGCACCGTCTACTGCCATCAGACATTGGATTTTTCGATCCGCGCGGTGGACTGCTCAGGACAGATTTGGCAGTACTTAGCGCTATTGAACAGGCTAAGATCAACGGCGCAACTGTGCATTCCTCCGCTCAGATTGAGCGGATCATCCCTCATGAGACGTATGTTGAAATCGAAGTTGATGGTAAACGGCTGTCATTTGAAAAGGTAGTCATTGCCGCAGGAGCTTGGTCCCAAAATTTGATACCCGAACGCTATTCCAAGTGGTTGAAGTCAGGCCGTATCCTTTTGACCTGGTATGCAAGCAGGAACCCGAAGGAATTCTCAGCAGATACTTTCCCCGCTTTCATGCGAGATTCAGAGGGACTGCATATGTGGGGTGCTCCCGCCATCGATGGCAGTACCGTGAAGTTGGGAGGCATCGTTCCCCCACAAGAAATCCTGCGAATTTCAGAGATGGATCGGGACCTATCACCTGAAGAAATCGATAGGTGCAATAAAGCTGTAGAAGAGTTCCTACCGGGCTTATTTCCCACATGTGTAAGGTCAAAAGCCTATCCCGATCTTTATTCGATGGACAATAATCCGCTCATCGGGTGGCTCGATGAAATGCCTGGGGTTTATCTGGCTACAGGGTTTTCCGGCAAGGGTTTCAAAATGGCTGCGGGGGTTGGCGAGGCCGTTGCCAAGGAACTTTCGCTCGACGAGCAAAACCCAGACATCGCATTTGCAAACCCGGAGAGATTCCACGAACGAGAATCTTCTAGTCGCGATTGGGAACGGCTAAGCAGAGCATCAGGCGCTTAATTGCTACTAAATCGGCTATGAAACGGCGTACAGAACTCCAAAATGCATACGGGGGCAGTCTTAAAGGTGCACTGATCATGATTCAGGAGACATTCTTTTTGACGGTGTCTTCTTGAACAGGTCATTTGCCCCGTTGGAGGTTCCGTTTAGGAACGATTACGTATAGATTTCTCGTCTATTTTCCGATACCTGGGTCCGAAATACCATCTGAGAACTTCAATACCAACCTAGATGGGGCGATGGACCAGGTGAACAACCACATAATAATTTCCATCACCGCACAACACCAGATCGTGAGCAGTATCCATGGATAAAGTTTTATCAGACTCGTTCAGCATCCTGCCGTCAGGAACGATCCATGATCTGCTGCGAACTGATATGACCACGCGAGCAGCTTACGTTTCAGATGCGTCGATTTATCGCCGTGTCCCTGCTGCTGTCCTTGAAGTGCGAAATGTGGAAGACATCCGGCAAGCCGTTGTTCTGGCCAACGAAAAGGGCTGGCCAATCACCATGCGCGGTGGTGGCACATCGGTAGCCGGTAATAGCATCGGTGAAGGGTTAGTGATCGATACTTCTCGGTATTTTAATCAGATTTTGTCGATTGACCCTGAATCTCGCACAGCACGAGTCCAACCAGGTGTTATTTGCGACCAGCTGCGTGATGCGGCAGAAGAATTTGGGTTAACCTACGGCCCAGACCCCTCGACTCATAGCCGTTGCACCGTTGGAGGAATGGTTGCCAATAATGCCTGCGGTTCACATTCATTGGTTTGGGGAACGGCCGCGGAAAATGTTGAGTCGGTTACTCTGATGCTGGCTGATGGGCGAGAAGTTGTCTTCGGGGCCAGCGGCACTGACGACCCGTCTATCAATGCTTCGCTGTTGGCGCTTCGTGACAAATATTTGAAGACGCTGCGGACCGAATTAGGACAGTTTCCTAGACAAGTCTCAGGATACGGACTGCATTATTTGCTCCCGGAGAACGGTTTTGACGTCGCCAAGACTTTAGCGGGCAGCGAAGGGACGTGTGGCATCATCACTGAGATCACAGTGAAGCTGGTTGAACGTCCTCGAGCTACCGCGCTAGCCGTGCTGGCATTCGACACGGTCTTCGATGCTGCCGAAGCTGCTGCTCTTGTCCGGGGCACCGGCATGACAACAGCTGAAGGCATGGGTTATGACCTGCTTGAAGCGTTGCGTTCGAGGCCAGGCCAAGAATCCGCGGGTTCCGAGCTGCCCGGGATTAATCGTCTTGATGGTAAAGACGATGCCGGTGGGTGGCTTTTTTGCGAAGCGATCGGGAATACGACGGAGCATGCGCAACTGAACGCCGAGAAATTCGTGGCAACGGTGAGCGCAGCTACGCAGTCGATCGTGGTCACAAAAAATGAACAGATCAAGGCGTTGTGGGGAATTAGAGAAGCCGCTGCTGGCATAGTCACTAGGTTGCCCGACGGAGGTGAAGCTTGGCCTTCTTGGGAAGACTCGGCAGTACCTCCTAAACATTTAGCAGACTATCTGCGCGATCTTTACGCTTTGATGGATCGGCATGGTCTACGCGGCATCCCGTTCGGACACTTTGGTGAGGGATGCGTACACATTCGGTTGTCCTTCACACTTAGCAGTGAAGTTGGGCTTTTCGCATTCCGTTCTTTTATGGAGGAAGCAGCCGACATCATTGCGCGTTACGGCGGTTCTGTATCTGGAGAACATGGCGATGGCCGGGCTCGATCTGAGCTTTTGTCACGTATATATAGTGCCGAGGCACTGGAATCGTTCCGCGTCTTCAAGAACATTCTTGACCCGGGAGGAATCTTCAACCCCGGGATTCTGGTAGATCCAGAAAGCGTAGACGACCGAGTCCGCCCGGGACCAGGCCAACGAAATTTTGAACTGCTTCCCCTACATGTACTGAGCCGCGATGGAGGCTCATTGGTAAATGCGGTCAACCGCTGCGTCGGAGTGGGGGCATGCCGGTCCGAGGAAGGAGCCATGTGCCCCTCATTTCAAGCCACCGGGAATGAAGTCGACTCGACACGAGGGCGCGCTCGGGTGCTCTCGGAAATGTTCCGCGGTGAGTCTTTACCACAGGCGTATCGGTCCACTGAGGTAAAGGATGCTCTGGATCTTTGCCTTTCCTGCAAAGCGTGTGCTTCCGAGTGCCCGGTCAATGTAGACATGGCTACCTATAAATCCGAGTTTCTGTATAGGTTCTACCAAAAGCGGCTACGCCCCATGGCCCACTACACTATGGGATGGCTACCGGCGCTCACCCAGATCCTGCATCTGATCCCCGGTGCGGCTCGGGCTACTAACAGACTGATGGGGTTCAAAACGGTTGAAACCCTGGTGAAGAAGCTCGGTGGGATCGAACCCACCAGAACTATGATCTCTTTTTCCCCCGAATCTCTCCAAACCTGGTTCAAAAAGCGCAACAGTACCGCCACGCCAGACGATAAAACCGTAGTCCTATGGCCCGACTCCTTCAATAACCACCTGGACACCTCACCTGGCAAGGCCGCTGTCGAAGTGCTCGAAGCTCTTGGATACACGGTAATTATTCCTGATGGATTCGTGTGTTGTGGGTTGACGTGGCACTCCACTGGACAGCTAGACGTCGCTCGAAAGGTTATCCGGCACACCCTGAAAGTCATGGAACCGCTGCTAAATTCTGGCTATGAGGTTATCGGGTTAGAACCCTCATGCACCGTGATGCTGGGGAGCGAAATCACAGAGCTAGTTCCGGATGACCCACGTGCCATGAGGCTCTCAGCAGCCGTGGTACCTTTCGGAGATTTGATCGCCCGTCACCTGTCAGCGGATGGGAAGCCCGATAAGGATTGGCCCTTTGGCATACTGAACACCGGTGCGGTGTCCCAAGTTCATTGTCATGAACGTTCGATGGGCGAGCATTCTGGGACAGCGAAAGTACTGGAAGCCTTGGGTATCGACGAACGTGAAATTGAAACCGGATGTTGTGGGCTAGCCGGGAACTGGGGATTCGAACCAGGCCACGCCGAGCTCTCTCGGTCTCTTGGAGAGCGCGAGCTTTTTCCTGCTATCCGTAAGCGAGCCGATGAAGATCTCGTACTCTCCGATGGTTTCTCCTGCCGCACACAGATATCCGAGGGGACCGATGCCAAAGGTATGCATTTAGCCCAGGTGCTCGCTGCTGCACTCTTAGACCCTTTATCCCGATAAATAAAGCCCCTGGAATTAGGTTCCGTCAACAGTGACCTGAATCTACCTTATCCTGAGATTAGCCAGTGGCTTAGTTTTGCAATTACATTTACCCTGCGTAGTTGGCTGAATGCCCAGAGCTAGAGAAGAGCTAGGATACTTGTTCTCCGGCGCAATTTTGAAACACACCATAGTGAATATTTGACTCTTTGAGAGCCACCGATATTGCGATTCAGAGCCGCCACGTCGAGATGACGTTATTGTCTTTCAGAGCCACCCAATATTCTCTCTCAGAGCCACCCTGTATAAACTCCTCCCACCACGCAACAGCCTGCGTGGTGAAAGGAGCCATTTTCAATGGTACGAAAGATCAAAGCGAAGCGAATACTCCAGCTTCGCGCCGAGGGCTTGTCAGGACGCACCATCGCGTCCACCCAAGGCATTTCCCGCAATAGTGTCGCAGAAGTCCTCAACGC
>NZ_JBQSWU010000047.1:0-15259 GCF_052377485.1 Glutamicibacter sp. AOP38-B1-38 | reverse complement strand
GCGGCGGTTGATGGCGATGGCTGCGGCGGCGCCGCGTGCGCTGTGGTCGATGTGGATGCCGCGGTCTTCGTGGTCGCGGACGACTGTTTTTTCGTAGTGGTAGGCGAGTTTGGCTTGGGCTGCGCTGCAGCTGGCTTTGAGCCGTTCGAGGTCGTCGATGGTTTGGGTGAGGGTGGCTTGGTTGCCGTGTTCCAGGATGGTGGCTAGGCGGGTGTTGAGGTCCTCGATGAAGGGCATGGGTTGGTCCAGGACGCCTGGGGTGGGTGGCCTGGGTGGGGGCTGGGTTTCGAAGTCTTTGTTGGCTTCGGTGTGTTCTTCGAACATATTTCCACTGTATAGGGGTGGTGTGGAGGGTTTGGGGCGGTGTTCACCAACTGTGGATAAGCGTGAAATTAAATAATTTTTTGGACGGCGACTGGCAGGTCAAGAAGAAGAGGGGCGCAACTTTTCCGTTGGAGCGTAGGGGGTAATTGAAGCCTTCCGCTCTGCGAGACGGGGGAGCGTGCTGGCGCTCTAAGCCTTTGGCGCAGGAAAGGGTTTCGTGGAAGTCCACATGGGGCTCGATCAAGTATTTATGCGAAGCAAAAAATGGCGTCCCGCTTTTACTGCTCAGAGTATTGCCGAGTTAGAGCAGGTTGCCATCAGGGTCGCAAGCGATGGATTCGTTGCCGCGACCCCTTCGGTATGCGTATTTAGGCCATCGCGTTGTTCGGAAAATATCCTGCAGGTTCTTTGATGACTCCAATTTCACTTGGTAGTGTTCATTCTAATGAATGGGCTTTAGGGTCTGGTAGGCGAAAGGGCGCCGTGGCGGAACAGAAGAAGACGTACAGCAGGAATTGGGCTATCGGAAGCATCCTCGGGTTGCTGGTCCTGGCGTTGAGCGCCTGCGGGTGGATGTACAGCGTGCAAAGCCGATTGCCTGCAAAACTTGCCGTTCACTGGAACGGCAGGGGTGAGGTTGACGAGTTTGCCACTCTTGCCAACGTGGCCATTTCGACCATGCTGCTGACGGTGTTTATTGGCGTTGCCATATGCTGGTCGGCGATCTTGCTCCGTGCGCATTCACTTATGCTTGCACGCATCGGATTGGGCTTCGGCGTCGCCTTGAGCACCATGGTTACCGGCCTGTTTCTCGCACTCGTGGCCGGGCAGCTTGATCGCCCGACCACAGAACATGCTGCGCTGTCCAGTCCGGTCATTGCCGGAGCTATTGTCGTTTCCGTTCTGGCTGGATTTGCAACCGTTATGGCCTACCGTCCCGAGGAGATCGTGCGCGAACAAAGCGTAGAAGCTGTTCGGGCGGATGAACTAGCCAATGATCCGGCTTCCGCGGCATCGCGAACCCAGGAGGACCGCGCCGCGCACCGCGTAGTCCACGAAATCCCGTTGCGGGTGGCACCGCTGCGCTATCTGCTGGTGACGTTTGCGCTGCTGGCGGTGCTTGTCGGCTGGTATATGGATCAGTTCTATCTCGTTTTTTCCTCGGTGGTTGCGGGAGCCATCTGCTGGATCTTTTTCGCCGGGACCTTTGTGGTGGACGCGGCGGGAACCCGGTTCGTGGCCTCCGGCTTTTGGAAGGTCATGAAGCTGGACTATGGCGGCATCAAAGGCGTCCATATTAAAGACATCAAGGCGTTGGACTATGGTGGCTGGGGTTACCGGTCGGATATTTATGACAGGGGGTTCATCACCGGCGATGGTCCCGCGGTGCTGATCGACATGGGCTACCACCAGCAGCACGTCATCTCCATGCCCGACCTTAAAACTGCAATCGAAACCGCCGCGCTGATCAATGCCTACCGGGCGCTGGAAGCGGCGAAGAGCAGTAACTAGGCGGCCCCTGGCCTACTTCAAAAGCTCTGATCGAGCGTCACACTGCGCGCGTTGCGCAGAATTGGTGCAAGAAAGCCGCGATTTTCCGCGGGCAGACCGGTGGCAATCAGGGGCTCCGCTCTAGGCCCGCTGCTGGAAAGCCTTGCGGTATTCAGCCGGGGCCATTCCCTTGATCGCCCGGAATCGCTGGCGGAAAGAAACCGGTGTCGCATAGCCGACCGCCCGCGCGATCTCGGCAATCGAGTTGGTGCTTTCCTCCAGCAACGCGCTGGCCTCCTCGACGCGCCACCGCATCACCCATTGCTGCGGTGCCGTTCCCGTTTCGGCCGCGAAGCGTCGAAGAAAGGTCCGTTCGGACATGCAGGCGTGCCTGGCATAGTCAGCGACCGTACGGGATTGGCTTGGATCTTCTTGCAGCAGGCTGCGCACGGCGTGAAGCGCCTGCCCATCGGCATCCTTGAGGGCTACCGGGGTGCGGACAAATTGCGCCTGGCCTCCGGCGCGGTGCGGGGCCATCACCATGGAACGAGAAACCGTTGTGGCGATCTTTCCGCCGCACAACTGGCGGATCAAGTGGATGCTTAAATCGATTCCCGCTGCCACGCCGGCCGAGGTCCAGAGGCGATTGCTGCCGACGAAGAGCGCCGATGGGTCCACGTCGACTTGCGGAAATCGTTGGGCGAATTCATCGGTCAAGGCCCAGTGCGTGGTTGCGCTCTGTCCATCCAGCAGTCCGGTCTGCGCCAGGACGAAGGCGCCCGAGCAGAGCGAAGCGACGATCGCCCCGCGTTGGTGCGCTGCGCTGATGGCTCGCAGGTATTTGGTATCTGGAATGCTGTCGGGATTGGCTAACCCGGGGATCAGCAAAACGTCCGCATTGGCTGCCCACGCGAGGGAGCCATCCGCAGCGCACCTAGCCCCGTCGGTCAGCTCTACGAGCCCCGATTCAGCGGAGCATCGACGAAGCTGCAGATCCAAGGGCGGCGACGATGGCGACGTCAAAAAGCCTGGATCCTGGCATCAGCAGAAGGGCTACGCTGAGCATCACACAATTATATGGCGGTAAATCATCGAACAGTGTCAAAACTGCCGCTCATGATCTGCGCCGTTCCGGCGGAAAAATAGTAACCATGAATGAAATCAACATCGACCAATTCGCGCCATCGGCAAATCCCGCACTGATCATGATCGACGTGCAGCAAACTTTCGACTGCGCCGAGCACTGGGGGAGGCGAAACAACCCCGAGGCCGAATAGAATATGCAGCGGCTGCTCGCTTGCTGGCAAGAGCGCGGTTTGCCGATCGTCATCGTCACCCACATTTCCAAGCTCATCGATTCAACTTTCCACCCGCAGCACGCGACGTCGAAGCTGAAGCCCTTCCTGGCAAATGTCATTCCGAGCGTCAAGATCACTAAAACCGTGAATTCTTCGTTCTACGGAACCCCGGACCTGGCAAGCTGGCTCAGCGGGCAGAACATCAGCCACATCGTCCTGTGCGGCATACAAACCAATATGTGCGTGGAGACCACGGCGCGGATGGCCGGAAACCTGGGCTTCAACACGCAGGTGGCCATCGATGCCTGCCATACCTTCGATCTCACAGGGGACGATGGCTTGGAGATTAGCGCCGAACAGCTCACGCAGGTGAGCGCCACCAACTTATCGGGCGGCGGGTTCGCCTCGGTTGAGTCGACCGCGTCGATTATCGGGCGGCTATGACCTCTTTGTAAGCAGAAAACCTGAGCAGCTGTGGTGCCCGGCGCCGGGCGGGCGTAGCATGTGGACTTGCGCCACACGAAACCCGAAGGGACAGCGCCATGCCACGGATCAAGAAGTTCGACCATGTGGGAATCACCGTCGCCGATCTGGATGCGGTGACCGAATTCTTCGTGAGCCTGGGGATGCACGTCGCCGGGCGCGTGGACGGGATGGAGGGCGAGTTTCTGGAAACCGTCTGCGGGATCCCCGGATCGCGCACCGACGTGGTGATGCTGCTGGCCGAGGATGGTGCCACGGGGATCGAGCTGTCCAGCTTCGAGCGGCCCGACCACGGGCCCGGGTTGCCGGAGGCGATGGCCAACGAACTGGGCATCCGCAACGTCGCCTTTGAGGTGGAGGACCTGCGCGGCATGGTCGCCGGGCTGCAGGCCGAGGGCTATGAGCTGGTCGGCGGCATCGGCGAATACCAGGGCAGCTGGCAGATGGCCTACGTGCGCGGGCCCGAGGGGATCCTGGTCGCGCTCGCGCAGCCGATTTAAACGCCGCAGGCCCGCCGGCGGAGCATTCCGCCGGCGGGCCTGCTTGAGCAGCTAGGCCTTGGCCTTCTTCAGCGACTTCTCGCTGACCGGGGCCTGGTCGCTGGCGCGCAGCTTGGCGAAGTACGCCATCGCCTCATCCTGGCGTTCGGCTTCGATGCCGCTGGAGATCTCCGCGCGCAGGTGCTCCTGGGTGTAGCCGAAGGCGTCGACCAGCTCCTGGGCGTGCGGGCGCAGGCGGGCGAGCAGCCGGTTGATGTAGCCCGGCAGGGTGCGCGCGCGCTGCATGGACAGCCGCCCGTGCCCCAGGAACCAGCCCAGATCGTCTTCGATCACGCTCAGCGCGAAGACATCGCGCAGCCAGGTGAGCACCTCGCGGGTGGGCTCGTCGGAGATCTTCTCCAGCGCGGTGGTGAAGGCCTCCCAGCGCAGCAGCTCGCCGTGCGCGCGGGCGGCGGCGATGAGCAATTCCTGGTTCTCGTTGAAGGCGTTGGCGGCCTTGAGCTTGTCCTTGCCGGCGGCGCGCAGCGCGGTGGCCACCTCGGCCACCTTCGCATTGATCCGGTCGGTGAGCAGTTCGCGCTGGTTCTCCGGATCCTTGAAGAAGTTCGCGCTCTTGCGCTCGTCGGAGATGTCCACGAAGGCCTGGCCGACGCTGCGCAGCCCCGAGCGGTGCAGCGCGGTGGTGCCCACCTGCTTGGCCACGTAGCGGGCCATCGCCCCGGTATCGAGCTTGCGGAATTCCGCGGCGTAGTCGGTGAGCAGGCGCTTGCCCACCAGCTGCAGCAGCACGTTGTTATCGCCCTCGAAGGTCACGTAGACGTCCAGGTCCGCGCGCAGCTGGGTGAAGCGGTTCTTCGCGATGAAGCCGGCGCCGCCGCAGGCCTCGCGGGCCTCCTGGATGGTGTCCAGCGCATCCCAGGTGCTCAGCGACTTGAGCGCCGCGGCCAGGGTTTCCAGGTCCTGGCGGTCCTCGTCGGTGTCCTCGCGGCCGGAGAAGACCGCATCGAACTTGTCCAGCAGCTCGTCGTGGGCGAAGCTGGCCGCATAGGTGCGCGCCAGCCGGGGCAGCAGCCGGCGCTGGTGGCGCTGGTAGTCCAGCAGCGTGGTCTCCTCGGTGTCCGAGACGCTGTTGAACTGGCGGCGCTGGTTGCCGTAGGTCACCGCGATCTGCAGGGCCATCTTCGACGCGCCGGTGGCCGCGCCGTCCAGCGAGACACGGCCCTGGACCAGGGTGCCGAGCATCGTGAAGAAGCGCCGGCCCGGGGAGGAGATCGGGGAGCTGTAGCTGCCGTCGGCGGCGACGTCACCGTAGCGGTTGAGCAGGTTGCTGCGCGGGATGCGCACCTGGGTGAAGTGCAGCCGGCCGTTGTCGATGCCGTTCAGCCCGCCCTTGAGCCCGTCGTCCTCGCCGCCGATGCCTGCCAGGAACTCGCCGTTGGCGTCGCGGATCGGCACGTAGAAGCAGTGCACCCCGTGGTTGACGCCGTTGGTGATCAGCTGGGCGAATACGGTGGCGGCGGTGCCGTGCAGTGCGGCGTTGCCCAGAAATTCCTTCCAGGCCGCTGCGAAGGGGGTGTGGATGATGAACTCTTCGCTGGCCGGATCATAGGTGGCGGTGGTGGCCACCGCGGCGACGTCCGAGCCGTGGCCGATCTCGGTCATCGCGAAGGCGCCGGGGACCTGGAGGTTCATCGCACCGGGCAGCCATTTGGCGTGGTGCTCGGCGGTGCCCAGGTGCATGATGGCTCCGGCGAACAGCCCCCACTGCACCCCGGCCTTGATCTGCAGCGAGGGGTCCGCGGCGACGAGTTCCTCGAAGGCGGCGATGGATCCGCCGTGGTCATCCTGCCCGCCGAATTCCTTCGGGAAGGCACGCTGCACGGCCTTCTGCTCGACGAGGATCTTCAGCTGGCCGAGCACCTGCTCGCGGTGCTCGTCCATGGACCAGGCGGGGTCGCGCTGCAGCTTCGGGTCCGCGGCGCGGGCCCGGGAGGCCTTGCGGATCTCGGCGTAGGGGCCGAGCAGCTGTTCGGCGAGGGCTTGGACATTGATGCTGGTCATAAGTGGGGCCTTTCGGATGCTAGGAGCGGGAGTTGGTGGAGATGCCGTGGGTGAGCCAGCCGCTCAGCGCCTCGGCAAGTTCGTTCAGGCTCGGCTTGCCCGGCGCCTCGGGCTGGCGCAGCCAGAGTTCCCCGGCGGAGCGGATCATGCCCAGCGCCGCGCGCGGCCAGAGCGCCGTGGCGTTGGAGGGGGTGAGCGTGTGCGCGGCGAAGTGCGCGCTGAGCCGTTCGTTCATCAGCGAGGTGACCTCGTCGAAGAAGGCGTTCAGCGCCCCGGTGGAGCCGGTGGCCGCGCGGTCCGGGGCGGTGAGCACATCCGGGGTCTGCGCGGTGACGAAGAAGTACAGGTTCGGACTGCCCTTGGCCAATTCCAAATAGGCGGTGACCATTGCGCGCAGCGCCCCGGCCTCGTCTCCCTCGGCGAGCCCGGCGGCGATGATGGAGTCGCGGAAGTCGGAGATGACCACGGCGCCCAGCGCCTGGCGCAGGCCCTCCTTGTCGCCGAAGTAGCGGTAGTACACCGGCTTGGAGGTTTTGGCGTGCGCGGCGATCTCCTCCATGGAGACCTGCGGGCCGAGCTTGTGCACCGCCTTGCGGGCGAGCTTGAGCAGCTCCTCGTGGCGTTGGCTGCGGTGCGCCTGCCAGCGGGCCGAACGCCCGTCGGTAGCCGAG
Source organism: Glutamicibacter sp. AOP38-B1-38 (assembly GCF_052377485.1). Lineage (NCBI taxonomy): Bacteria > Bacillati > Actinomycetota > Actinomycetes > Micrococcales > Micrococcaceae > Glutamicibacter > Glutamicibacter sp. AOP38-B1-38. Next base: position 8,431 of record NZ_JBQSWU010000047.1, on the reverse strand, counting down.
TCGATATCTGGGGTGATCTTGTTCACGTAACCCAGAGTATCATGTACTCTTGGTTACAGTAATACTTCTCACAACCTCCAGGAGTTCCTTCATGGCCGACCAGCCAGTGCGCAATGCAGTCATCATCGGTGGCAACCGCATTCCCTTCGCCCGTTCGAACACCGCCTACGTCAACGTCTCGAACCAGGACATGTTCACCGCAGCACTGGAAGGCCTGGTGGCCCGCTTCGGCCTGCAGGGTGCGCGCCTGGGTGCCGTGGCCGGCGGCGCGGTGCTCAAGCACTCCAAGGACTTCAACCTGGTCCGCGAGTCGGTGCTCGGCAGCTCGCTGGACGCCGCCACCCCGGCCTACGACGTGCAGATGGCCTGCGCCACCGGCATGGAGGCCATCGGCTCGCTGGCCAACAAGATCAAGCTCGGCCAGCTCGACTCGGCCATCGGCGGCGGGGTGGACACTACCAGTGACGCGCCGATCGTCGTCTCGGAGGGGCTGCGCGCAGTGCTGCTGGAACTCTCCCGCGCGCGCAGCACCAAGGCCAAGCTGACCGCCCTGTCCAAGCTGCGCCCGGCGCATCTGGCCCCTTCGGCGCCGGGCACCGGCGAGCCGCGCACCGGGCTGTCCATGGGCGAGCACCAGGCGATCACCACCCACGCCTGGGGCGTCACCCGGGCGGAACAGGACGAGCTGGCGCTGGCCAGCCACCAGAATCTGGCCGCCGCCTACGAGCGCGGCTTCTTCGACGACCTGCTCACCGCCTTCAACGGCCTGGCCAGGGACAATAACCTGCGGCCCGACTCATCGCTGGAAAAGCTGGCCAAGCTCAAGCCTGCCTTCGGCAAGAACCTGGGCGAGGAGGCGACGATGACCGCGGCGAACTCCACCCCGCTGACCGACGGCGCCTCCGCGGTCCTGCTGGGCAGTGAAGAGTTCGCGGCGGCCAACGACCTGCCGATGCTGGCGAACTTCGTGGACTTCGAGGCCGCCGCGGTGGACTTCGTGCACGGCGCCGAGGGGCTGCTGATGGCCCCGGCCTACGCCACCGCCCGGCTGCTGGCGCGCAATAACCTCACCCTGGGTGACTTCGACTTCGTCGAAATCCACGAGGCCTTCGCCGGCACCGTGCTCGCCACGCTGAAGGCCTGGGAATCGGAGGAGTTCTGCCGCGAAAAGCTCGGGCTGGATGCGCCGCTGGGCTCCATTGACCGGGCTAAGCTGAACGTCAACGGCTCCTCGCTGGCCGCCGGGCACCCGTTCGCCGCCACCGGCGGGCGGCTGATCGCCAGCACCGCGAAAATGCTGCATGAAAAGGGTTCGGGGCGCGCACTGATTTCGGTGTGCGCCGCCGGGGGACAAGGCGTAGTGGCAATCTTGGAGGCACGAAGCTAAATGGCAGATAAGTACCTGGAACTAGTTAATAGCGGAATGACCAAGAAGCTGGCCAAGCTGCTCGGGCTGCCCCGTCCGCCGCGGCTGCGCCGCTACACCCCGGACACCGCGCTGCTGCCCGGCCCGGTGCTGGTGCTCGGCGCCTCCGCCCGCGCCCAACAGCTGTGCGACACCCTGGTCTCCTGGGGGCTGGACGTACGCCGGCACGACGCGGGGCAGAGCAAACTCGGCGGGATCGTGCTGCTGCTCGATGAGCTCACCGACCCCGAACAGCTCTCGGAGCTGATGCTGACCACCGGCGCCGCACTGCGCCAGCTGGTCCCCGGGGCGCGCCTGGTCTCCTTCTCCCGTCCCGCGCTGGCCGAGAACTCTCCCGCGGTCGCCGCGGTGCGCCAGGGCATCGATGGTCTCATCCGTTCGCTCGGACGCGAAATGCGCGCCGGGGCCACGGCCAACGGCATCGTGCTGGAAAACGAAACCCAGCTGGACAGCGCGAGCGCGCTGGGCGCCCTGCGCTTCTTCTTCTCCGGGCGCAGCGCCTATGTGGACGGCCAATTCCTTCGCGTGCGCACCGAGTACGGGGAGCTTCCGGCAGATTTCCGGGCACCGCTGCGCGGCAAGGTGGCGGTGGTCACCGGCGCCGCCCGCGGCATCGGCGCAGACATCGCCCGCACGCTGGCCCGCGACGGGGCGCAGGTGGTGCTGGTGGATATGCCGGCGGCCGGGGATGCGCTGGCCAAGGTGGCCAATGAGGTCGGCGGCACCACCTTGCAGCTGGATGTCACCGCCAAGGACGCCGGGACGCGGATCCTGGATCACGCCCTGACCCGGCACGGCGGGCTGGATCTGGTGGTGCACAATGCCGGCATCACCCGGGACAAGCTGCTGGCGAATATGGACGCCGGGCGCTGGGACTCGGTGATCGCGGTGAATATCTCCGCCCAGCTGCGCATGAACGAGATCTTCCTCGCCGCGAAGCTGCCGGGTCTGCGCGTGGTCTCGCTGGCCTCCACCTCCGGGATCGCCGGCAACCGCGGACAGACGAACTATGCGGCGAGCAAGGCCGGGGTGATCGGCATGGTGCGCGCCAGCGCGGGGCTGTTCGCCGAGCACGGCGGCTCGATCGCCGCGGTGGCCCCCGGCTTCATCGAAACCGAGATGACCGCGAAGATTCCGCTGGGCACCCGCACGGTGGCGCGCTTGGTGCTGCCCTCGCTGATGCAGGGCGGATTGCCGGTGGACGTGGCCGAGGCCATCGCCTTCCTCGGCTCCGACGCGGCGGCCGGGCTGAACGGTTCGACCTTGCGCGTCTGCGGCCAGTCGCTGGTGGGTGCCTAGATGGGCGCCGAACTGGTCACCGAAATCCCGACTATGGCCGCGGTCTATGCCCGGGCGGTGAAAACCCTCACGCGCAAACCGAAAAATCCGGTGCTGCCCGAGGTGACGCTGATCTACCAAGGTGCCCGTGCGGATCAAGCGAAGCTGGCCGCCTACCGCCAAGCGGTGAGCGCGCCGGCCAACGGCAAGCTTCCGAGCCTGTACGTGCACTCGCTGGCCTTCCCGCTGGCGATGTCGCTGATGCTGCGCGGCGACTTCCCGCTGCCGCTGCTGGGCATGATCCACCTGGGCAACCAGGTATCGGTCACCGAGCCGCTGGGCCAGGAGGAGGTCTTCGACGTCGAGGTGAATGCCGAAAACCTGGTGCCGCACGCCAAGGGGGCCTGCTGCGATCTGGTGGTGAAGATCGTGGTCGCCGGGGAAACCCGGCTCACGCTGCGCAGCACCTTTCTGGCCAAGGGCGTCAGGCTGGGCGGAGAAACGCCGGCTAAGGCCCATGAGCCCTTTGTGCCGCCGCAACGCACCGCCGCCTGGAAATTGGACGGCGGCACCGGACGGCGCTGGGCCGCGGTGGCGGGGGACTACAACCCGATTCACCTCAGCGCGCTGAGCGCCAAGGCCTTGGGCATGCCCGGGGCGATCGCGCACGGCATCTATCTGGCCGCCCGCGCGCTGGCGGCGATCGAGCCCGCCAGCGGGAACTACGAGTGGGAGATCGAATTCCATACTCCGGTGGTGCTGCCGGCCGTCGTGGACTTGGCCTTTGCGCCCAGCGCCACGGGGTTCGCGGTGCAGGGCTGGAATCCACGTAGGGGCAAGCCGCACTTCGAGCTGCGGCTGACCCGCGAGGTCTAGCGCCCGCTGGCGGCGGGCCCTAGCCGGGAAAGGCCTGTAATGCCATAATGTGCGTATGAATGCAGATAAGAGAGTTTGTTCGCTGCAGGTCGACAGCCAGTATGTGGAACTCGCGGTAGAGGTCTTCTCCATGCTCGCCGACGCCACCCGGGTACGGATCATCCTGGCCCTGCGCGAAGGCGAAATGGCGGTGGGCGCGCTGGCCGGCATCGTGGGCAAATCCCCGGCCGCGGTCTCCCAGCATCTGGCCAAGATGCGACTGGCCCGGATGGTTTCCACCCGCCAGGACGGCACCAAGGTGCTGTACCGGCTGGAGAACGAGCATGCCAGGAAGCTGGTGGCCGACGCGATCTACCAGGCCGAACATGCCCTGGGCGGCGTGCCCGCGCACCACCGCGGCGAGCGAGCTACGCCGTGAACGCCACCGCTGACCACGTGCACACGCACCGCACCGGTTTCAAGGGGTGGCTGATCGAGCTGTTCATGCCGCATAGCCACGATGCCGCCGATTCCATCGACGACGCCATGGAGGCCAACCGGGAGGGCATCCGCGCGCTGAAGCTGAGCATGGTGATCCTGCTGGCCACCACGGTGCTGCAGGTGATCGTGGTGGTCTTCAGCGGGTCCGTGGCGCTTCTGGCCGACACCATCCACAACTTCTCCGATGCGCTGACCGCCGTGCCGCTGTGGATCGCGTTCATTCTGGGCCGCAAGGCGGCGGGCAAGCGCTATACCTACGGCTACGGGCGGGCCGAGGATCTGGCCGGGCTGTTCATCGTGCTGGTCATCGCGCTGTCCGCGGTGCTCGCCGCCTGGCATTCGATCGAGCGGCTGGTCAACCCGCAGCCGCTGCAGAACCTGTGGTGGGTGCTCGCCGCCGGGGTGATCGGCTTTGCCGGCAACGAGCTAGTGGCGGTCTACCGGATCCGGGTCGGGCAGAAGATCGGTTCGGCCGCGCTGGTGGCCGACGGGGTGCATGCACGCACCGACGGCTTCACCTCCCTGGCCGTGGTCTTCGGCGCGGTGGGCGTGATGCTCGGCTTCCCGCTGGCCGATCCGGTCATCGGCCTGCTGATTTCCGCGGCGATCCTGGTGCTGCTTGCCGGGACGGTCAAAAGCATCGGCCGGCGGCTGATGGACGGCATCGAGCCCGAACTGGTTTCCCGCGCGCAGACCGCGCTGGCAGGCGCTCCCGGGGTGCTGGAAGTATCGCGGCTGCAATTGCGTTGGGTGGGGCACCGGCTGCAGGGCAGCTCAACGATCCTCGTCGCCGACGCGCCACTCTCGCAGATCCAAGGGATCACCGCCGAGGCCGAGCTCCGTTTAGCCGCGGCGCTGCCCAAGCTCGAGGACATGGTGATCACCGCGTCCACCGGCGAGCCGCGGCGCTGAACCGCTTAGGAACGGCATTGGCAGGACATGCGGTAACTGGCCAGCGTGGACACCGCGGCCCGCTCCCAGGTGAATTCGCCCGAATGCTCCAGGGCCGCATGCCCGGCCCGGGTCACCCGCGCCGGATTGCGGGCCAGCTCCATCAGCTGCTGCGCCCACAGTTGTGCCGAGGGCTCGGGAATCAGCCAGCCCGAAACCCCATCGTCCACCGCGTAGCCCAATCCGCCGACCCGATTGGCCAGCACCGGAGTGCCGCAGGCCTGCGCCTCGGCGGCGACCAGCCCGAAGGTCTCCGAAAGCGATGGCACGGCGACCACATCGGCGTTGGCGAAAACCGCTGCCAGTTCGGCCGGCTGCAGCGGTCCGAAGAAGCTCAAGCGCTCGGTGATGCCTTCGCGGCGGCCCAGGGCCGGCAGGTCGTAGTCCCCGCCGCCGGAGAGCGCGCCGAAGAGCGAGGCGGTAATGCGCAGCTCGGGTGCGCTGCGCTGGGCAATGCCCAGCGCCTCGATGAGCAGGTGCGCCCCCTTGAGCCGCTGCATGCGCCCGGCGTAAACCAGATGCAGGTCATCCTCGCCCAGGGGGCGGGCAAGCTTGTCCTGCTCCGGGTGGAAAATGCGGTGGTCGACCCCCGGGAGCACCACGTCGAGCCGCTCGCGTTCGAGCCGGTAGAAGCGCTCGAGCTGGGCGGCCTCGACGGGGGTATTGGCGATCACCCGGTCGGCCTGGGCCAGCAAGGCCCGCTCGGATTCCTTGCGCAGCTCCGGCTCGGGTAGTCCGGACTCGAACTCCTTGGCCGCCGCCGAGGTGTGCATGGTGAGCACCAGCGGCACCTGCCAGGCTGCGGCAAGCTGCCGCCCGACCAGGCCCGAAAGCCAATAGTGCGCGTGCACGATGTCGATCTTCAGCTCGCTCAAATGAGCGGCGATCCGCTCGGCGGCCGCATCGATGATACCCGGCAGCTCGTCCTTGCTCAGCACCTGGCCGGCGGCGACCTGCACCTGATGCATCCACACGCCCGGGGTTACTTCGGCGCTGCTGCTTGGCTCGGCGGTGCGGGTGAGCATATGCACCTCGTGCCCCAGCGCACCGAGGGCATAGGAGAGATTCTGGATGTAGACGTTCATGCCTCCGGCGTCTCCGGACCCGGGCTGCTGCATGGGGGAGGTGTGCAGGGAGAGCATGGCGATGCGCATGAAAAGAGGCTCCAGCCGGATCGGGGATAAGACCGTAGGACAAATGAGGGTCGAGTCGATATTACCAATAGCCGCGATGGGTTGGTTCGGCCTGGCTCGGCGTGCAGCGGATTGGTGGACGGGCAGGCGGTGCAACCAGAACGCCCACGCGTATAAGGCTGCTACCGGTCGACTAGATAATGAAGGGCGATGAGCCGATTCCAGCAACTTTTCGCTCAACTGCGTGCCCACCTAGCGAGTTCTGGAGAGTTAACCTTGGATTCGGTCAGCATTCAAGGGTCGGTATGTCCGGTCAAATGAAACGAATGCCCCGTACGAATTCGATCGCGATATCGAAGCGCTGATGGTTTAGGCAGCGCCGGGCATGCCATAGCAACTGGGCTGGCCGTGCAAAGGATGGTGCAAACTTCGGGCCCAACGTGGAAGCTAGTCGCCGTCGTCCAATTCGATAACACTTGCCACGGTCACGCTCGCAATGTCGACGCCGGTCAGGTCGGCCACCACCGAACGTGCCATATACGGCACTTCCTCCCAGGTTTTTGCCTGAGTCAAAGCGCCTTCAACGTCGGGAACGCTGACCGCATAAATGTCGTCGGCGTGTACGTACCGAACTTCAATCTCCATGACCAAAGTATGACCCTAGCGGGCAGGTGAAACAAGGACGGATTGGCCAAATGAGCGCGGTGAATTTTTAGGGTTTGCAACTGAACTATTGCAGCGCGATTGGAGCCATCCTGCCGCATTGGTTTCAGTGGAAAATGAAAACTCTCGTGAACCAAATGTAACAAGGCTTTTTGTGCTGAACCGGAATGTTTGGGACCAGCCGCGATTGTTGAAGTGGACGTCCGTGGCATTTATGCAGCTACTTCCGAAACGTGAACGCGACGCTGCCGGCTATTTCCCGCACCGAGCCCATGACCACGCAGACGAACTGAACCTTATCGTTGAATCGAACGTGCCGGGAGTCCGCAAAAAGTTATTCGAGGGCTACCTGGACTTCCTAGACGCCTAGCAGGGTTTCCCATACTTGCACCATGGCTAAAACAACTTACACGACGGTCACGGACGTTGCGGTGCTCGGAGTAGATCAGTGGTCGCCCTCCCGAGGAGTCAGCGAAGTCATGCAAGACCTACTTGGACAGCTGGCAACCGCTAGCTCACCTGATCCCACGCATCGACGGGCAGACCGAAGGCGGGGACTCAGGGCCAATGAAAGTAGCAGATGCGGTAAATAAATCACCGTGCAACGGTACGTGGAACAATTCAGGTTCTTAAAACCGGGGGTACGGCCGTGACACATTTATCCAGAGCCCGACGCAAAGGCTCTAGATTCAGATCTTCCCTTGCGATTCTACTTGTCTCGTTCAATTCGTTACCTTGTATAGGCTGCCAAACCAAATACCAACCGGCGGAAAACGCTATTCTCGACCAGTAAGTTCGTTGCACTCTGCCATTTCCTTCACGGAACGGGTGAATGTGGTTGAGCTCGTCGTAGAATTTCGCAAGTGAATCAATGAATTCTTCTTTCTCCAAGTCTTTGAGATGGTTGCGATTCGCCAGCTCGGACATGACATTGTCGATAAGAAAGGGAATGTGAGAACTGGGCGCAAAAAATTGCCCTGAACCCCGCCGCATATTGATGGTACGGTACTCGCCGGCCCAATCGTAAACATCTTGAAATAGATGCCTGTGGAGGCCTCTTATTTCCCAGGCATCTCGAGTTGGTTCCACTAGTTCATGGTCGCGAAGTTGAACGACACGTGCGTGGAATAGGTCGGCTTCAGCCTTAGCGAGCGCTTGATACGAGTCGGCCCCGACTAAGTTCCTCAGAACTCCATCGGGGCTGGTCAAATATGGATCCTCGATACTACTACTTGAGGCCATATCGTTCCCGGGTAATCCTCACTAGCTCATCTGCAGTGATATCACCCGCAACGTAATTTTTTGATTCTTCAGCATATTCCGAGCTGACGGTTAAACCTTCAAGGTATACGCTGTGAGTGGCTTCTTCCACCCAACCAGATCGCATTTCAAGTGTAGACATGTGCGCTCCTGCAAGTGTTGGTGTCTACTATTCTACCGGCGCCGGGATGCTAATCCAACTAAGACGAGCGGGTTTTCGCCTGAATAACTGAGCCGGAGCTGAGATGAATCCTCGGTGATCGCCTAGTTGGGACTTAACCCTCAGATTGCCGACGGTAGTAGTTATAAAAAATCCCCGGTTGACCGAAGTCAACCGGGGATTTCACCTGTGCGCGAAAGGGTG
>NZ_JBQSWU010000046.1:0-15445 GCF_052377485.1 Glutamicibacter sp. AOP38-B1-38 | reverse complement strand
GCATCCCATGGCCGCATGATCAATCGTTCACTGCTGATAGTTCTCATCCGTCAATTATCTAGTACAACGAGTCCAGTTGATGTAAACGCGAGCTCAGTTCCGGTAAGCCGGCCCTCTATTGGAGCGCCCGCAAGCGGAACCCCTACTGGGACGGATTTCCCCCGATCGTGAGTTTTTCTCAGGAGCCGCTTACTGCGCTTAATTGATTTTGGTTTCGTGCAGGTCCAGATACGCACCCGTCACTAGCGCGCTTTCCTCAATTCCGAATGCTTCAACGAGCCGGTGTGCTTCCGAAATTGCTGCCTCAGAGTCCATTTTGTCGCCCACGGTCACTTCCAGTTCCACGAACTCGCCCAGTCCTTCAACGCGATCGAGGTGCACCCTGGCCTGACCGATCTGAAACACCATTCGGTGCTTCCGAACCCGTCCGGCCTCGCCGTAGGCGAGGGCCAAGACCGATCGCAACCCCTCGGGGTCGGCTGTCTCCGAATGGATGTAGAAGGATGTTTTGGGACCGAGCTGATCTGCCCTGCGGTAGAAGATCAGTACACCGTGTCGGTCGTCAAGGACCCGGAGCTTGAGCCTGCCATTGGGGCAAACGAAAAAGGTATCGTCTTGGGCAACATGCTCTGGCCCTGCATCTGCCAAAGACGCGACAACCGGAATCAGGGTCTTGAGGCTGGCCACGCGGGCTTTGATTTCGATATTCGTCGGCATGAATCCACTAAACCACGTCGTTATCGTCGAGTGCCCATCAGGGACTGCCCGTAGGCCGAACCTCCTGCGGAACATATGAGCAAGAGTGAGTGCAGATTCGTGGGTCGTGGCACGTCGAGATGTATACGACGGACATAATTGATTGACGTACAAGTGAACCAAAGAGTCGAGGACAGTGTCATGGCTGGTAGTGATGAAACACGCCTCATCATCGTCAGAGGTAATTCGGGCAGTGGTAAATCTTCATTGGCGCGAGCTATCCGAAAGATCAAGCCCCGCGAGGTTGCCATAGTTGGTCAAGACGTTTTGAGGCGCCAAGTCCTTCACGTCAGAGATGACCCAGAAAATGCCGCCGTTGGACTCATTGACCTGACTGCCCGTTACGCTCTCGCGCAAGGGTTCCATGTAGTTGTTGAGGGTATTCTCAAGGAGTCGATCTATGGCTCGATGCTCCGCACCCTGACCTCCGACCATCAGGGACAAAGCTTCTCCTACCGATACAATCTAACCTTTGACGAGACGCTCCGGCGACACCTAACCAAGGATGTTTCTGACCGTTTCGGCGCGACGGAAATGCGTCAGTGGTGGATTGACCAAGACGCACTTTCGGGGATCGATGAGACCGTTTTCGACGCCGAAGTGTCGCTCAGTGAGGCGACTCGACATATCGCCAATGACTGTCAATGGTTCTAATGCCCATCACGCGTGTCACGCTGGAGCCGAGTCCGCAGGGGGAACCTTGAGCGGGAAATTTGGGTGAGAATTGGATCATGACAAATGAGTGGTTTGATAAGCCTGGTGGGGAGCCAGTGGAACTAAAGGAAGCTGATCCACTGTGGCCATTGGTAGCGGCTGAATGGTCTAACCGAATCCAATCGGCCATCGTTCCCACGGTTGCGCGAATAGAACATGTAGGGTCAACATCGATCCCTGGCCTGATCGCCAAGCCCGTACTTGACCTACAAGTATCTGTGCCAGATATAAACGATGAATCGGCCTATCGTCCTGGACTTGAATCGTTAGGTCTCGTGCTTCGGCAACGCGAACCCGACCACCGATTCTTTCGCCCACCAGCCGGTGAACCTCGCGTCGTGCACATACACGTCTGCGAAGAAGGATCAGCTTGGGAACACGACGTGTTGCGTTTCCGCGAAAAGCTTCGAGCCGATCCGAATCTTGCCGCCGAATACGCCACGCTTAAGTCCGGTCTCGCTGACCGCTACAGCACTGACCGGCTCTCCTACAACAACGGAAAAGCTCAATTTATCTCGCGCGTCATTGCGGGTGAGTAGTTTCTGCGAAGATTTTGGCTCTAGATAAGTGTCCGCGCAGGTCATTTGATCTGTACGTTCAATATGTCCCGTAAGACGGTCGTCATACGGGACATACGTGTTCTTGACTCGGCTAATTTTTGAAACTCCGAGTTTTCAAACATTCCAGATTCCCATATACTCCGCCCGAGAAAATGCCCGGTGAAGGAGCCTTATGCGGGACATGGGAAATGAGCGAAAGGCGCCACATCGGTTCTGGGGAAGGAAACTTCTGTTGTTGCTCGATCGTGCGCTGGTGCTCGTGCGCTATTCGTGGGAAATGTTGATTCTTGGACACTCTCTTTTACGGAGACTAGCCCTCTGTTCATTTGGCCTGAAGCCCCGGTCCTGATGAAAACGTTCGCCAGGCTGTTGCCTGTTTCCACTGTTTGGAAGATGCATTGCCGACGGCCGACCAGCCGGTATATGCCAACAGCCGAGGCTATGAACGAAATAGATTAAAGAGGGTTCCGCTTGTTCGGCAATTCACTTCCAGAGTAGCCAGCCACTTCCGTTCGCAGGGCTTGGAAAGTGAAACGAAGCAGCGAACTGGCCGGCTTGCAGAACCCGAATTCCAAGGGTGGCCGTCGGTACGGAGCCGGAGACCGTCAGCCGCACGGTCTAGAACAAAATTGATGCAAGGCATGCTGAGCGAGGGCTTAGCTGTTCAAGGTGCAGCAGTTGGAGAGCGCGTGTTTCTCGATCAAGGGAGCTTGGTAGCCGCGTACTCGGAACGGTTGAAACCGCGTGTTGCCCGAGGTGCTGAATCAGTTGATGACCAAGCGTTTCACGGTGCTCCTGATCGCCTCGATGACATCATTGATAGTAATTCGATGCAGGTGCTCGGCTCTCAATAAAAGGTCGATTTGTCTCCCTGAATTCAATCCCTTGATTGGTCGTAAAGTCACCGTTTCATCCAAAGTCTTTCGTGCTGTGAAACGTGGGAGGATTCCCAGACAACCACTGGCTTCAACTAAGGCGCCGGCGGTGGCGTAATCGTTGACCCGGTGCTCGATCCGCGGGGCTTTACCGGCAAGCGCGGCGATGGTTTCCAGAACGTCAGCCGGTGAGAATCCTGAGCGGGAAACGACCCAGGGTTCGTCGATCACCTGCTCGGGGGAGAGCTCTCCGAATTTGGCCAGTGGATGATCTCGGTGGATCGCCACGTCCAGCGGTTCGAAAGCCAGAGGTATAACACTGATTCGGTCTTCGGGCCATGGGTCCGTGTGCGGCATCCGGTGCGCCAGCACCAAATCGTACGTCGAGGTCAGCGCCGGAAAATCCTGCTGCGAGACATCTTCGTCGGAAAAGTGCAGCGGGGGCAATTGGCCTTCCGGGTAGGTTAGCAACGGGGCGAAAATGGTCTGCCCAATGGAATGGAATCCCGCGATGCGAATGGGTGTGTCCCGCTCTTGCTCCTGGGTGCGGATCCTCGCCGACGCCTCGGCCAGGGTCGAAGCGACTGACGTCGCGGCGGAGGCCAGCAGTTTTCCCTCGGTTGTCAGGACCAGCCTGCGTCCGTCCTTCTGTGTCAGTGGCACAGGGAAATTGCGCTGCAGTTGGGCCAAATGCTGCGAGACCGCCGAGGGCGAGACAAAAAGGGCCTTCGCCACGGCGTTGACGCTGCCCAAATCCGCGAGTTCACGCAGAATCCTCAACTGATGTAATTCCATGAAGTAAATTCTAAATCGTTGGATCAGTAAATCAGTGATCTTCTAAGGTGTTGTACCGTGCTGTCGGGTGCGACACTTGAAGCGACCCCATGTCTGTGTTGCGCGCACCCAGGTGCCCAATCCAAAGGAACCCGCATGAAAGCACTGTACAAGTCCGGCCCGCACGCGGGGCTGGAACTCGTTGATCGCCCAGAACCAGAGACCGGCGCCCACGAGGTCAAGATCCGCGTCATGACCGCGGGTATCTGCGGTACCGATCTGCACATCGAAGCCTACGACGATGCAGCCAAGGCCATGATCAACACCCCGCTGGTTCCGGGCCACGAGTTCTACGGCGAAGTCGTGGAAATCGGCGATTTCGTGCACGGGGTCAAGGTTGGCGACCGTGTTTCCGGTGAAGGCCACGTAGTGTGCGGCCTGTGCCGCAACTGCCGCGCCGGACGCAAGCAGATGTGCATCAATGTCGACTCGGTCGGTGTGCAGCGCGACGGCGCCTTCGCAGAATTCGTCGTCATTCCCGAAAGCAATGTCTACATCCACCGCGATGAGCGCATCACCCCGCTGCTCGGCGCGATCTTCGATCCGTTCGGCAATGCCGTGCACACCGCACTGCAGTTCCCCATGGTTGGCGAAGACGTGCTGATTACCGGTGCTGGTCCTATCGGCCTGATGGCCGCGGCAGTTGCCCGCCATGTAGGTGCACGCAACATCGCCATCACCGATGTTTCCGAGCAGCGCTTGGAACTGGCAAAGACCATGGGCATAGACCTGGCCGTGAATGTAGCGAACACGCGCATCAAGGAAGCCCAGCAGAAGCTGGGCATGGTTGAAGGCTTCGACTACGGCATGGAAATGTCCGGCCACAAGACTGCCCTGCCGGAAATGATCGAGAACATGAACCATGGCGGCAAGATCTGCATGCTGGGCCTGCCAAGCACCTCAATTGACATCAACTGGGGCAAGGTCGTCACCCACATGCTCACACTGAAGGGCATCTACGGCCGCGAAATGTTCGAGACCTGGTACGCCATGAGCGCCATGCTGACCTCTTCAGAGGTCATGCGCGAACGCATTTCCTCGGTGGTCACCGACTTCCTTCCAGCTACCGAGTGGCAGCAGGGCTTTGAAGCGGCCCGCAGCGGCCACGGCGGCAAGGTCGTGCTCGACTGGACTGTTTTCTCAGGCTAAGAATTTCTCGCATCTACAAGGAGCATTTGCAATGTACACGGATCTAAAAGGCCAGCTTGCCGCCGAACTCGAAGAGTTGAAGACCTCTGGCCTGTTCAAGGCAGAACGCCACATCGATTCCGCCCAGTCGGCCTCCATCATGGCCGGCTCGCTGGGCGATGACGCCCGTCAGGTGCTGAACTTCTGCGCCAACAACTACCTTGGCTTGGCTGACAACCAGCAGATCATCGATGCGGCCAAGAACGCCATGGATGAGCGCGGCTTCGGCATGGCCTCGGTCCGCTTCATCTGCGGCACCCAGGACCTGCACCTGGAATTGGAAGCCAAGCTCTCCGAGTTCCTGGGCACCGAGGACACCATCTTGTTCTCCAGCTGCTTCGATGCCAACGGCGGCGTTTTCGAATCGCTGTTCGGCAAGGAAGATGCCATCATTTCCGATGCGTTGAACCACGCTTCGATCATCGACGGCATCCGCTTGTCCAAAGCCGCCCGCTTCCGCTACGCCAACCAGGACATGGCGGATCTGGAAACCCAGCTGCAGGCCGCCGCGCAGCTAAATGACGGGGCTGGTGCACGCCGCACCATCATCGTCACCGATGGCGTGTTCTCCATGGACGGCTACCTGGCCCCACTGGAAGCCATCTGCGATTTGGCCGACAAGTACAACGCACTGGTCATGGTCGATGACTCCCACGCAGTGGGCTTCATGGGCGCAACCGGCGCCGGCACCCCGGAGCACGCAGGGGTTTCGGACCGGGTGGACATCTACACCGGCACCTTCGGCAAGGCCTTGGGCGGCGCTTCGGGCGGCTACGTATCCGGCCGCGGGGAAATTGTTGCGATGCTGCGCCAGAAGGCCCGCCCGTACCTGTTCTCCAACTCGCTGGCGCCATCGATCGTGGCTGCTACGTTGAAGGCGCTGGATCTGGTTGTTGATTCCGGGGACCTGCGCGAGAAGCTCTTCGAGAACGCAGCGCACTTCCGCCGCCGCATGAGCGAAGAGGGCTTTGAATTGCTCGAAGGCGAGCATGCCATCATTCCAGTGATGTTCGGCGATGCGGTCAAGGCCGCAGAAGTTGCAGGCAAGATGCTGGAGCAGGGCGTCTTCGTGACCGCCTTCAGCTTCCCTGTGGTGCCAAAGGGTGCCGCGCGTATCCGAGTCCAGCTTTCTGCTGCGCATTCGGCTGAGGATATCGAAGCCTGCGTGCAGGCATTCGTAGCCAGCCGGTAGCCGGCATTTGCACAGCTGTTGACAGTGCGCCCGTTCACTGACGTGTTTCAATAGAAGCTACGTAACTGCATGTTGAAGCGGAGGACAAATGGCTACAAGAGATGATGTTGCACGCCTTGCCGGCGTATCTCCCAGTACCGTTTCCTACGTGATCAGTGGACGGCGCACCATCTCAGATGCGACCAAGACCAGGGTTTTGGCCGCCATGCGGGACTTGAATTACACCCCGAACGCTTTTGCTCAGGGGCTGGCGGGTGCACGTCGCGGCATCCTTGCATTGCATTTTCCAACCAGTGTTGACGGCTACTCATCCACTGAGTTCGAGTATGTCACTGCGGCCATGGAGCGGGCTCGTGCCCTGGGCTATCACATGCTGCTCTGGTCCAACCCGATGACCGACGTCATGGGCATGGAAAGCCTTGTTGCCCAGAAATTAGTGGCCGGAGTGCTGCTCATGGAGGTTTCAGTTTCTGATCCGCGCTTTGATGTTCTGCGTCGCGCCAAAATTCCTTTCGCTTCCATTGGCCGGCCCGATGACAGCGATGACGTGATTTATGTTGACAATGATTTCGCTGAAGCAGGACGCCTAGCAATAGAGCATCTGGCCGGATTGGGTCACCGATCCATCATGTACATCAATGTTTCGCAACAAGATCAGGCCGCTGGCAATGGCCCGGCAATCCGTACCGCACGAGCCATCACCGAATCAGCGCAGGCACAGAATATGTCAATTGTTGAGATGCCCGTGGAGAATAACGCCCGCGGTGGCCGGCAAGCCTTGGACGGCTACCTGAAATTCAACCCGCGCCCGAGTGCGGTGGTAGGACTCAAAGAGTTCGCCACTGCTGGTTTCCTGAATGCTGCAGGAATGGCTGGCTTGTCGATTCCAGCGGACGTCTCGGTTGTCGCTTTGGGAATCGGTGACCGTTCGGCAGAAATGGTTTCGCCTGCGCTGACCACGGTGGCACCTTCCGGTGAAGTTATTGCCCACACCGCGGTTGACGCGCTGGTGGAACAGATCGAAGGCCGATCCAGCGACGTCATTCAACAGCTCTTCACTCCCGTCATGGTGATCAGGGAAAGTTCTGGAATAGCTCCCGCTTAGCCCCCTCTTGAGGATTTTCTCCGGGTCTCGTGCGCTCGGCAGTTGACGCGCGTCGATGATCTGCGTCACTATGGAGGGGATCAGTCGTGCCAAGCTGGAACTTCCCGCAGGGTACAACTCAAAAGTGGAAGGCATCATGAAGAAAACAAAACGTGGGTTGAAGCTCGTTCCCGCTCTTTCCGTGGCCTCAATCGGTTTGCTGCTGGCCGGTTGCTCCGGGGGAGCAGATCCCAATGATCCCAATGCCCAAGGCGGGGAGACCCAAGTTGCCGAATCCGACGGAGTAGTGGATGTCTACGGACCAGTCACTGGCACCGAAGCTGAGCTGCTCGAGAAGTCCTGGGCCGACTGGTCTGAAGAGAACGGCATCAAGATCCGCTACACCGGCGACAAGAACTTCGAATCCCAGTTGGGCATCAAGGTCCAGGGCGGAGATACGCCTGACCTAGCAGTCTTCCCTCAGCCAGGTTTGCTGGAAGCTACCGTAGCTTCGGGCAAGGTGCAGAAACTTCCTGAAGGCGCCCAAGCTGAAGTGGGGAAGAACTGGTCTGAGGACTGGCAGAACTACGGCAAGGTGGACGGCGTCCAGTATGGTGCTCCGCTGATGGCCAGCGTCAAGGGCTACATCTGGTATTCGCCCAAGCAGTTCGAGGAATGGGGCGTCAGCGTTCCCAAGACTTGGGACGAAATGACCGCGCTGGGAACCGAAATTACCAAGAAGACCGATGAGCCTGCCTGGTGTGCAGGATTTGCCTCGGGCGAAGCATCGGGTTGGCCAGGCACTGACTGGATTGAGGACGCTGTCCTGCGCCAGTCGGGTACCGAAGCCTATGACAAATGGGTGTCCGGAGAACTGGAATTCACCTCGCCAGAAATCACCAGCGCATTTGATTCAGTTGGCGAGATCTTGCTGGATCCAAAGCAGGTCAACGCAGGCTATGGAGATGTAAAGTCCATTAATGCCACCGCGTTTGGTGACATCGGCACCGCAGTTGCCAAGGGCACTTGCCCGCTGACCCACCAGGCTTCATTCCTCGAAGGCTTCATCCTTGATGCCAAGAACGCAGACGGTGAAACACCTACGGTAGCTCCTGACGGAGATGTCTGGGCATTCATCGCACCACAATTCAACGAGGGTGATCCAACTTCGGTTGTCGGCGGTGGCGAATTCGTCGCGGCCTTCTCGAACGACGAAGACACTGCGAAGGTGCAGGAATACCTGGCCAGTGCAGACTGGGCCAATAGCCGAGTTAAGCTCGGTGGCGTGATCTCGGCAAACTCCGGCCTTGATCCAGAAAATGCCAGCAGTGATCTGCTGCGCTCTGCGGTGGAACTGCTGCAGGATCCAAGCACCACTTTCCGTTTCGACGGATCTGACCTGATGCCAAAGAGCGTCGGTGCCGATTCCTTCTGGAAGGGAATTGTGGACTGGATCGATGGGAAGCCCACCAATGAAGTTCTAGAGAACATCCAAGCCGGTTACGACTCTTAGTCACCAGTGAATAAGTGGGGGAGGCCGGTTCAACCGGCCTTCTCCAGCTTTAAAGGAGATATGACTCGTGTCTGATTTTTTCCAGTGGCTTGCCGGCTTGTCACCGCTTCTTCAAATACCGGTAATTTTGCTTTCCTTTGCCGTGGTGATCGGCCTGGTACTTGCGTTCGTTGAGGTTTCTACGAACCGTGGACGTGGCTTCGCAATTCTTCGTTTGCTCGCCTCCGTGCTCGTTCCTGTAGTAATACTCTTATTGCTCGGGCTATATGCCTCGGTCATGTGGGTCGCCGCAGTGGCTGCCGTTCTCGGTCTTGCCGTGTATTTCTATGACCGCCGCTCACGGTCGGGGGCCGGCACTTTTCTTCAGCTAACAGGATTCCTGGCCCCGGCCATGATCTTGCTGGCAATAGGGCTGATTTACCCAACCATCCGAACAGCAATTAGTGCTTTCATGACCAACGACGGCTCCGGATTTGCCGGGCTGGCGAACTTCGCCTGGGTCTTTGCCAGCCCCGATGGCTTGACCGCCCTGCTCAATACGCTGGTCTGGGTCTTGGTAGCCCCGGTGGTTTCAACGATTATCGGCTTGGCCTACGCCGCCTTCATCGACAAGAGCCGTGGTGAGAAGTTCTTCAAGCTGCTCGTTTTCATGCCGATGGCAATTTCATTTGTTGGCGCGTCGATCATCTTCAAATTCTTCTATGATGCGCGGCAAGGCGAACAAATTGGCGTATTGAACGCAATCATCACCGCCTTCGGGGCGAAACCGGTGGACTGGCTAGGACTGGAACCATGGAACACCCTGTTCCTGGTCATCATCCTGATCTGGACCCAAGCTGGCTTCGCCATGGTGATTCTGTCCGCGGCAATTAAAGCGGTCCCTGCCGAACAGCTTGAAGCAGCTGCCTTGGACGGCACCACCCCGTGGCAGAGCTTCATGAATGTCACGCTGCCGGGAATCCGCTCATCGGTCATCGTTGTGCTGACCACCATTTCCATTGCTTCGCTGAAGGTCTATGACATCGTGTCCTCCATGACCGGTGGACGCTCCGAGACCACGGTTCTGGCCTACGAAATGGTCCGGCAGTTCCAGCTGGGCAGCCGCACCGGTTACAGCTCCGCATTGGCAGTAGTCCTGTTTGTCCTGGTGCTTCCGATCATCATCTACAACGTTCGCCAGCAAAAGAAACAAGGAGGCACTCGATGAGTACGGTCAGTGATTCCTCGCGCCGCTTGCTTAAAGCCACCGAAAAAACCGGCGGGAAACTGCGCAAGGCCAGTTCGTCTCGAATTGCCACGGCCGCTGCGTTCCTTATCGCCGCGATCTGGACCATCCCGACATTTGGGCTTTTTGTCTCCTCATTCCGTGAAGCCAACGACATCAAAACCACTGGTTGGTGGACGGCCCTGTCCAACCCGTCATTTACGCTGGAGAACTACGCGCAAGCGTTCGTCTCGGGCGACAGCTTGCCGCTGTCCAAGGCGTTCTTGAACTCCTTGGTCATTACGATCCCGGCTGCCATCATCCCGATCATCATTGCCAGCTTGGCGGCCTACGCTTTTGCCTGGATCAATTTCAAAGGGCGCAACACTCTATTCATCTTGGTCTTTGCATTGCAGATTGTCCCGATCCAGATGGCGCTGGTTCCACTGCTGCAGATGTTTTCCGATGGCGTGAAAATCGGTGGGTTGTATATCCTTCCCGGGCTAGGCGTTAATGGGCTCGACGGGGCCTATGCCAAGGTTTGGATTGCCCATACGATTTTCGCCTTGCCTCTGGCGATCTTCATGCTGCATAACTTCATTTCGGAAATCCCGGAAGAAGTCATTGAAGCTGCACGAGTAGACGGTGCCGGGCACGGAACTATATTCACTCGTATCGTCCTTCCGCTGGCGACTCCTGCCATCGCGTCGTTTGGAATTTTCCAATTCCTCTGGGTATGGAATGACTTGCTGGTGGCCACGGTCTTCACCTCCGGTGGGGAACTTCCGATTACCAAGGCGCTTCAAGACCTCTCAGGTTCTTATGGCCAATCGTGGGAGCTGCTCACAGCCGGAGCGTTCATCTCGATGATCATTCCGCTGGTTGTCTTCTTCGCACTGCAACGATTCTTCGTGCGAGGTTTGCTGGCAGGAGCCAGCAAGGGCTAAGTCGAGCTCGTTCCACAACCAGAGGGTGTCCGTCTGAAATCTCAGACGGACACCCTCTGGTTCTCTGTTCCCAAGCCATGGATCCTAGGTAGGCTCATGCCTAAAGGACCAGCAACACCACGAAGGCGGAATTCTCATGGCAACCCTGTTGCTTACCAACATTGGACAGCTGACTACGGTTGACCAAAACGCCCGGGTGCTGGAACACGCCGCGGTGCTGATCCAAGACAGCCTGATCGCATGGGTCGGTGACATGGGCCAGGCACCGCAAGCCGATGAATCGATTGATCTCGGCGGGCGTGCGGTTTTGCCCGGCTGGGTTGACTCCCACAGCCACCTGATTTTCGGGGGCGACCGGGCCGAAGAATTCGTGGCGCGCATGGCCGGGCAGTCGTATGCCGCCGGCGGCATCGCGGTCACCACTTCAGCTACCAGCCAGCTTTCCGATAACGAGCTGAACGAAGCTGTGGCTGCACGCCGGGCGGAAGCTCTGGCAATGGGCACCACATGGATGGAAACCAAGACCGGTTATGGCCTGGCAGTGGATGAAGAGACCCGGCATTCGGTGCTGGGCAAACCGCTGGTTGATTCCTTGACCTTCCTCGGTGCGCACTTGGTACCTGCAGGATGGGATGCCGATGAGTACACGGAGTTGGTAACTGGCCCGATGCTGGATGCCGTGGCAGATAACGTTGACTTCGTCGATGTCTTCTGCGAACGCGGAGCTTTCACTGAAGAACAATCGCGCCGGGTCCTGGAAGCGGCAAGGGCAAAGGGACTGGCGACCAAGGTCCACGGAAACCAGCTGGGTCCTGGCCCAGGAGTGCAGCTGGCAGTGGAGTTCGGCAGCCACTCTGTAGACCACGTGAATTATCTGGAGGAAGAGGACATCCAGGCGCTCGCCGGAAGCTGGGCCGGCTGGGACTCAGCCACACGGACAGGAACTCCGGGCACGGTAGCAACCTGCTTGCCCGCCTGCGACCTGTCTACGCGACAGCCGCTTGCACCGGGCCGCGAACTGCTTGATGCAGGTGTGCGAATTGCTTTGGCCAGCAACTGCAATCCGGGTACCAGCTACACGAGCAATATGAACTTCTGCGTGGCTACCGCAGTGCTCCAAATGAACCTGTCGCTGGCTGAGGCAATCGAAGCGGCAACCTACGGCGGCGCCTTGGCCCTCGGAGTTGCCGGCCAAACCGGTTCCATCGAGGTAGGCAAACGTGCTGATCTGCATGTGCTTGACGCTCCGGTTGCTGCGCATCTGGCATACCGTCCCGGAATGAACCTGACCCACAGCGTATATCGGGCCGGCAAAGCAATCTAGCGGTTTGCCGCAGGCCACCGAGAACCGTGCTGCACCGGACACTATGCTCGGGGATTCCCGCCGGCGAGTGAGGAAGCCGATGAAATGGTAGCCGCCATTTCGACTCTCACTGTCCATGAGACTAGGACGGCAATACGAATATTCCGTCTGGGCTCGGGAACCCGGAACGCTGCTTGATGTGCGCGTAGACGCTGACCGACCACGGGGAATCTGACTGGTAGGGAGATAAATGCCAGTCGGAGAATCGTTGCATCAGTTGCAGCGAAGTACCTTGGCGAAGCTCGTCCTGGTCTGCTGACCCGCCTTTGGTATGGCTGGTGGTGCCGATAGTGAGCACGCCCGAAGAACTGCGCACCTGATCGGCCAAACTGAAAATTCCCCGTAGCTGTTCGCGTGGGATGAATGCCGGAACATTGCCGGCCAGCAAAATGGCGTCGTACTGTTCGGGCAGGCCATGGCTGCGCAAAGAGGCGCTCTCCAGCTGATTCGCTGACAGCTGCCTGAACCAGGTCCCGTCGAATAGCTCTGCAGCTACCTCCAGGACTTGGGGTGTGGGGTCTATGCCGTAGGCATGGTGTCCCATGCGGCGCAGCGCATTGACCGTATTGCCCACGCCGCAGCCGATGTCCAGAACCTGTGATTCACGGTGGCATAGCATGTCAGTGAATCGGGCGACTACTTCCAAATCAGTACCGTCCAGAGTCAGCGCTCGCATCTTGGCCGCATATGCATCGTAGTTCGTGCCCATCTCCACAGTCTTGCATGAGCACAAGGCGTGAGCGACTTGTTTGCGCTTGTTGGCTGAAAATATGGCTCCGGATTAGGCATCCATGATAAACAAGACCTATGGCTAATACTGCTTTTAAGGGAACTCCCCAACAGACCATTGGTGAACTGCCAGCCGTAGGCTCGCAGGCTCCAGCATTCACCCTCACCGACACCGGCCTTGCAGATGTCACCAGCGAGTCGCTGGCTGGCCGCCGCGTAGTCCTGAACATCTTCCCATCAGTTGATACCGGTGTCTGCGCTGCCAGCGTTCGCCGTTTCAACGAACTGGCTGCCGGCCTGGAAAACACCACCGTAGTGTGCGTTTCCGCTGACCTGCCATTCGCCTTGGGCCGCTTCTGCGGTGCAGAGAACATCGAAAATGTGACCGCTGCTTCCGTGTTCCGCTCGGATTTTGGCTCGGACTACGGCGTGACCCAGGTAGATGGGCCACTAGCGGGCCTCTTGGCACGTTCCGTCGTCGTCTTGGACGAGACCGGCAAGGTCGTTTACACCCAGATCGTTCCGGAAATCACCACCGAGCCAGATTACGATGCTGCAATTGCAGCTCTGAGCTAGTCGCTTGTTCGCATCGATAATGATGCGCAGAAAATGCCCACCCGTGCTCGGGTGGGCATTTTGCGTCTAAACAATAAATGGGGTCAATGACTACCGTTTGCTCCACGCATACTTCGGCAGACGTTTATGATCTGAATCGGACGTAAAACATCGAATGAGATCTCGCTTATTCGGCGAGTTGCGGGTTTGGCTGATTGGTTAAGCAGTCTTACTAGCTTTTAGGAAGTGAGTAGGGGCGATCGAAACCGATAAATCTCGCCCCTGCAATTCATTAACGATGAAGCTTAGCGAGCTTGAAAAGCCGTTGACATCAATCTGTTCCTGAACAGTCCCACCTTCAGGCGTGCAAATGACTTTGATCTTTCCCTGATCCTGGTGCTTGTCATCCTGCCATACCACGGTGGACGAGGTGTCTTCGCCTTTGCGTCCAAGTACCGCTGAATATTGGCCACCATTCAGTGGAATTCCAACTGAGACAGTTTGGATCTTTTCTTCGATGGTCGTTTTGGTCGCCGCAATTTCATTTTTTTTGCATCGGCACTAGCGACGGTCCTGTTGATGGTGTGGAGATTTCTGATTTGCCAACGGAGCAACCTGTGAATGAGAGGGCAAGTGCAACGATTGTTGCGAAAATTAGAGTGCTTTTTGATCTCAAGATTAATTCCTTGTTAGGCAGCAACTACTCGGAACTGGATTCCCGTAGGAGAAATTGCAGTCCCTGATCCGCTCGAAGTTTTGAATCCCGCAGTGTACTGCCGCCATTTGAAGATGTAGAAAGTGCTTTGTGGGCGAGCAACATACATTTGACGTGAGTTCATTTTAGACGACGCGGAAGACAAAATTGTAGTTAGCGAGCTTTGGACCGTGAAGTTCGTATTTGCGTTGAATGCTTTGATGCACACACCTCCACCTGCAGACAAGCTAGCTGAGGCGGTGACTGAACGCGACAAATTGCCTTTCCCGCCTTTTCCTCCGATGCCACAGGACGACTCACTCGCACTCTTTTTGTTCAGCTTGCTGGTGGTCTCAACTTCAGGTTGTCGCAGGTTAGTCATGAGGCTCCTCAGCACGCGCACAGTCAGATCAGCCTATGATCGAAAATGTGAACGCTGAACAAATTGAGCAGACAGCAACCCGCAAAACTCTCAGGTTTGAGATCATCTTGGTTCTAGCCCTGTCTTTGGGGCAGAGCGCGGTGTATTCACTGATTAGTTTCGCCGACAAGGTGAGCCGTGCGCCGTTGCGCGACCAGACCACGTCGATGAATAATCCGTTAAACACGCGCGAATACTTTGACCTGTCCTATCAGTTGCTGGATATTTTCTTCGCACTGATCCCGGTTCTTCTCGCACTGTATTTGATGCACCGCACCCTGGGCCGAAGCGTGAAGGATGTAGGGTTCGACTTCCGCCGTCCGGGTAAAGATCTGTTACTTGGGGCCGAATTGTTTCTTGCCATGGGCCTTGGAACCCTGGGCGTATATGCCGCAGGCCGTGCCTTGGGAGTAACCACCGCGTTGTCCACGGCTAATCTTGGTGACTATTGGTGGAGCGTGCCGGTGCTGCTGCTTTCTGCCGTACGCCACGCGGTGCTTGAAGAAGTGATCATGCTCGGTTTCCTGTTTACCTACGGTAAGAAGCTGAACCTGGGACCGTGGACGCTGATTCTCGGATCTGCGCTGATCCGCGGTAGCTACCACCTCTACCAAGGCGTCGGCCCGATGCTGGGAAACATAGCCATGGGTGTGATTTTCGGTTGGATTTACCAGAAATATGGGCGAGTGATGCCGTTGGTGATCGCGCACTTCTTGTTGGACGCAGTGGGATTTGTCGGGTTCATGCTCTTCGGCCCCGCTATCGGTATCGGAGGCTAACCCCACAACGGCAAGCATTGCGCAATGGCAATAAACG
>NZ_JBQSWU010000045.1:0-16026 GCF_052377485.1 Glutamicibacter sp. AOP38-B1-38 | reverse complement strand
CCGGTTCATCACTCGCACCTTTGAGGAAGGTAGTTACCACTCTAGGGGCGGCAACTGTTTGGCTACTGTGTGCGCGGTGCCTATTCGCTTTGCATGCCGAGCGGTTATGCCACGGGCGCCGCTTCGTCGACGAAATCAGCCGGTGAAGGGAACGCGCTCCCAGCTGAGAATTTCTGCACCCTGTGCCGAGTTCGGCGCAACGCTCACGCGCAGCCACTCGCTTGAGGTTGCGGCACCCTCGACGGTGACCCGCTGCAAATTCGGAACCGGGTCGACACCGTAGACCTCTAGCCACGGTGAACCGGCGGCCAGCGGCGCATCTTCGTTGAACACGTGGCTGTCGCCATTGACCAGATACACCGGTCCGCCGAAGGCCGCTGATTCGTTGGCTAGGGCTTCGACAAACGACTTGAAGCCTGAAACGGATTCGGGGTTTGCCAGGGAATCATCCTCGAACCCCGGGGTGAACATATCTGCCTGGGTCATCACCACTACGGCGCGCGCCTGGGATCGTTTCGCATTGGCGAAGGTTTCGGCCAGTTGGTCGAGGTTTGCTTCGGTGCGCAGCGCGACTTCTTCCAGCTGTTCGGAAGTTGGTGCGGTCAGTCCGAGTCCAGCCCACGGGGCCAGGGAGTTATTGGATCCCTGGACGTTCACCACGGAGAAGGCGACACGGTTCTTCGTGAATTGGACGTTTTCCGGTAAACCGATGTCCGCCTGGGAATCTACCTGCATGGTGCCGCCCAGGGTCTTGTTTTCGACCGGGAAGAACATTTCACGCAGGGTATCCAATCGCTCCAGCGGGTTGTAGCCGCCGTTGTTGGCCCGGTGGCAGTCGACCCATTCGTTGTCGCCCGGGGTGAATACCAGCGGAGTTTGAAGCCGATCCAGTTCCTCCTTGACCAGGCTCAGGCGTTCGTCGGTGCATTTTTCGGAACCTGCCTTGATATCCCCGACATGGGCAATGAAACGAAGCTCGTCTTGCTCGTTAAGTTCGCTAACCATGTTGGGGAATTCGGCCAGTTGGGCTGCGCCGTAGGGGATGTCTCCAATGACGCCGAAGGTGTAAGCGGGGTCCGCGGACCCCGCGGAATTCGCAACTGCTGGGGCCGCTGGGGCGAGGAGAACTGCACAGGCCAAGGCGGCGAAGCCCTGAAGGAAACGAAAACGCATGAGGCACTCCTGTATTTCGGTGCGAGATGAGGCTGAAAGACCTCTGCCACACTATGAGGCAAGGGTTAATAGCCGGCAACGGAATCGTTGCAGGAGCGTGAAAACGAGCGCTCCTGGGCATGCGCTAGGCAGTCTTAACCAGCAGCGGCTACCGGACCCTACGGGGAATGTAGGAGCGGTAGCCGTTTGGCGCTTAGAGCAGCTGTTACCCGGGACTACTTCTTTTCCTGCGGGTCGGTCGCCAAGACTGCCTCGGTGTAGCGGCGCTCGAATTCCTCGGCGGAAACTGACTCGCGTTCCACTCGGAAAGAGGACTCAGGGATGCCAAGAACCGCCGCGATGAGGGTGCGGGTGTATCCGGCAATCTTGCGGGACTTCCGGGTGGAGGTGACGTGGTCCAGCTCCGGGACCCAGATGTTCCACCAGCCGGCTTGCTTGCCCACCACCGCGTGGAATACTCGTTGCTCGTTCATCTGTTGTCCTACTTTCATGGATGCACCAACCGTGAGTCCAGCTAGAGGTAATTGCTTAGAGCAGGCAGCCACCTGCACGCCGCCTGCTCTAATGTTCTATCATCGGTGGCCTCTGCGCCAAGACAACTTGCGCCACCTGGCAGCAATTGGCCTGTGGCTACTTCGCCAACGGCGCGCCGTCCTGGCTGACCGGGAAGGTCACCACATCGTCGTATACGCGTCGTTCGGTGCGTTCAAGCTGGTATTCCGAATCCAACTTCGGGAAGACGTATACCGGGGTCAATGTGAGCTCTGCTCCCTTGGCCTTCTTCGCGATGTCGATTTGCAGGTGTCCGTAGTGCAGACCGCCGGATACGAGCTGCGCTTCGCCATTTTCGTCCTCTTCCCAGGTCTCTGGCTGGTCTGCCGGCGCTGACCACTGCGAGTGCGAGTTGAAGCGCAATGGTTCGTACTCGCCCTGGGCATTCTGCACCAGCTTTTCACCGCGCAGGCCGTCGGCGGCCACGCCCACATCATAGGAGTGGAAGCCTCGGCCGTCGCCGTCCGCGTCAACCCAAGAACGCTCGAACATCTCGTCATGGCCGGAGATGACCGCGGCGACCCCGTGTTCCTCGAACATTGGCGAGTACGCGCGCATTGCGGTGCCGGACTGGTTGTCGGGGTGCTCATGGTTCGGCGGGGTGCCGTGCACGCCGTTGGAATAGGCGGCATGGTGGAACTGGACGAGCACAATCTGGCCGTCGGCGCGGGCTTCGGCCAATTGCTTCTCGGCCCAGTCCCATTGGGCCGACCCGGCATCCATATTCGGCAGGTCAACATCTTGCTCGGTTGAGCCGGGGAATAGATCCTTGAAGCCCTGAACATAGGATTCAAAGGTGAACTGGCCTTGGGTGTCGGTGGACTGGTTCTCAGCGGTCAGATTGGTGTCGTCCCCAGAGAATTTTTCGCCGGACAAGGTGCCGGTGCTGGTGTTCTCATCGGGTCGGCCATTGGTGGAGTCCAAGGTCAGGACCGTGACCGGCCCATGATCCACCCGGTAGTAGGAACCCTTGTATTCGGGGTGCTCCGGGTCCTGCGGCAAGGAGAAATAATCCAGGAAGCGGTTGCGTGAAATTACCGCGGGGGTGCGGTCTGCGTCCGAACCGTAGCCACCGTTCAGGGCCGCATAGGTTTCCCAATTGCCCAATGCCGGAAGCAACGGAACGTTGGAGGCCAGATCCGAGTGTTCACCGGCAACATGTCCGAAGAACTCATCCCATGCTGGCTGGTATCCCGAGCCCTGCGTCAGGTCCCCGGCCATCATGACCAGATCCGGGTTGGCGGCCTGAACATGCCTGAGATTTTCGTTGAAGGCGGTGGACTGGTCCAGCGGATAGCGCAAGGTCGGCTGGCCATAGCGGGTGGTCATTCCAAAAGTCTCGGCCCACTTTGAATCGGTGCTCGGGCGCTGCAAGGACTCGGAGGTATATCCGTTGACCGGGGAAAGCTCCCATTCACGGTGCTCGGTGCGTCCGCGAGGTTCGGTCTCCGAGTCGGAGAAGGCAACAATGCGGATGTTCTTCCAGGATTTTCCATCTGGCGCTGTTTCGAAAGCGGCAGTATGCCTCTGACCCGATTGGGTGACCGTGTAGTCGTATTTCTTGCCTGGTTTGAGATCTTCGATGGTCACCGAGTGCTTGTAATTGGAATTCGACTTCAGCCAGGTGCCCTGTTCAAGTCCGGGGATCTGCTGCTCGAGTTCGGCCTGGGTGTACTCCATCAAGTCCAGGTATTCAGGCTCGCTGCTTTGGACGCTGCTATTTCCTTTGCCCGGCTGGTTGCCGAGTCCTGGTCCCTGCACGGACAGCGAGCCCGGTTGGTTTGTTTCGCTGATCCAGTTGATGGTCATCGAGGTCGCGCCTGGAGCCTGCAGGTAGGGCAGAACACGAAATCCGGGTTCTGGAGATTTGGCGGTGGACGCCGGGAAGGACATGGGGGCGCTGGCTGGCAGGGCTGCCGCCGGTGTAGCAGGCGCGATGGCCAGCGGGAGCAGAACGGCGGCCGCGAGCGCGACGGCGGTGGGCTTGTGCATGAGCAATTCTCCTGTGCGAGTGTGATCGCCCGAGTTGGCGGGCAATACCTCGAGGATGCACAGCGCGAATGGACAAAACGTGCACGGAAGGAGTCGAAGAGGTGAACCTGCCCGGTGATCCTAGTGCCCGGACATTGAGTTGCTTTCCTGTCGCAGGGATTGGGGGCAGCGCGCTGCCCCAATGAGACCGGCCGAGATCGGTTGCACGCCTTGCCGCGTAGGCCTCAAGCGTTGCCTCCACGAAATCGGCTCAGAGCAGATGCAGGGACTCTGCAAAGCAACAGGTTCGAGTCGGCTTTTTACGTGGCGGGCTCCTCAGAGCTTGGATCGAGGCGCCCGGTCAGGCACCACGAGTCGCTAGTTGCCGACGGATTCGAGGGTATACCCAGCTTCTTCGACGGCCTGGCGAATCGTCTCTTGCCCCACGGCGCCGCTGGTGCTGATGATTGCAGTTGAGACCCCCTTCGCGTCCAAGATGATCTCGACGTTCTGGACCTCGGGGATTCCTTTGAGTTCTTCGGTTACCGAAGAGACGCAATGACCGCAAGTCATTCCCGAGATCTTCAGTTCGGTATGACTGATGATGGGCGTAGCCTCCGGACGCGGAATGATCTGCAGCCCCTGGCTGGTGGGCTTTGAATTATCGGAACATCCGCAGTTGCAGGCATGGCTCATGTTTGGATCTCTTTCGTTGAAAAGGGTGGAAAGTCTTCGAGGATTAGCGCAGCAACCGGGAGATGGCTGCGGTGGCTTCGGAGATCTTGACCTGAACGATGCTCGCATCCCCGGATTGGATTGACTCTTCGGCGGCACCCACCACGCAGTGGCCGATATGGTCTTCGACTAGTTGAAGGCTGACCTTGTGCAAAGCCGCGTTGATGGCCGAGATCTGGGTGAGAATATCAATGCAATATTTGTCCTCATCCACCATGCGGGCAACACCGCGCACCTGTCCTTCGATACGGTTCAGGCGCTTTCGCAACGCCTCCTTTTCGGGAGTGTACCCGTGGGGTGCCGTGGGTTGCGCCTGCTTAGTTTGAGAGTCCATACATCAATAATACCCCCGAGGGGTATTATTTGCACGTGACCTCGATGGTGACTTTCGGCAAGAAACTTACTTGCCGAACTGAGTCTCCGCATGAGTTCCTCTGGCTCGTTGCCTGCCCCTGGAAATCATGTGCCAGGCGTGCCCTGCAAGTTCTGTCCGCTAGGGCTCACGTCTGCAACTGGTTTCCGGCAAGAGCACGTGTCCAATTGCTCACAGCCTGGCACCGCGCATCAGCTGGTCTGTGCCAATGATCCTGCGAGTGATCTTCGGCGCGAGGGCCGCTGGCGGTATGTCTCATCCCGAGGGTGGTGCGTAAACCACGATAGGCTTCTACGTGTGAGCCACAATGAACTTCGCGTGCGTCCGATATCCAGCACCGAGCACTCCGCGTTCCTTGCTACCGCGCAAGATGTCAGCTTCCTTCAGCGTCCCGAATGGGCACAGGTCAAGGGAGGCTGGCGGGGGGAATCGCTCGGTTGGTTCGATAGCGACACCCTGGTTGGAGTCGCGTTGGTCCTGCACCGCCACGCGCCGGTGATCAAAAAGACCCTCGCCTACATTCCCGATGGCCCGGTCATTGATTTCGCAACATATGACCCGCAGGCTGTGCTTTCCATACTCGCTAGCTATCTGAAAGACCGCGGTGCCTTTCAGCTGCGCCTCGGCCCGGGGCTGACGGTGCGCACCTGGGGTGCGGCGGCTGTGCGAAAAGCATTTGGCAAGGAAGAGCTCGCTTCACTAGCGGACCTGGAAACCGTGTCGGTCAATGAAGAAGCCCATAAGCTCAACGAGGCGCTCGGCGACTTGGGGTTCACCAAGCAGGACGTCGGAATGGACTTCGCCGCCGGGCAGCCGGAGTACGTGGCACGGGTTGCGTTGCAAGATAACGCGGGGAACCAGCTGGATACCGACCAGGTAATGGCTTCCTACTCCTCATCCACCCGCAACGAAACGCGCAAGTCGCTCAAGAGCGAGCTGAAGGTTGAAATCGGGGAAACCCAGGACATGGCACGCTTCCATGCCCTGTATAACCACACGGCCGAACGCCAAGAGTTCACCGGTCGCCCGCTGAGCTATTTCGAAAAGATGCACACGGTGCTTAATGCCGCGGTACCCGGCTCCTGCACCCTGTACATCGCCAGCCACGAAGGCGTAGACCTGGCCTCGGCTATCGTGCTGCGCTCAAGCAACCTTGCCTGGTACCTCTATGGAGCCTCGTCTTCGGAACAGCGCAAGCTCTTCGCCCCCAAGGCATTGATGCATCACATGATTTCGGATTCCTCCGACGCCGGATGCCGGTACCTGGACCAAGGTGGCGTCAGTGCCACCTTGGATGGGGCGCACCATCTGGCAGGTCTGACCAAATTCAAGACCAACACCGGCTGCGACATTGTGCAAACCAATGGCGAATGGGATCTTGCGCTGAATAAGCCGCTTGCCTGGGCATTTGAGAAGTACATGAACTGGCGAAAGAAGTAGGAACCAAAAACCTTATGGCAATCGATAATTCTCAGCCATTCGTTCCCGTTATCCTCGGCGGAGATATCGGCACCTATACCCTCGCCCGCGAATTCTATGAGGCGTACCAGGTGCGCTCGGTCGTGGTCCCTGCCTCAGGCAATGGCGTCATTGAGCACTCGGTGGCTATCGAACTGCATCCCATTGGGTCCATGGTTGATCAGGGGCGGGTAGTAGAAGAACTCATCGCCCTGGCCAAAGAGCTTAACGCCGAAACGGCTCGACCGCTGATGCTCTTTGGTTCCCTCGATTTCCATATCATGCTGATCGCCGAGCACCGTGCGGTGTTGAGCGAGTATTTTGTCATCCCCTACCCGGAATTGGGAACAATCGAAGGCGCCGCGCTGAAGGAAAACTTCTACGCGCTCGCCGACCGGCTGGGAATTGCCCACCCGCGGACCGCCGTCTACCGTGCCGGAGATGACCTGCAGGAGTTGGCGCAGTCGCTGACCTTCCCGCTGATCGGCAAGCCCTCGAGCTCGGGGGACTGGATTGCCGCCAAGTTCGAAGGCAAGCAGAAAATCCACACCCTGCAGAGCATCGACGAACTTGAGGACCTGCTGACTCGTATCGACGCGAGCGGCTACACCTCGGGATACATCCTGCAGGAATATATCCCCGGTTCGGATGACGCGATGCGTCTGTGCACTTATTTCGCTACTCAGGACAAGAAGGTCATCTTCGCCGGATACGGCGAGGTGGTGGTCGAAGAGCACGCGCCGCTGGTGCTGGGCAATTCCGCAGCCATCGTCACCGGGCAGCATGACCAGATGTCCCAAGATGGCGCCCGCCTGCTCGAAGAGCTCGGCTGGCAGGGGATCGCGATGATCGATGCCAAATACGACCACCGCGATGGATCCATCAAATTCTTTGAAATTAATCCTCGTCTGGGACGCAATCATTATTATCTGACGGCGGCCGGAGTCAATCCTGCGCGTTTTTACGTCACCGAATTCTTGGGCGTCGAGTTTGACCGCTCTGACCCGCATACCAATGCGGTCATCGATACGGGAATCGGAATCTTGCAGCTAAGCCGCCAGCAACTTTTTACCGTGCTCCCGCACCATTTGCTGCGGCGCTTCTTGGATAGCGAAACCGGGCAGAAGGCCGCCGCATTGCTGAAGGCGGGGAAGGTTTCCAACCCGCTGAAATTCAAAGCAGAGAAGCACCCTCGCCGGAAGTTCTATCTGCTGCTCAATGCGGTCAACCACTACCGCAAGTACAAGAAATTCCCGCCGCGTAGCTTGTAAGTATCTACGTTCGGCAGTTGTCAGCCTAGGCCTTGAGCCTAGGCTGAGCTCTTTAACGCCTTCTCGCGCTTGCGCGCGTACGCACGAGCAGCGCGGACTCGGTCCCCGCAGCGGGTCGAGCACCACTGCCGGCGTCCATGGGTCCTCAGCAAGAACCGCTGGCAGGGCTCGGCTTCGCATTGCGCCAGCAACGCTGACTCTTCCGAAGCTAAAAGCGCCGCGGCATCTTCGGCGATCACCGACATCGCATATTCCACCAGACGGGTCACCGGGTGCTCGGTCGATCGGTGGAACCCGGTGTCGGGGGAGTAGCGCAGCAGTGGAATATGCGGGGCCGCGGTGAGTGCCTTGTTCAGCCGATCCAGGATCTGCGGGTCGAATGACTGCCCCGCCGCGCAACTGGAGAAGGCTTCGCGCAAGTCTGCGCGCAATCCGCTGAGCCTGTTCTGGCAATAGGACTGCAAAGCGGCATCTTCGTCGACCAGCTCGCGTTCCTTGAGCCATGAGGTGGTTTCCTCTGGGGAGTCCAGCTCGTCGACAATCCTCCCGCCGGGTAGGTGGATCACGCTGTTGACCAGATCGATGCTCAGGTGCTTTTGTGTGCCGGGGGCTGGGGGTAGCAATGCTTCGGACATACTTCTCATGGTATCAGTAGATATTTATCGTGAGGGCGTGTTACCTTAGTATCACGCTATAAGTCGATTTTATCCGTGATAAAGAGGTTGTATTTTGTACCCCGCACCAAAGTTTGGATCCGCACCCTTTGCGCTCAATGCCCATACCGGTGGCAGCGTTGGAGTGGGACGCACCGCCCAAGAAGGCTTTAGCTCGCTGATCAAGCTCGCACGAAGAGCCGACGAACTGGGATACCACCGCTTCTGGATGTCCGAGCACCACGCGATGCCAGGTCTGGCGGTGTCCTCACCGCCGCTGGTGCTCTCGCGCCTGACCGCAGAAACCGAGCGAATCCGGCTGGGCGCCGGCGGCGTGATGCTCCCGAACCACGCACCGCTAGTCATCGCTGAGCAATTCGGAACGCTGGACGCGCTGGCCCCGGGCCGCATCGATCTCGGGCTCGGCAGGGCACCGGGCACCGATCATGCAACGGCCGCCGCGCTGCGCCGGGGCGAAGGAGCGAATGACAACTTCGCCCAGCAGGTTGCCGAGCTGATGGGATTCATGAATGACGACTTCCCCGAGGGGCATCACTACAGCACCGTCCATGCGGTCCCGGGTCCGTGGCAGGCCAAGGAAAACCGGGTTCAGCACCCGCAGCTCACTCCCGAGCTTTGGATGCTCGGCTCCTCGCCGTACTCCGCTCAACTGGCTGCAAGGCTTGGCCGCCCCTACGCCTTCGCCCTGCAATTCGGGGATGCCGACATCGATACCGCCATGCGCATCTACCGGGACAATTTCGAACCCTCCGAAGTGCTCGATGCGCCCTACTCCATGGTCAGCGTCACCGCGGTGGTCGACGAAGACCCGAACGAGGCCAAGCGCCAAGCTTCCAGCATGGCCATGGCAATGCTGCGCATGTTCAAGCGCGAATCCTTCACGCTGCTTTCCCCCGAAGAGGTCGCGGCCTTCGACGGAACACTCAACGAACGGTCCATCATCGAGATGTACACCGAACGCGCATTCACCGGCACCGCGGCCACCGTAGCAGGTCGCCTCGAAAGGCTCCAGGAGCAAACCGGAGTTGACGAGATCATGCTGGTCATTGGGACCTACTCGGCAGAGGCGGAGATCAACACCCTGGAACTGCTGGCCAAGCACTACGGCGCATAGGCCGCCTGCATCCGACTCAATCGCTTTACCCGACAGAATAACCAGGAGAAAATATGAACACCCCACGCCGTGCCCTGATTGTCATCGACGTCCAGCAGGAATACTTCGAAGGCCTGCTGCAGATCCAGTACCCGCCACGCGAACAGTCCCTGGCCCGCACCGCCCAGGCGATCGACGCCGCGCAGAGCGCCGGAATTCCGGTATATATCGTGCAGCACCAGCTCCCGGCCGAAGCACCCGTATTCGCAGATGGTTCGGCAACCTTCGAATTGAACCCGGAAATCGCACGGCGTGCAGACAAGGCCGCGAAGGTCTTCACCAAGGCCTACGCCAGCGTTTTTGCGGGCACCGAGCTGGAAAGCTGGCTGCGCGAAAATGAGATCGACACGATCGCGGTGACCGGATACATGACGAACAACTGCGTGCTCGGCTCCGTGGCCGCCGCAGAACCCCTGGGCTTCAAGGTTGAGGTGCTCTCGGACGCAACCGGCGCCATCAACATCAGCAACGAAGCGGGTTCCGCCAGCGCGCAACAGGTCCACGAAACCTTGATGGCGCTGCTGCACTCCAACTGGGCTGCGGTGGCAACCACCGAGGCATGGATCGGCGCGCTCGACGCGGGCGCAACGCTGGAGGCGAGCAACCTGGTCGTCTCGGCGATGGAAGGCCAGAAGCAGCACCGGCAGTAGCTTGGCAAACAGGCGGCGTGAACTTGACAGTTCACGCCGCCTGTTGCGTAAGAGGTCATCAAGGGCCAGTTACCCGATGTTCGCTGGCTAGGATGAAGCCATGGACTCCAAACACCCGGTACTGCCCAAGGGCTTCGGCGCGCTGCTGATCATCGCCCTGGTATTTGCGGCATTGAACCTGCGCCCGGCGGTCACCTCACTTGGTTCGCTGCTGGACCCGGTCATTGACGGTCTGGCCATGAATGGCTTCGTCGCCGGGCTCATCACCGGAGTTCCGCCCCTTTGCTTCGCGGTGCTCGGGCCGCTGGCACCCAAGCTGGCCGGAAAACGTGGCCCAGAAGTAGTCGTGATCGCCGCAATGCTGGCAATTCTTCTTGGTCTGGCTTTGCGTTCTGTGGCGCCCAATACCTGGGTGTTCTTCATCTTTACCGCGGTGGCGCTGGCCGGCATCGCGGTCGGAAATATCCTGATGCCGGTGCTCGTCAAGCGCTGGTTTCCCACAAAAATCGGCATAGTCACCGGTGCCTACACCACCGCGGTGGCCCTCGGCGCCTCGGTGGTCGCAACCGTCGCGGTGCCTGTCAACGATGCAGTGGGCGGCGCCTGGCGAAGAGGACTGGGGATTTGGGCGATCCTTGCGATGATTGCGGTATTCATCTGGGTCGTAGTCTTTTTCGGGTTGCGCAATCAGATCGCGCAGCGCCAGCTGCCTTCCTCGAACCTATCCGTCGCCGCCTCGGAGATCGGGCCGATGAGCCGCAACGCCACCGCGTGGTGGGTGGCACTCTTTTTTGGTGCGCAATCCACCGTCGCCTATATCCTCATGGGGTGGGCGCCGAAGATTTTCACCGACTTCGGCGTGGATCCAGCGTATTCCGGGGCACTGCTCGGGGTAATCCTCGGCGTCGGGGTGCCGCTGTCCTTCGTCATGCCGGCGCTCGCAGCAAGGTTCTCGCATCAGGGGCCGCTGGTGATTATCAATGGCATCGCCGGGATACTTGCGGTGATCGGCATATTCATCGCGCCGGTGCAGGGAGCCTTTATTTGGGCGGCGCTTTTAGGCATCTGCGGTTCGAGCTTCCCGCTGGCGCTGACCATGATCGGGCTCAAGGCGCATACCGCCGCTGGGGTGAGCAAGCTTTCCACCTTCGGGCAATCGGTGGGCTACCTGATCGCAATTCCCGGGCCCTTCCTCGTCGGGGCCCTGCACGAGGTGACCAATTCCTGGACCACGCCGCTCTTGCTGATCGCTGCGGTGATCATTTTCCAGACGTTCACCGGCATCATGGCGGGCCGGCCTCGATTCGTCGAGGACAACGGAACCCCAATTCGCATCGATGCCTAGCCCGCCAAGAGCTTTCCGGATCGGTTGACCTGCCATCGGCGACTTGGATCCCGAGGTTTGGGCGGGAGAGACATAGACTGAGGCAGTGGAAGAAAACGGCAGCCTGCGCATCAGTAAGAGTCTCTGGGCAGCGGCCATATTTCTGGCCGTCATGCTCCTCTGCCTCGTTGGCGATCCCGCAGGGTGGGGACAATCTCCTGACCCTGCAGGCTTAGTCGCCGCCGGTATTTTTGCCGTCGGGTTCGCCGTCCTTTCCGTACTGCAAGACGGTTTTCCGCGTGTGATCATGTTCATCGCAGCTCTGGGGATCTGTGCCTGGCTCACGCTTGAACTGCCGCATATCGCACTAGTGATCCCCATGCTTTATTTTCTCGCGGGGACAGCTCGCGCCGGGCACCGCACCTTCGCGTTGCTCAGCGCGACGGGCATCCTGATCTTCGGCATGACGCTACAGCTGATCCAGCGGCAGGCGCCCGCAGAAATCTTCGGCTATGAGCTGCTGGCCTTCGCCGCGCTGGCGCTGCTGGCCGTTGCCTTCGGAGAACTGCGGGAAAACCGCAAGATCCTGGGTGAGCACATGGAACAGCTCGAGAACGTCGCCCGCCGGGCGTCGAACGCGGAAACAGAACAGCAGCAGTTGATCAAACGCGCACGGGTGACCTATCAGCTTCATGACGAGATTGCCCACAATCTCGCGGTGGCTTCGTTGCATACTAATGCGGCCCTCGACTCCGAGCTGACCGATACCAGCACGGCATTGCGCCTGATCCATGTGCGCCAGGCGGTGACCGGGGCGTTAACGGCCCTGCGCCGTACCTTCGATGCCTTGGG
Organism: Glutamicibacter sp. AOP38-B1-38; assembly: GCF_052377485.1. Classification (NCBI taxonomy): domain Bacteria; kingdom Bacillati; phylum Actinomycetota; class Actinomycetes; order Micrococcales; family Micrococcaceae; genus Glutamicibacter; species Glutamicibacter sp. AOP38-B1-38. The sequence goes on along the minus strand of NZ_JBQSWU010000045.1, from coordinate 3,840 downwards.
GCATCAAGAACTTCCCGAGGAATTATCCGCCACCCTCGAAGATGTCGAACGCATTGCCACATCCCTGCGCGACGCCGGAATCGAGGTGAGCATCCATAGCTCCGGGCTTGGGCACACCGCGAATTTCCCGCAGCTAGCCATGCGGATTATCCGCGAGGCCGCCACAAACGCGGTTAAGCATGCGGATCCGAGCGAAATAGTTATTTGGATCCGCGAAAATGATGATGAGAACCAGACTCCGCATTGGACCGTGTCGGTGCGCAATAACGGTGTTCCTAGGCCCAATCCGCAAGCCCGTCCCGGGCAGGGCCTGACCCGATTGCGTACGGCAACCGAAGAGGACGGCGGAACCATAGAGTGGGGACGGCTGGGTTCGAACTACCTGCTCTCGGCAACCGTGCGCAAAGAAAATGAGCAGAAACCCTAGCCTCCAGGCCCGCCAATGGAAGCCAGTAGTTCGCCGGAATGCCGCCACCTGCCTTTGGGCAGCTGCACCTGGATCTTCCCTAGTGAAGCCCGAGCCAAAGTAGCTATAGCCGGGTTCGAAAACCGGGCGTAGAGTGAAGGCACCAAACGATGCGGCACTTGCGACAGCGCGGGGCTCGCACAAACTATGGGAGGTCGAGATGGGCGATTTTCGGGCATACACCATGGAGGAACGGGCCACATATTTGGCACCGTCTTGCGCGCGCTGCGGGCAGCACCGGCATGTGGTGTGGGAGAAGGTCAAGGACACCGAAACATATCTTCCACGCGATGCCGGGTGCTCAAATGAGGCCTGCACCGCCTAGCGGATGACCATTCGGTGCCTCTCCGCAGCGCCATTTCGTGCCGCCGCGGGGCTGTGGGCACCCCATTGCCTTGCCGGGCCGGCAAGTTTTCCCGGCCCGGGGCATCTTGCACGATCATTTATAGGCCACCGGGGCTGGGGCCTGCGGGCGGCTCGGTCCGCTAGCCCGCCAGCGCCGCTCGGCACGGGCGCCCCACCAGGTGGCAAAGAGCAGCACCGCGGCACCAGTGTATCCGAGTGCGCCGATGCGCTCGCCTGCAAGAAGCACCCCGACCAGCAGCGCCCATCCGGGTTCGGTGCCAAGCAGCATGCCCGCCCGTGATGCCGAGGTGTGCTTTGTCGCCCACAGCTGCCCGAGGAACGCGAAGATGGTGCAGCCGAGGCAGAGATAGCCAATGGTGAGCCAATTTGCGGCACTGAAGTCGGGTAGATGCTCCAGCAGCGAACTTCCGCCCCACGCGGCAAAGATGGCCGCGCCAAATACGATCTCCATCGTGGTCAAGCCCAGCACGTCGGCGTTCTTGCCGACGGTGAACCGCGCCTCGGCCACACCGAGCAGGGCGCGGGTTGCCGCCGCGGCGAGCATCAGTCCGTCGCCGAGGTTGAACTCGGAAAAACTCTGCCCGCCCACGAGCAGCATGATCCCGATCAGGGCAAGCAGAATGCTTGCGACCAGCGAGGGGGAGAGCCGTCTTTTGGTGAGTGCGGATTCGAGGATCGGGGTGAGCAGGATGGACAGGGCGATGATGAGCCCTGCGTTTGTGGCGCTGGTGAGCGTGACCCCGATGGTTTCCAGTGCGATGGTCGCCGCGCGAAGCGTGCCCAGCATCATGCCAGGAAGGGCCGAATCCCGGAGTCGGAACTGGGGGCGGGCCAGATGCACGCACAACAGGATCGCGGCCGAGGGGAGGAACCGGGCGCACATCACCGCGGCGGCCGAGGAGGCCGCCGCCAGGTCTTGGGTTGCCAGATAGCTCCCGCCCCACATGATTGCGACGACCAGGAGCACCAGATCGGGAAGGGCGCGGCGAAGGCGGGGAAAAGCGGAGGTCATGCTTTTACGGTAGAGCGGCATTCTATGCAGAACAACGGGCAGTATCTTCACCATCGCGTAAGCTGAGCTTCATGGAAGTGCATCATCTTCGAACTCTTCGGGAGCTCAGGGACCGGGGCTCGGTCACCGCCGTGGCGCAGGCGCTGCATCTGTCTGCCTCCGCCGTGTCCCAACAGCTCGCTTCGCTGCAGCGAAGCGTTCAACTGCCGCTGACCGAGCAGCGCGGACGCGTGCTGGTGCTCACTCCCGCGGGGGAGCGGCTGGCGGATGCCGGCGGCGAGGTGCTCGAATCCCTGGCTCGCGCGGAGAACTCGGTGGCGGACTATCTCCTGGCGCGCCGCGAACCGGTTTCGGTCACCGCCTTCCACAGCGCCGGCCTGGCCTGGTTTCCGCCGCTGATCGCCAGCAGCCTGGCCGACCCCGAGGGGCCGGCGGTGCGCTGCCGTGACGAGGATGTATCGATCAACGGTTTCATCGATTTGGTCGGCGACCACGATGTGGTGATCGCCCACCGCCCGCTGGCCTCGGATCCCTGGCCGGGCCAGCGGGTGCATGTCACCCCGGTGCTGCAGGAGCCGATTGACTTGGCGATCCACCGGGAGCATCCGCTGGCGAAGCAGCAGACGGTGAGCCTGGCGGATCTGGTGGGGGAGACCTGGGTCGCGGCCCATGAGGGCTTCGCGCTGGAGCCGCTCCTCGTCCAGGCGATGTTTGCCAGCGCGGGTACGCCGATCCAGATCACGCACCGGGTGAATGAGTTCAATCTGGTGGCGGCCATCATCGCCGAGACTCGCATGGTGGGACTGCTGCCGCGGTACACCGGATTGATTCCATACTTCCGGGAGCACGTGGTGCTGCGCCCGATCCGGTCACTGGCCCTGGGTCGGCACATCGATGTGCTGACCAGGCCGGAGGCGCAATCCCGGGTGAGCACGCGCAGCGTGATCGAGCGCATTGTCAAAATTGCCGAGGAGACCCGCCGCCAGGCCGAGAGCCGCTAGCGAGCTACCCCGGCCCCGGGCGGAGCCGGGAAAACACGCTCGACGCACCGCGGAATCTTGACGCGCAGTTTAGCGCTGGGTGCCGCGTCGCATAGAGTTAAAGCTGCGGTTAACGAAGGGACGCACCATGGCCAAGAAACGCTCAATTTGGGCCCGTATTTTCGGGATCGGCAAAGCCAACGCCAATGCGGCACTCGACGCGCTCGAAGATCCGCAGAAGATGCTGGACCAGCAGGTCCGCGACTACACCAACAACATTGCCCAAGCAGAATCGGCGGTGGCTCAGACCATCGGCAATCTGCGCATGGCCGAGGACGACCAGGCCAAGGCGATGGAAGAGGTCAAGTCCTGGGGCAAGAAGGCGCTTGCGGCCTCGAATAAGGCCGAAGAGTTCTCCACCGCCGGGGACTCCGCCAATGCGCAGAAGTTCAATCAGCTAGCCACCGTCGCGATTCAGCGCCAGATGGCGGCGGAGAAGAAGGTCAAGGACCTCGCTCCGCGCATCGCCTCCCAGCGTGAGGTGGTGGCCAAGCTCAAGGACGGACTGAACACCATGGGCGCCAAGCGCGTGGAACTTGTCGCCAAGCGTGATGAGCTCGTCGCCCGTGCCCGCAATGCGAAGACCCAGGGCCAGATGATGGAGACCCTGAAGGCCTTGGACTTGAATGATCCGACCTCGGAGATCAGCCGCTTCGAAGATAAGATCCGCCAGGACGAGGCGAAGGTCCGCGGTGCTTCGGAACTTGCGGCCTCCTCGCTCGACTCGCAGTTCGCCGCGCTGGAAGATTTGGGTGAAGAAACCGAGATCGAGGCCCGACTTGCGGCGATGAAGGGCGAGCAGAACGTGCTCGATGAATCCCCAGCGCCGCAAGCCGTTGAATCCCAGGCTCCGCAGATGTCTGAAATCGAGGCTCGGCTGGAAGCCATGAAGAAGAACCAAGCCTAGTCTTAAAATGAATGCTGGCCTCGGGGCGACGCGGATATACCCGTCGGCC
>NZ_JBQSWU010000044.1:0-17134 GCF_052377485.1 Glutamicibacter sp. AOP38-B1-38 | reverse complement strand
TAGGAGGTTACCGCGTGAAGAATCTAGCCCCGCTCGTTATAATCGCCGCTCTCGCCCTTACCGGTTGTGCTCCAAACGCTTTAGAAGTTGCTCCCGGCCCCTCGGTCATGCCAGCAGCGGAACCCGTAGCTGTCGAGGACGTTAGGCAGGTGTGGGCAGATGAGCAAATAAACGATTGGCTGAGTTACAACAGCGCCAGTAGCATCGAAGCACTCAGCGCGCCAGCCTATTTCGTTGACTCGTGGGAATCCCCCGAAGAGGGCGTATTGATCGTGCGCACTAAAGACGGTGCTCACTCGAAAGTCAGCCTAAGCATGGTCGCCTCTAGCATTCTCACCGGGGCGAAAGAGGTCAATACGATTACCGCTATCAACGAATTCGAGAAGATAGAAGCCACTCTCACGCGAGTATCTTAAATAGAAAAATCGGCCCGGCCAGATCGAGAAGATCAGACCGGACCGATTGGTTTTCTAGCGAACGCTATTCACCCACCGCGGGATAGCTTCGGCCATCCCGCGGGAAAGCCAGCTTGGAGGCGGTGGATGTAATGCCAGCCAGTTGCCGCGTAAATGTAGGAAGTTAGCGTTCCCCATGTTAGCTCTCCGGCGTTACCGTCCACCGCATAGGTGCAGTACTTTGGGGCAGCGCCGTTGTCGAGTCGGCGTTCTCGACGATCAAAAACGAGATGTACCGTCATCGGGCGTTTACGAGCCGGGTTGCGGCACGTACCGCGGCCTTGGAGTTCATCGAGGTTTGGTACAACAGGAAGAGTCCGCACACGAGCAATGGCGTGCTGAGCCCTCAGATGCTCCTCGACTGGTATTGGGGGCAGTATTCTTTGGCCCTCGTGGCCTGAGTTTAATAAGAAACGATCAAAGATCGTGTCTCAGAAACTTGACCAGCTCAAGTACGCCGCGCTCATGGCGCAAGCGGGAATTGAGGTGATGATTATTTCCAAGCGGCTGAGCCATTCGACCATCGCGGTAACGAGCAACTTCTATGGACATCTGATGCCGAGTGTTTCACGCAAGGCAACGTCGAAGGTGTCGCAGCTGATGGGTGCAAAAAGCACCGATGTTCACACATTGCACACACAAGACCAGATTTTGGGCCCAAAAAACGCCCTTGCCGAAACCATAAATGATTCTGACAAGGGCGTTTGGCCGAGCCCCCTGGCGGATTTGAACCGCCGACCTGCTCTTTACGAGGGAGCTGCTCTACCCCTGAGCTAAGGAGGCCGATACCTGAAAACAGGCACCTCGTTACTTTATCTGAGTACTCGAGAGATCGTCAAAACGAGCTGTTCCTGTGAAGCTTTAGAATCAGCACACGGTGCCGTCTTCGGGCGCCTTGCCCTCGATTAAGTATGCATCAACCGCCTCGGTGACGCAGTCATTCGAACGACCATAGGCGGTGTGGCCATGCCCTTCAAAAGTCAGCAACGTCGCGCTGGACAATTGCGAGGCCAGCGACTGCGACCATTCGTAAGGCGTCGCGGGATCCCCGGTTGTTCCGACCACCAAGATCTCGCCGGAGCCCTGCGCCTGCAGCTCTGCAGGCAGTCCAGTCGCGTCATGCTCCCACTCGTTGCAGGTGATTGCACCGTAGGAAAGATATTTCCCTAGGGTGGGTGCTACGCGCATTAGCTCTTCGGCTTCGGTCTGCATCGTGGCTGGGTCTGCATCCATTGGCCGGTCCAGGCAATTGATAGCCACGAACGCGTCGGACGAATTCGACGTGTAGGTGCCATCTTGGCTTCGGTCGCTGGCGAGGTCTGCAAAGAGCAAGACCTGATCTACATCGCCTTCCATAGCTTCACGCATGGCAGTGGTCAGGATCGGCCAGCTCGAATTGTCATAAAGCGGAACGATGAAGCCGTTGATGAAATCGATAATCGGGACGGTTCGGCCGTCGCTGGACACGAGAGGTTCATTTTCGATTTGAGCAAAGAACAGTTGCAGTTGCACCTTGGCTTCCTCAAGAGTCCCGTCAAATGGGCATTCTTCACTCTTCAGACAGCTTTCGAGCCAGGCATCGATTTCTCGCTCAAATCCCACGGCCTGTGCCCTGTTCACCTCGGCGGATGAAACTGCGGGATCCATGGCGCCGTCTAAGACGAACCCGCCAACCCGCTGCGGAAAGAGCTCCGCGTAGGTGGCACCGAGGAATGTGCCGTAGGAGAAGCCGAGATAATCGAGCTTTTCGTCTCCAAGGACGGCCCGGATGATGTCCAGATCTTTAGCCGCCGAAACGGTGTCCACGTGTCCTAGCAAATCCCCGGTATTCTGCGCGCACTCCTTGGAGTATTCCCTAGTTTGCTTGATGATTTCTTCTCGGTCTTCAGGAACCCATGCGCGTAAGTTCTGTTGCCGGCTCAGGTCGGTTTGCTCATCTGTCTGACATTTCACCGGGGAGCTCTTGCCTACGCCACGTGGGTCGAAACCGATCGTATTGAACTCACGCTGCAGATCATTGCTGAAAATATGGGGCACACTATCGGTGACCATGCCGAGGCCTGACCCTCCCGGGCCGCCGGGATTCACCAGGAGGTTTCGTTTCGCACCTTCCGAAGCACGTCGATTCAGCGCAAGGTCAATGTCCTCTTGCCCGGGGTTTTCATAGTCCAAGGGCACCTGGATAGTCGCGCACTCCACCGTGCTGCCACATGGTTCCCACGTCACGTCTTGATCGTAGTATTTGGCGAGTTCGCCCTGGGCTTCAGGAGCCGCAGCAGGCTGGGAATTGGTGGCCGAGGGGGCCGCTTCGGTATCGCTCGGCCCGGAGCCAGCGCAGGAAACCAAGGCGAGGGACAACGCCGCGCCCAGTGACGCGAACCGGAGCAGGGAATTACGTGCAGTCACTTTTGCGTCTCCTGTTGAAGTTGGGTTTCGGTTGTGGCAACTGCTGATCTAGCGACGGCCTGGCTTTGGAAGCAGCCGGGCCATGAGCGCCTCAAGGGCGATCAGTTGATTTACGTTGGCAGCTAAGCGCTGACGCGTTTCGTTGATTGCATCAAGCTGGGCGAGTGTCTTCTCGCTGGGTTGCGCCGCTGCGTAGGCTTCTAGCTTCGAGCGGAGGTGTTCGTTGATGAGATCTATACCCGAATGCAGCTGCAAGCTAAGCACATCTCGGAAAAAGGTCGTCAGGTCTATCAAAGTGCGGTCTAAGGAATCAAAAGTAGCGCGCCTGGCGAAACGCTTGGCATTTTCCTCCAGGGCCTTGAACTGCCCGCGCAGTCCCGGAGGAATATTTTCCTCTTCGCCCAAGCCATTTGCGTGGCGAAGCTCGGCAACCTGCGCGTTGAGCTGCGAACCGGTCATGGCTTCGGCATGCTCGCTAGCCAACGCAGAGATGTCTGCCGCGGCAGACATCGCGTGGGGGAGGGTAGAGAGCCGCAGCGGCAGCGTGACGACCTTTTCACGACGCTCGCGAGCCTTTTCATCTCGTGCCAACATACGGGCAACGCCAATATGGGACTGCGATACTCGCGCGGCAAACTCTGCCATCTCCTGTTCCAAGCCGTCGCGACGCACCAAAAGTTCGGCCACCTCCGCGGCCGCAGGTACCGACAGGTTGACCGCGCGGCAGCGCGAGCGGATGGTCACCAGCACGTCGGCCGGCGAGGGTGCACAGAGGATCCAGATCATCTGTGCTGGCGGTTCCTCGATGGCCTTCAACAGCACATTGGTGGTGCGTTCGGTCATGCGGTCTGCATCTTCGATGATGATGATGCGCCATTTGCCGTTACCGGCACGTTCTTGGGCGCGAGTGATCAGATGCCGGACATCTTCGATCTGATAGGCGACCTTGCTAGTGGAAACGAAAGAAACATCTGGATGGTTGCCCGCCATTACTTTCTTGCATGCATCGCACTGTCCGCAGCCGGCTGGAGTTTGCGTACATTGCAAGGCCGCGGCGAACGCACGGGCCGCGGTGGTCCTTCCAGAACCTGGAGGACCGGTCACCAGCCAAGCGTGTGTGGGGTTACCTTGATCAACCTCGGAAATCAGCGAGTCGACCACACGCTGCTGACCGGCGAGCTCGGCAAATACCGGCCGGCTCACAACAGACCTGCAAGGTGCGTCGTGATTTCCCGTTGGAGCTGCTCAACGCTGCCTGTCGCATCGACCACCAGATAACGCTGTGGATCCTTGGCGGCAAGTTCGAGGAAGGCACCGCGGATGCGTTCGTGGAAATCATCTGGTTCGGCTTCCAGCCGGTCCGATTCCTCCACCCCGCCGCTGGCAGCGATTCGCCGAGCGCGACCATCCGCGGCAGAGATATCGAGGATGATCGTGGCATCTGGTTTCAAACCGGTGGTCGCAAAGTCATTGATGGCCGAGACAGCAGCAAACCCGAGGGAGCGGCCCATGCCCTGGTAGGCCAGCGAAGAGTCGACAAATCGGTCGCAAATCACGTGGGTACCCTCAGCGAGCTTTGGAGCGATGAGCTGTTGCACGTGGGCGGCGCGGGCCGCCGCATAGATGAGAGCCTCGGTGCGTGAATCGATGTCGCCGTGACCGTGTTCGAGCACCAAGGAGCGTAGTTTTTCGCCGATTTGGGTACCACCGGGTTCCCTTGTGGTCGCTACGCGGGCACCACGATTTTCCAGCCACTGACGGGTCATGGCCACCTGCGTGGACTTGCCGCCGCCGTCGCCGCCTTCAAAGACGATAAACAGGCCGCGCTGGGATGCAGTCGAATCGATACTCACACCTCTACCCTAACTAACCGGGGTCGGGAAAAAGGACAGATTCCCGGGCTTCTGGCCAAGAGTGACGAACAAGCCGGGTAACACGGGCGGACATGCACGTAAACGCTTGTGCATTGCGCTGCTATGCGGGCGTAATCTGGTGCTCATGAGCCAACTGCCAGAATCAGCTGCCGAAGCACAAACTTGGGACCCGAAGACGCTTATCGTGGCCGGGGGACGTCCTGCGCACACCAATGACGGCCCGGTGAATCATCCGATCACGTTCACCTCGACCTACCACTCGCACGGGCTCGCCGGCGCCGGGGACCGCGTGTACGCCCGGTTCTCCAACCCCAGCTGGGACCCGTTCGAAGAAGTCTTGGGTCAATTGGAGCAGGCACAATATCCGGCCTTAGTGTTTTCTTCCGGTATGGCGGCGATCTCTGCGGCGCTGACCCTGGTGCCCGAGGGCGGCGTGCTGGTCTTGCCGCAGCATTCCTATAACGGTTCGTTGGGGTTGAGCGCTGAACTGCAGGCAGCCGGACGCTTCAGCGTGCGAGCTGTGGATGTGGCAAATACCGATCAGGTGCTGCGCGCGATGGACGATGCCGACGTGCTGTGGCTGGAATCTCCAACAAATCCGATGCTTGAGGTTGCGGATCTTCCCGCGCTGTTGGCGGCAGCCAAGACCTCGGGTGTGCTCAGCATCGTTGACAACACCTTTGCCACCCCGCTATTGCAACAGCCTTTGACCTTGGGAGCGGATCTAGTGGTCCACTCGGTGACCAAATATCTGTCGGGTCATTCGGACTTGATCCTCGGCGCGGTGGTCACCAACGACGGGCAATTGCATAGCAAGCTGCACGGGCACCGCACCTTGCATGGAGCCATCGCCTCGCCAATGGACGTGTTCCTGGCCCTGCGAGGGGTGCGTACCTTGTCGGTCAGGCTCGAACGCTCGCAGGCAAACAGCCAAATCCTGGCCGAGCGGCTGGCCGCGCACGCGAAGGTGAGCGCAGTACGCTACCCCGGTCTGCCTACGGATGTCGGGTATCAGCGGGCCACCGAGCAAATGAGCGGCTATGGTTCGGTGATTTCATTTACCGCAGGTTCAACCGCCAAGGACGCGGACCGGATGATCGAAGAGCTCCGCCTGATCACCGGCGCCACCTCGCTGGGCGGAGTGGAAACTCTGGCCGAGCGCCGGGCGCGCCACGCGAATGAACCCGCCACCGTGCCGGAAAACTTGATCCGGCTTTCGGTGGGTATCGAAGCCGTGGAGGATCTGTGGCGGGATCTTTCCGGAGCCCTTGAACGAATCTGAAGACTCACGATCCGTAGGCCGGGGGACGCGCCGGAGAGAAAGGTAGAGTGTAGATATGGACTTGGCACGAATAATCGAGATGTACTTGATGTATGCGCTCAGCATTGTTGTCGGCGTGGTCGCCGTCTGGGCATTGATCGATTGCCTGCGCCATCAGGCGTCGCGGTTTACCCAAGAAGGTAAACGCACCAAGGGCTGGTGGATGGCATTGACCGGCGGCGCCACCATCATTTCGGTGCTGATGGTGCTTTCCGGCCCAGCCAGCAGTGGCGGCTTCCTGCAGCTGATCGCGGCCTGTGTAGCCTGCGTTTACCTGGCAGATGTCAAGCCCGCGGTCAGCGGCCAGAGCGGCAACTGGTACAACTAAGGCCAACAAGCTTTTCAACGCCTCGGACTTCGTCATGCGAAGACCGAGGCGTTGTTTTTTGCTGACATGTCTTAACTTTCGGCTACGCGGTGCATCGCATTGGATAGGATGGAATGTATGACCCATACTTTGATCTTGCTTCGCCATGGGCAGAGCGAATGGAACGAAAAGAATCTGTTCACCGGTTGGTACGACGTGAACCTGACCGAAAAGGGACGGGCCGAAGCCGCTCGTGGCGGCGAGCTGCTGGCTGAAGCCGGCTACAAGCCAGAGGTGCTTCACACCTCGCTGTTGACCCGCGCGATCACCACCGCTAACCTCGCACTGGAAACGGCTGGTCGTTCGTGGATCCCGGTCAACCGCAGCTGGCGCTTGAACGAGCGTCACTATGGTGCGTTGCAGGGCAAGGATAAGGCGCAGACGCTGGCCGAGTTCGGCGAAGAGCAGTTCATGCTGTGGCGCCGCAGCTACGACACCCCGCCGCCGGTCCTGGACGATGCTTCGGAATTCAGCCAGGCAACTGACGAGCGTTACGCGGACCTGGGTGACCAGGCGCCACGCACCGAGTGCCTCAAAGACGTGCTCGAGCGCATGCTTCCGTATTGGGAGAATGAGATCAAGACGGACCTGTCCGCAGGCAAGACCGTCATGGTCACCGCGCACGGCAACTCGCTGCGTGCGCTGGTCAAGCACCTGGACGGCATCAGCGACGAGGCCATTGCCTCGCTGAACATCCCGACCGGCATTCCGCTGGTGTACGAACTGGACGAGAACTTCCAGCCAATCACCGCTGGTGGAACCTATCTGGATCTGGAAGCTGCCGCAGACGCGATCAAGGCAGTCGCGAATCAGGGGCGTAAGTAGTACGTTCTGAGTTTTTATGGGGCGCACCAGCGCCGGCACTTTTGGGTGTCGGCAGCGGTGCGCCTCGTCGTTTCTTAAGCGCAAAGTTCAAATGAATGTCAGGCTGTGAGCGAAACAACGACACAGGATTGTGTTTTTGGCATTAGTATGCTGTAATCTCCTATTTCGAATAGGCTCAATGGCTCACGTTAGGAATGCAATTCGTGGCAACTGATTACGATGAAGTCCGCCCGGACGTTGCCGAGGCGCGCAAGGCTTCTCTAGACGCGGTTAAGTCCGCAAACGCACCAGACGCGAAGAGCGTCGTGCGAGAGCTCGACGAGGCCGATCACACCGACGGCATGGACCTTCCAGGCGCAGACCTGTCCAATGAGGAACTGACCGTTACGGTCGTCCCGCAGAAGGAAGACGAGTTCATCTGCGGCTCGTGCTTCCTGATCCGCCACCGCTCACAGCTAGTTCGTGAAGAGGGCATTGTAGGTTTCTGCGTCGAGTGCGAAGGCTAAAGCCGGAAATACTCTAGCCTCCGGCATGTCCGGGGGACGCACGCAAGAAGGGTGGGACACCGATACGGTGTCCCACCCTTAATGCGTTATCTTCTGACTCTCGGGTCGCTTAGAACCAACCACTAGATATTTTGGCGACCTTAGGGGTTCCGCTATCCCACTCGATAGTGCCGCGGAAGGTTGTCTCCAGATCTTTCGTTTCGTATTCGTAGTACTCGGTGTCGTTCTTCTTGTACTTGAACTTGGTGCTTTGCGCGATGAAACTCTTCTGGCTCAGGCTTTCCAGGCCGCCGGCCGGCTCCGTCAACTTCATCGATGCGAGATCTTTCTGGCGTAGCTCGTAGGGACAGCCATCCGCCATATTCGTAGGAGGCGTGACACACGCCGTTGCGAAGTCCTGCACGGCCTTCAACGCGAGTTCGTTCGTGGCGGAAGATAGCTCCTGGGGAATCTCCACATGTGCGTTGCCGTCAACGCTGGAGGTGAGGCGAAGCGGTTCGGTTGATGCGGCGATGAAGTCCGTGGACTTTCCCTTGACCTCATAAATTCCAGGGAAGGCAAAGAACTCGCCACTGGAATTTTCCTGCTCTGCGAATGCTTAATAGGAAGTAATTGGCCATGTAGCTCGTAGTGACTATATATTTCTGTGAACCGCCAGGCAGGGCTGTTGCCCTGGAACGTGACTAGCGGTAGGCAATAGACTTTGACGCCCGCAAAAATGGCCTTGGGCCGGTGAGAAAATCACCGGCCCAAGGCCATCGACGTATGTCGGCGCTAGTGCGCTAACTTGCGGAGCTTAGAACTCTGCTGGATCCCATTCGCCGGTTACCAAGTAGGTCACCTTGCGGGCAACGGAGACGCCGTGGTCGCCGAAGCGCTCGAGATAGCGGCTGGTGAGCGACACATCCACGGTGGTCGGCGCCGTCTCCTCCCATGCATCGTCGGCGATCACGGTGAACACACTGGCATGCAACCCGTCCAGCTTGTGGTTCAATTCGATAATTGCCCGGGCAATTGCCAAGTCACGAGTTTCGAGCAGCTGGCCGACTTCCTTGGCGATCTGAATGTCGATCTCTGCCATCTGTGCGAATGTGTCGGAAATCTGCGCGGGGATCGCCGGGTTCGGGAAACGCAGGCGGGTTAGCTGGGCTAAGTGCCGCGCCAGGTCTCCCATGCGCTCTAGCGAAGCGCTCATGCGCAGCGAGCCAACGATCATGCGCAGGTCCGAAGCCACCGGCCCTTGGAGTGCCAAGGTGTCGATGGCGCGCTCGTCGAGCTGGTTCTGCAGGAAGTCGATCTTCGCATCGGCTGCGATAACTTCCTGAGCCATATCAACATCGGCGTTTGCCAGCGATTCCCATGCACGGTCCATCGCGGTGGCGACCAGCTTGGACATCTCGATCAGCTCTTCACCGATTTGCTGCAGATCTGCCTGAAATACCTTGCGCATTGAAGGTCCTTTCGAGTTACGGAATCCCACACCCTGGTTTTGGGCATGACGGAGGGTCTGCCTCCACCTTGTCAGCGGGTTATTAACGAATATCCCACGGAAAGTGAACGTTTGGTGAATAGGATAGCGAAAAGTCCTATTTCGCGTCATTTGAGACCAGCCCCCAGTGCGTTGGAAGCTAGTCTGATTATGTGAACGAAGTAATTTCGACCCTGCTCGCCGGCCTGCTCGGTTTGACCTTGGGACTTGTCGGGCTAGCCGCCTACCGTTTCTCGCAGCGGCGTGCCTCCGGCCTCCCCGATGTTGACGAACCGGTGCTGCCCGAAGGTGCCGCCTCGGTGCTTTCAGTCATTGGCCGCGCGTTCGTGATCCTGGACGACGTGGATGGAGTGGTTCGCGCCAACCCCGCCTCCTATGCCTACGGGCTGGTACGCGGGCATACGCTGGTCCACGAGGAGCTGGCGACGCTGGTGCGTCAGGTACGCGCCGACGGGGTGATCGCCGAGAGCCAGTACGAGCTGCAGCGGGCAACCTTGGGCGCCGGACAGCTGATCGTGCACGTACGTGTCGCGCCGTTGGGTGATGAGTACATCCTGCTGCTCGCCGATGACCGCACCGAGATCACCCGCACCGAGGCCATGCGCAATGACTTCGTGGCCAACGTGTCGCATGAGTTGAAAACCCCGGTGGGCGCGATGTCTTTGCTGGCCGAGGCGATCAATGACGGCGCCGATGACCCGGTAGCGGTACGCCGCTTCTCCACTCGGATGCAGAAGGAATCCCGGCGCCTGGCCGCACTGGTCCAGGACATCATCGAACTCTCCCGGCTGCAGTCCAGCGACTCCATCCTGTACGGGGCCGACGTGGTCATCGAATCGGTGATCAGCGAGGCGGTTGACCGCAACAAGCTGCTTGCCGAGGAAAAGGGAATCAGCATTACCGTGGGCGGTCATCTCGATGCCGCGATATACGGCGATGCGGATCTGCTGATGACTGCCCTGCGCAACCTGATCGACAACGCGATCCGCTACTCACCGCCAAACACCACCGTGGGTGTGGGGCTGCGCCAGCGTGACGGCTACGCGCAGATCTCGGTCACCGATCAGGGCCCGGGCATCTCCGCCGAAGAGCAGGAGCGCGTCTTCGAACGCTTTTACCGGGTGGATGGAGCACGCTCACGGCAGACCGGCGGTACCGGACTGGGGCTGAGCATCGTCAAGCATGTGCTGGCCAACCACGGCGGCGAGGTATCGCTGTGGTCGCAGCCCGGGCAGGGTTCCACGTTCACACTCAGACTTCCCATAGTGGATGAAGAAGGGGCCGAGCCATCGGAATTGGCCACCGATACGACGAAGGATAAAGCGAACGCCACGCGTGTGGCGGATCGTGAAGGAGGACGCCGATGACCCGCATATTGATCGTTGAGGACGAAGAGTCGCTCTCGGACCCGCTTTCTTACCTGTTGGAACGTGAAGGTTTTGAGGTGCGCATCGCCGACGACGGTATTGTGGCTGTCACCGAATTTGAGCGCCACGGCGCCGATCTGGTGCTGCTGGACTTGATGCTTCCCGGACAACCGGGCACCGAGGTGATTCGCCAGATCCGCGCCACCAGCCAGGTCCCTGTCATCATGCTCACCGCCAAGGACTCCGAGATCGATAAGGTGGTGGGTCTCGAGCTCGGCGCGGATGACTACGTCACCAAGCCGTACTCCTCGCGTGAATTGCTGGCCCGCATTCGTGCGGTGCTGCGCCGACAGGGTGAAGTCGAGGAGCTGATCACCAATGTGGTCACCGCCGGACCTGTGCGCATGGATGTCGAACGCCATGTGGTTTCGGTCAGCAATACCGAGGTCGCGATGCCGTTGAAGGAATTCGAGCTGCTCGAAATGCTATTACGCAACGCAGGTCGTGTGCTGACCCGTGGCCAGCTGATCGACAGGGTCTGGGGCAGCGACTATGTGGGGGACACCAAAACCCTCGACGTGCATGTCAAGCGTCTGCGTTCGAAGATCGAGGAAGACCCTGCGGTCCCAGAGCATCTGGTGACGGTACGCGGGCTCGGATACAAATTCGTCGCTTAGCCCGTCACTGAACTAGCGCAGAAATGCAAAAGGCTTCGGCCTTCGAGAATCTTCCATTGAGGAGGAATTCTCGAAGGCCGAAGCCTTTGTCGTTTAGAAAGCGCCTAGTGGCCCGAAGTGGATTCGTGCTCCACTGGCTTCAGGTGTTCGGTGGTGGCCGAGTCGTATCCGCCCGGGACGAAGTCGCGGTATTCGGCGAGGGTGCCGTCGACTACCGGAACGCTGAACTCGACGGTTTCGCCGTCCGCGGTGAAGATGGTGACTGCGTGCTCGCCCTGGTTGACGCCCAGCGAGGAGATGACGGTTTCGTTCGCGTCGTCTTCCAACTTGATGACCTCGTTGGCCGGAACCTCGATCGTCACGGCGGAGGCCGAGCCGGCCTTGATGCTCACGCTTACTGCGCTGTCTGCGTCGTTGACCACTGAGCCGATCAGGCGGGCCTCGGAAGCGTCGGTGTTTGCGACGAACATTAGGTTGCGAACCTCGGCGTCGGCAACATCAACGTGGATGCCATCGGATGCGTTGTACTGGGTGGTAGTCGCCTGCTGGTTGATGGCGCCACAGCTGGTGACACCGAATGCCAGGGCAGCCACGGCTAGGGACGCAGCGATACGACGTCCAGCGGTCATGCGTGCGGTGATCACGACACTAACTCCTCGGTGAGAATAATGAGTTGCGGGTTTCGTGGCCATTTATCGGTGTTCCGCGCCCAAGGCGCGGGGCAACGCGAAGACCACGACTGGTACTAAGCCTAACCGTAATTCGCGCCAGAACGTGATTTAGCGACGGGCAACACATCGATTTCGACAAGTTGTAGATAAGTTGTGGCGGCTTGTGGGAGAGGGGTTAGCCGCGCAACCCGTTAACTTCATACCACGTTTCTCCCGCAAGTGGAAGAGGGAATTCCGCGTCTTTTCGGGGTTATTGAGGTCATGGTGAAGATTTCCCAGAGCGTGCCCGTGGTAGACTGGGAGGTGGGAAAGGGGTTTATTCACATGGTTTTTGAGGTTGGCGAGACTGTTGTCTACCCGCACCACGGCGCGGCAATGATCGAAGAGATCAAAATGCGCAAGATCAAGGGCGAAGAGAAAATGTATCTCAAGCTCAAGGTGGCTCAGGGCGACCTGACCATCGAGGTTCCAGCAGAGAACGTTGATCTCGTTGGCGTGCGTGACGTGGTAGGTCAGGAAGGTTTGGACCATGTGTTCGATGTCCTTCGTGCTGAATTTACTGAAGAGCCGACCAACTGGTCGCGTCGTTACAAGGCAAATCTAGAAAAGCTTGCCTCCGGTGATGTCATCAAGGTGGCAGAGGTCGTTCGTGACCTTTGGCGCCGTGAGAATGACCGTGGCCTGTCCGCAGGCGAAAAGCGTATGCTCTCCAAAGCCCGACAGGTATTGATCAGCGAATTGGCTCTTGCCAAGGACCTGGACGAGACCAAGGCAGAAGGCC
This sequence comes from Glutamicibacter sp. AOP38-B1-38, assembly GCF_052377485.1. Taxonomy (NCBI): domain Bacteria; kingdom Bacillati; phylum Actinomycetota; class Actinomycetes; order Micrococcales; family Micrococcaceae; genus Glutamicibacter; species Glutamicibacter sp. AOP38-B1-38. The sequence continues at coordinate 4,395 of NZ_JBQSWU010000044.1, read as the reverse complement.
TGCTGGACGAAGTTTTGGCCTCCGCCTAAATTTCGTCGAGTCATCGAAGCCTGATGCCGAACGACAAGTAACCGTGGGACGCTGGAAAGCGACCCACGGTTTAGTCATTTAACCGCAGTTCTAATGCGGGATAAGCTGGGATTCGTGAGTGAGCAACGAGAAGAATCGGTAGCGGTCATCCTGGTAGCGGCTGGCTTGGGGACTCGCCTAGGTGCGGGTATGCCCAAGGCGTTAGTCGAGGTCCACGGCAAATCGTTGGCTGAGCATGCACTGGATCGCATTCTCGAAGTGGGCGGAGTCCAAGACGTAATCGTGGTGGTTCCGCCGAAGGACTCCCGGCTTACCGAACGCCTTGCCTACTACCCGTCGCTGGTGCGTACAGTCCCCGGCGGGAACAGCCGCGCGGCCTCGGTGCGCAATGGTCTGGCCGCGGTCTCCGCGCAGATCACGCGAATCCTGGTTCATGACGCGGCACGCGCCTTCGCCCCGGTATCCCAATACGAGCTGATTCTCGCCGAGCTGCGCAAGCCCGCAATCCAGGCAGTCATCCCGGCCCTGGCGGTGACCGACACGATCAGCGTGGTCGGCACGGAGGCGGGCCTTGGTTCGCCGATTGTCGTAGAAACGCCGGATCGCAGCACCTTGCGGGCGGTGCAAACCCCGCAGGGATTCGACGCCCAGACCCTCATCGATGCTCATGCGCAACTCGACCATTACAGTTCCGAAGAATTAGCCCGCGTCACCGATGACGCTTCGATCGTTCGCGTCCGCGGGGTTGAAGTGCACGTCGTGGTTGGCGATGCGCGTTCGCTGAAGGTCACCCACCCAGAGGATTTGGATACCGTGGGTCGATTGTTCGCCACCGCCGCAACGAAGAACCTGGAGAAAAACTTGGCCATCCCACGCATCGGCAATGGCATCGACGTGCACGCGGTCAGCACCGACCCATCACGGCAGATGTGGCTGGCAGGCCTCTTCTTCCCCGACGATATCGGTCTGTCGGGACACTCGGACGGGGACGCGGTAGCCCACGCTGCCTGCGACGCATTGTTCTCCGCCAGCGGGATTGGCGATCTGGGAACCCACTTTGGGGTGGATCGACCCGAATTTTCCGGGGCAAGCGGTGTGAGCCTGCTTGCAGAAGCTGCGCGTCTGGTCCGAGGCGCGGGGTTCGAGATCGGCAACGTGGCGGTGCAGTTCGTGGCCCGCCGTCCACGCTTCGCGGCGCGCCGCGAAGAAGCCAATCAACTGCTCTCTGAAGTCCTTGGTGCCCCAGTCAGCGTCACCGCAACCACCAGCGATGGATTGGGCTACGAGGGGGAGGGCATCGGGGTCACCGCATACGCCACCGCACTGGTCTATCCGGCCACTCGGGCAGGGCAGTAAACAACGCGTCAGTGCGTTCCTTGTCGCATCCCCGCACAACCACCGGTTTCTTCGGATAACCTTAAAGATGTGAGCCTGCGATTTTATGACACCAAGACTGCGTCCGTACGAGACTTTAAGCCGTTAACCGACGGCGAAGTCAAGCTGTACTACTGTGGCGCAACTGTGCAGGGCATGCCGCACGTGGGCCACGTGCGCAGCGCTATTGCCTACGACATCTTGGTGCGCTGGCTGGAATACCGGGACTTTACCGTCACCACCGTGCGCAATGTGACCGATATCGACGACAAGATTTTGGAAAAGTCGTCGAACTCCTTCGCCGAGGAATTTGCCGCGGATCAGCACTACCCGCCACGGGAGTCTTGGTATGCGCTGGCCTACCGCTTCGAACAAGAGTTTGCCAACGCCTATGCAGCGCTCGGAGTACGCAGACCGACCTATGAGCCACGCGCTACCGGCCACATCACCGAAATGCATGAGCTGATCGAAACCTTGATCTCCCGCGGTCATGCCTACCCGGCCACCGATGACTCCGGAGACGTGTATTTCGACGTACGCTCCTTCGAGGCCTACGGTTCACTGACCCGACAGAAAATCGACGATATGCAGGCTGCCGCCGACGCCGATCCGCGTGGCAAGCGAGATCCGCGGGACTTCGCCCTGTGGAAGGGACACAAGGAAAGCGATCCCTACACCGCGTCGTGGACGAGCCCCTGGGGCCGCGGGCGACCGGGCTGGCATTTAGAATGCTCGGCTATGGCCGCCAAGTACCTCGGCACGCACTTCGACATCCACGGTGGTGGGCTAGATTTGCGCTTCCCGCACCATGAGAACGAATTGGCGCAGTCAACCGCCGCCGGTCAGGGCTTTGCCAATTACTGGATGCACAACGGCATGGTCACCTATGCCGGGGAAAAAATGAGCAAGTCCATTGGCAACACCATCTCCCCGGAAGAAATGCTGCAGCTGGCCGAACCTCGCGTGGTGCGCTACTTCCTAGGTCAGGCGCAGTACCGTTCGCAGCTGGATTACCGTCCCGATTCGCTCACCGAAGCTGCTGCCGCCGTAGAACGCATCGACACTTTCATTTCCAACGCCACGTACCGAGCCGCCAATACCGGGCTCAGCGTGGAAGCTACTTCGGTACCCGAAGCTTTCGGCTTCGCCATGGATGATGACCTGAACGTGCCGATGGCCTTGGCTGTGCTTCATGAGACGGTCCGCCGCGGCAACGCCGCACTGGATGCGAACGAAGAACAGGCTGTAGCCGAGGCGCTCGACCAGGTACTTGCCATGACGCAGGTTCTTGGACTGGACGATGCACGTAGCGTCGGCACCGGGCAGGGAAGTGCCGAAACCGAAGCGCTGGACACGCTAATTCAGGCACAACTGGCCGAACGTACCCAGGCGCGAGCCGCTAAGGATTGGGCTCGATCAGACGCCATTCGCGACGCGCTAGCCTCCGCGGGCATCACCGTTGTTGATTCCGCGGACGGGGCCCGCTGGACCCTGACGAAGTAACCGCACCCGCGGCCATACGAAGAATTCAAAACAAAGGACACATCAAATGAGTAATCCTCAAGAACGCGCGGGAGCGGTTCGCAAGGGCAAGAAGGGCCCAACCAAGGGAAGTGGCGGCAAGGGCCGCCGTTCCCTGGAGGGCAAAGGCCCGACCCCGAAAGCCGAGGATCGTCCTTACCACAAGGCCTACCGCACCAAGGAGCTGGCCGACCGCGCAGCTACCAAGCGCAGCGCGGCTAAGCGCAACGACCGGATTAAGGTCAATGCCGAGATGGTGACCGGCCGTAATTCGGTCGTTGAAGCGTTGCGCGCCGGCATTCCGGCGAAGGCACTGCACGTAGCCATCCGCATCGAAGTTGATGACCGAGTGCGCGAGTCGCTGAAACTCGCCGCCGCTCAGGGTATTCCGCTGATGGAAGTGAGCAAGCCGGAGCTAGAACGCATCACCGACGGCGCGATTCATCAGGGCATGGCCCTGCAGATCCCACCGTACGAATACAAAGACGCCGTGCAGTTGGTGCAGAAGTCGGTCAAAGACTACGACCGCGGTTACTCACGTACCCAGCCGCTGTTCATTGCGCTGGATGGCATTACCGATCCGCGCAACCTAGGCGCGATTATCCGTTCGGCTTCGGCCTTCGGCGCAAACGGTGTGATCATCCCCGAGCGGCGCAGTGTGGGCATGACCGCTTCGGCGTGGAAAACCAGTGCCGGAGCAGCGGTACGTGTGCCAGTGGCCAAGTGCAGCAACCTGACCAACGCGCTGAAGGAAATCAAGGCCGCAGGCATCTTCGTCATCGGGTTGGACGCCGGCGGAGATATGGATCTGCCGAATCTGGAACTGGCTACCGGCCCACTGTGCATCGTGGTCGGTTCGGAAGGTAAGGGACTCTCGCGCCTGGTCCGCGAGAACTGCGATGCGATTGTCTCGATCCCGATCGACTCGGCCATGGAGTCGTTGAACGCATCCATGGCCGTCGGCATCTCGCTTTACGAGGTTTCGCGTCTGCGTAACGCCGAAAGCAAGTAAGTTCTTTCTTTTCTGTTGGGCCTGTTTCCTGTGATTCCGCGGGAAAGCAGGCCCAACTGCTTTAAGCGTGAGCTGCTTCATAAGAATGTTTTTGACGGTTTTTTCTCGGAGACCAGCTCAACGAGCCACGAATTCCCGTAATGACAGGGAAGTTTGGATGAATAACGGGCCATGCGCCCGATTTTGCGTTCACCTCAAAGACGTGTAGAGTTATTTCTCGCGCCGCTTGAACGGAAAGCCCGAAAGGGAACGAAATTCAAGAGACGTAAACAAGTGGAAAACATGGAGTTGACAACAGTCAACAAGATGGTAAACTTGTAAAGTTGCTCCGGAGCGAAGCAGCCGCCGATTGCGGTGGTTGTGGTGTCGAGAGTGTTTGTTGTTTGAGAACTCAATAGTGTGCCAAGTTTATTGATACCAAATTATTTTTAATTTGGTGGATATATAACATTTGCTTG
>NZ_JBQSWU010000043.1:0-19321 GCF_052377485.1 Glutamicibacter sp. AOP38-B1-38 | reverse complement strand
AAGCCACTAATAGTAATTCATCAAGACGCTCGGCTGGAGTTTTCCAGCCGAGCGTTTTGCGTTGTCGCCCTGTTGAGGTAAATACACACATGCTCCAAGTCCGCTGGACCATAAACAGATAGATCAGCACCCTTGCGGCCTGATGCGGGACTATTGTCTAGCTAGTCCAACTTTTGGAACCCAGTTCAATTGGTGAGGAGTCCTTATGCGTCTGTTCGATTGTCGATTATGTCGGGTAAGCCGGGGACAATGAGATTGTGAATAATTTTAACTTCCTCAGTGAATGGGATTCCGCACCGAAGCCGCCTGTAAAGGTTTCTTCGCGCGGCTTCAGACTGGCCATCGAGGAATCGATGATCGGCAGTTATACACGGGAGACTCTCGAAGCAGTGCTGCATGAAGAGCTTCGTTTACCGTGGCCAAAAAAGGATTATCACCCGAACGATTCCAACTTCAGTAAGCGTGATGTCATCAAGGGCTATACCTCGGGGTGGGAACTCCCGCAGCTAGTTGCTCTGGCTCGACGCGTGGTTGCTGAGCTTGACGTGGAAGAGGTGCTTCGGGCTGACGTCATTGCTCTGCTAAATGAGTACGATCGAGGCGGTGGTGTTGGTGCGCCGACGAAGAACCTCATATTCGCTGCGAATGGTCCCAAACCAGATCTGGTGATTCGTGACGCCGTCAGTAATGACATTGAGATCGTCCGAAATGGCGAGTTCTGCTTGATTTATGATCAACCTGTTCCTGCCGATGGGTTGAAGTTTAGGCAGCTAATTCAGTGGTGGCGTAAGCGCGAGGAACTCCCGGATTCGGTACTTGAGCGGGATGTTGGGATCAATCTTCATCAGCGATTGAGAGCTTCAATCGGAGGCAATCCGGTAGAGCTTTGTGTCTTTGACGCATATGCATCTCGATACAACGGAGACAATTTTGATGTCCCAGTGCTGATCCCACAGGTGTATCTACATTTTGACCCTTCGACGCAACTGGCTCGTCGCGCGGCTGGGCAAAATGGCAGTCCGCTTGCCCGTCAGCGTATGGATTTCCTGATTTTGTTTTCTGATAGGCATCGCGTCGTTATTGAAGTGGATGGAAAACAGCACTATGCCAATGGGGAGATAGCAAGTCCTACGCTATATAGCGACATGGTCGCTGAAGACCGTCGACTTAAGTTGACTGGATACGAGGTCTACCGGTTCGGTGGGGCTGAACTGATGAAACCCAATGCTCCTCAACTGCTCACCGAGTTCTTTGACCAGCTCTCGGAACGCATGCTCTAGGATGTCATTGCCTGCGCGACAGATCTTAAAAGTGACGGCTGACCATTATGGTTCGTCGCTGATGTTGGCGACTCCGGCGCTGTCGATTCATGTCAGCGTGCTATGTACCGTACCTACGGAAACGCCGAGCGCACGAGCGATTTCTCTTATTGACTCACCTTTATCCCGACGTGCCAGAATGATAATTCGCTTATCATCATGAATCACCCGTGAGCGGCCAACAACCTTGCCGTACTTGCGTGCCGCTTCGAGCCCGTTCGTGGTCTTACACACGATGTTGCGCCGACGGCATTCTGCCAAGGCCAATGCCATATCCAAGACGAAGCTTCGTTGGGTGTGTTCACCGGCGGCGATACCTCCTAGTACTTTGACCGCGATGCCGCGCGTGAACAGGTCATTGAGCACGACGGGACCTTCAAGCAGGCTTCCTACCCAGGCGACCAACCTCCTGCGCCGTGAGCATGTCATCAGGCCGTAAGTAGGCGATGACTGCGCTAAGTCCCGGACGATGGTCAAGGGCGAGCTTGCTCTTGACGTTCTCTTCGAAAACTTTGACGCAGATCTTATCTAACGCATCGTGCTAGCATTCTGTTTCTTGCTTCGTTGTGCTGACCCGTACCAATCCGAACAGTGTCACAACAATCTCCGGTCAATAAACCTGTTCCGTTACATCTGTCCGTACTATCAATTGTTAAACGCTCTGCGAGCTGTACGAAGCTGCACCTGGTGTCAATCTCAACACGACGCTTCATCGATGCGGTTGGATCTTCGCCGGCCATTTGACCATGGAGGTTCCATGGCCAGCGAAGGATTCAATATAAGAAGTGTTGTCACCCGTTGGCGGTGCGAACTAAGGTCCTGATGCTCTCGACTGGCAATGCTATTTGGCCGCTAGGTTCTTCTTCGCAGTTTGTTGAAGCAAGGGCGTATGTTGCGGCATTCTTATTGCCTACACCCTGGCCGCTTTTAACTAATGTCTGAAGGGTATCGTTCCAGCTTGGCCAGTCGTTGTTGATGATTGTCTCAAGCGTGTCGTCGACCGCGTGAAGCTCAGGAGACAACGCTCCAATTGGGTAATCGAGCTCGTCCAGGTTGAAGTAGCGTTGGAGAGCACGGTTGTCTCCGACATGGTTGCGCACGGCATGTTTGATGGCCCTCGCGTTCTCTTTGATCTTGTCAGGATTCGTCTCATGCTTTTTCTTCTCGGTCATCCGCGCTTCGCAGCCTGAGTCATTGTCGAAGACGACCATCGTCGGAATTTTTAGTTCACTCAGAATTGCATGGGGGATGTAGAGATGTCCTTTGCCTTGTGCCGCGGCGACAGCAATGCCGTCAGCGGAAAGGTGCTTGGATCGCGCAGCAATGCCTTCGAACACGGCCTTATCGTCATCGCCCTCTACCAGCATCACGGCATCGGCAAAGAGGGCTTCGGATAGGTGCTGATTGCAAACCATATCCCACCGAGCGGTCACGACCTTCGGGTCGACGTAACCCGTCAATCTGGATGCAACCGCATCCAGTTTTGCATGCGAGACCGTGACCTCAGCGTGCTGATCTGGGGCAGCGATGCTTCGCCGAACGCGTCGAATCTCATCGAAGTACCGCGCGTCTACAAAATAGGGTGAGTGCGTTGCGTAGGTGATCTGCAAACCGTTGGCGGGATCACTTGCGAGTGTCCGCAGTACGCTGGAGAATGCACGAGCTTGAGTGGGATGCTGGAAGAGCTCTGGCTCTTCAATGGCTAGGCAAATGACGCTCTCGGAATCTTCGCTGGCGCTCTTGCTGGCAAGCATTTTTAGGCTGGAGATCAATAGGGCACGTTGGAATCCATGTCCTTGCCGGTCGACATCAGTTTGAGTCAACTGGTCCCTGACGGTCACTCGGATTTTCGACATTTGAGGTTTCATTTCGGGCTCTTCGGCCGACAATTGGATCTTGCGACCGGAGGTGAACGCCTCGATTTCATTGCTTAGGTCAGCACCGAGCTTCTCAAGCTGGGAATTGAGATGCTCTTTCGAGATGGCTTCGCGACGAGCTGCTACTTCCTCGGCGAGCTGGGAATACGCTTCGTCGGCAGCTGCTCGGTCAACCGTCTTTTCGAGGATGCGACTAATAATCGTGCCTCTGGCATCCTGACTTTCTTCGTTCGCTCGAAGATCTGCTGTTACCAAGACGAAATCAAAGATTCCAGACAGAACGTTCTGTCCGTTGAATCCAAATAGATGATTTCCACCTGATTCAGACTCTTCAAGGTGCTCAGGATGAGTGCGCTCCCAGTCATCCATGGCGGACTCAACTTTGGGGGCGGAAGTCCACTTAGGTAGATCATGATCCGGGTGAGCATCGAGAACCTTTTGCCAGGCTTCCTTTTTGGGGCCAGCTCCAACAGCATTTCGGACATCTTCGAATGGCGGGAAGGCCAAGGCGTTGCCGGTCATCTTGTCCTGGCCATTGGACCACGTGCGCCAAGCCGTGAAAGTATCTGTGCCCGCTGGAGCATACTTGTCGCCCAGGGCCGCGCGATCTGTGCTAGTCAAAGTGTCAAAGGTGACTCGCACTCGTACTCGCTGTTGGTTGCTTCCCGACCAGACATCCTTCTCGTCAATGACTCCACCGTTGAAGAACCAGTCCAACGCACGAAGCACTGAGCTTTTTCCGGCCCCATTGGGGCCAATAAAAGTCGTGATCTGGCTAAAATCGATGTCGGCTTTGTTTAGGCATCGAAAATTCTCAATACCGACTGACATCACACGCATACATACCGCCTTTGGTCTGTTCCACTGATTCGCTGGCAAGTCTTCCATGGACAAGTGACATTTATGCTGCATGACGCAAGGCAAGACCTCGGCTGCATCTGCAACTGGTGTCTTGCCTTCTCTATATCCAACGGGCTGGTGACCCTAGAGAAGGATCTTCAGCACCGTGTCTCCGAGTTCGCCGCACATCTTGTTGAACTTGACTGCTTCGGCCTTCTTATCGGTTATGGCGGCCCCGTCGTCAATGCCGTGCATCTGACTCAAGTACCTGTCGGTGACTTCTGCTGGCGGCCGACTAGTTCTACGCCGTTAGCGTCTGGAACCCATCTGATCTAGTGTGACCCTTCGGCGTAGCCGGCTGGTGCCAGGGTGCCGCTGCCTTCGACGCTGAAGGATCCCAATGCTCATGTACCGAGCGCATGATACCTGTGTGTCGACTACACAGATAGCTGCTGGTCGGCCTGATGGTCTGACATGTCGAGCTATGCGCTGCGTTCTCACCGACGACGGCCTTCAGATACGCGCTGTGATCCTCGTCGCTGATGTCGTAGTCACCGGCTGCCAACTTTGCATCTAACCAATCACGGCGCTTGTTGGAGCAACGCAACTCTCTGCTCAGCGTCTTGAACCTGGACCCATGCTGGGTGAGGTAGCCTTTAGCAGATAGAATTTCTTTGCGCTCCTTCAACAACGCGCGACCCGCGGTGTACTCGATATCGCGTTCTTCAAGAAGCCCTACGTGCAACCGCAGTTGCTCGCTGACGGCAGGGTCGAGATGGTCGCCGAACTCGTTCAACCAGGCTTTGCTGATGCCGGAAGGAACCTGCGAGTCATCAAAGCGCTGCGCAGTGGACAGCACTTTCCACGCATGCTGCTCTTCGAACTCAGCCATGGCCTCGACTGCGTGCTGTTTGCGTTGATTGGGATGACGCACCATGCGAAGCAGGGACTGTCGCAGGGCATCAGGTGGAGCTTTTTCTTGTCCAACCGAAGGGGCCAGTTCATTCTTTTGAAGCCGAGGGCGTTTTTGCGCTCAGCGCCAACGGCTGCGAGGAACGTAGCATGGCGGTAAGGCAAACATCTTAAAGAAGAGTGACACCGTTGAACTTAGATTTTCAAACTAACCTCGGTGGAGCAGTTCACTCCCTAGAGAGGGACTTTAACGCTCGCATGTGAAATCGCAATGCGTTTGCGGCGAACCCCGCGGCTTCCGCTGTGCCAAAGGCGATATGGAAGTCGGGGTTCGATTCGTACTGAGCCGCTAGACCTCGGATCAGGTCGATGGACTTCGCCGTATCGCCTGTGTGGTTAGGAGTAACAGGAATCTCTTTGAACCACTCCAGATGAACGGCCGCGTGTTCTTGCGCGACGGGGGAGCCCACATCATGTCCTTCTTCCTGGATCTCACGCCAGCAGACGAGAAGGGCGTCGGCTCTGGCCTTCCAATCCTTCTGTTGCTGGAGTGACTTATCGTGCCACCACTGATTCGACGCGTCGAATGCTTCGAGACCCCATCGCTCGACAACCTCAGTCTTGTATCGGTCGTTGAATCCTTTGAGCATGACATCCATGCGAGGTTCGCGGCCCTGTCGACGCATTGACAAGGTGTGTTCCACCGCGTTGATGCGTCGATCCAGGGCAGAGCGTTCACGAGCCAGAAACTCCAAATGTCCAGCGAGTGCTTCGATTTCCACCTCAGGCGTCACGAGCGCATCGAGCACGGTCGCGATGTCAAGCAGTGGCATGCCCGTGTCACGCAACAGCAGGATTCGTTGCAGCCGGGCGACCGCGTCGGGACCATAGTAGCGATAGCCGTTGGACCCAACGCGGTCTGGTTCGAGCAGCCCAATCTGGTGGTAGTGGCGCAGCGTGCGGCCACTGATGCCCGCACGCTGCGCGAGTTGGTGCACGGTCCATTCCAAGGACTGCCTTCTGTTGGTTGACTTCGTTCTCAGTATTCCCGATTGAGACGCAAGCCCAGTTGAGGCGCTGCGACACATAGAACCTCGTCCACTGACGTGCCGATGCTCTGAGCCGCGGTGGTACCCGCGGCATCAAGATACGCTTGTACAAGCCGTGCACCGTCGGCATAGCCCGTACCGGTGCGCAGACCCACTGGCTCTGCGCCCAGGAGACGAGCATTAGCGTCACCATGCACCCAGGCCGTGAAGTTCTGCATTCCGGTGGTGTGCAGGCCGCTCGCGACTTTCGCAAGGACTTCGTCATCATTATGGGTGCTCTCGCTGACGAAGTGCGTATATCCACGGTCACCGTACAGCTCCGCAGCGAACACGTCTGCAAGCCCTTCCGAGATCACCTGTTCGCCTACGGTGACCGTCATCGGATCCCATACGACTCCGCCGGGTGAGTACCGCACATTGTGGTGCAGTACATGAACGGCAATCGCTTCGAGCTGTTCGAGAACCTGGGGCGTGGGCCAGATAGTGATGGTGATGTAGCCGCTGATTCCGCCGAATGCGGACAGCCCCTGGATTTCGTTAACGAAGTGTTTGTTAGCGGGATCGCCCAATACGAGAAGAACTTGCAGATCGGGCACCTCTATGTCCGGCTTGGCTAACCGCAGGGCTGCGGATCCGGACTTGAGCGCCTCGGTGATGCGGTTCCAGGCGTCTGCCTCGACGAGACGTTCGAGGCCCTCCTGAATTGGTTCGGTTGTGCTCTCCCAATCGAAGCCGAAATTCTGGCGGTGTACGGTGGCCAAGTCCACACCTCCGGGAATGAAGTGGTACATCCCGACCAGTGGCGACCACATCTCCCGGACAAGGTCGGCGCGGTCGTCGGGTGTCGCTGTTAGGACTCGGCGCATGCTCGACTCGCTGTCAATCATTGAAATAGTCATAGTAAGAAACCGTAAACCTTGCCGCAACGGCAAGGTCAAATCTGGAAAGTAGCGAACTGCGTATAGAGGTTGGTATATGTGGCAACGTGGTGGAGTTCCGCTTCAACGTCTAATCATTCTTGTCGCGTCTGCCCTCGGTTTCTATTGAAGCCGGGGGCATTCGTGCGTTCTACGGCAACGGCTGCGAGGGATAAAATGCGATGGTGCGGTTTATACCTTGGGGGATGGCTATGCCGTAATATTTAGATTCTCAAACTGATATCTGGCAGCGAGACAAGAAGGAGCCCTGATAGCGAGCGCGATGTCTAACGATCCTTTAAAACTCGACAATGCTGGCGAGTGGGCTGGCCTGTGGTGGCTTCCGGGCGACCCGGAAGAGAAGGTCCCAGGCGTTCTCCGATACGACCCAGACCATGGGCTCTCACTCTCGTTGATCGGCACGTTCGAAGATCGTGTCACGTCCAACCCTGCCTCTGGCGTGACCGCGTTCCACGAGGGGATCCGTACTTGGGATACGATCCATGGGGCAGCCGAGCGGCGCGATGTGACTCTGCTGGGTTGCATCCCGAAGAACAGCAAGAGGACATCAGGTGCGAGGGCGAAGAGCCCCGACAAGCAGATCGTGGCGGCTACGACCGCGATCATCGGTGCGCATGTCAGCGGCGAGGTGGACCCGGTGTTCGCTGGGGCAGAGGTCTCGGTCGAGGATTTGGGTCTCTGGGCGGCGTCTTCCGTGTTCGAAGGAATCCTCGGCGCTCCCGACGGCAAGATCGACGGGACCGGGCGTATCTCGGTGAAGCCCCTCGAAGCGCAGTCGGTCGTTGTCGAAGACACCGAGTATCGCCTTGTGCACACTCACACGTTGCCGCATTTCGACCAGCGCAAGGGTGGCACTGTCGGACGTATGAAAGACACAGTCTCCATTCGCGTCACGCCAGGCGATTCTTTCTCGTTGAGGGCTGCTCTGCAGACGGCGAGCCTGGTGCAGGACCTGATCTCCCTGGCGACGCATCGCGCCGCCGGAGTGATCTGGCTCCGGCTAGAGGTTGCCGGTACCGAGTCACTGCTGCCGAACGGTCGGCCCCTGCCGCGCCGGCGCGCCGATGTGCTCTACTCGCCCGTCGCGCTGGGCGAGCATGACGCAAAGGGCGTCGAGCACCACCGAGTGTTCTTCACCTGCGACTCGCTCCCGTTTGAGGAGGTCCTGCCCCGTTGGTGTGAGACCCATGGCCGCCTGCGGGCAGCGACGAACATGATATTGGGCCTGCGCTACGCGCCGGCCCGCTTCGTCGAGAACAATCTCCTGACTGCAGTCGGTGCCGCCGAGGTTCTGCACCGTAACCTCCGCATCGACGAGAAGCCGTTTCCCAAGGCGGAGTTCGCGGCAATGCGAGAGGCGATGCTGGCGCAGGTCCCTGATGAGCACCGAGACAGGTTCAAAGGGGCCATCCGCAACGATCCGACGCTCCGGGACCGGCTCCACGCCCTCTCCACGCGCCCCGATCAGGAAGCGATCGCGCAGCTTGTGCCGGACGTCGACCACTGGGCAAGGAGGACGACGCGGGCGCGCAATGACCTCGCGCACGAGGGCAGCACGCCGAACCATTCCATCGAGGAGCTGTTCGCCATCGTCGAGGTGACGACCGCGGTCGTGATCCTCAACGTCCTGCACGAGATCGGCCTGCCGGCGGACCGGCAGCGAGAGATCGTGCGGGCGCACCCGCAGCTGAGGGCAACGTTCCGGACCGCGAGCGAGTGGCTGGTTGCGTCGAATCCTGACTCCTGAGTGACCGGATCTCGCGGGTGCTCATCGGAGGGGCAAACCTCTGCCTCGCCTCGTGCTCGCACGGGGCCGTCTTCATGATGAGGCGCAACGGTGGGCACCACATAGCGAAGCGAAACGCTGCAGTCCGACCGCAAGCGACTCGTCCCAAAGTCTGCGCGTCGTCAGATGCTGGTATGTGAGGCGATGTGGTGGAGTTTAGATTTCCGTTCGACCGTCTCGTAGGGACGATCCGGCCTGCGATGTGCGGTTTGCATCGTTCTCACGCGCCTGTTGCAGCATTGCAATACCTCCGGGAAGCGACGCGGGCGTTGCGCGTTGCAGGCCGCATGCGTAAGATAGAAACTACTAAGACCGGTTCCGCCTACCTCGGTAGGCCCAGGGCCGGTCCTCATTTTTATCAGGCGGTGTTCATCGTCGAAGACGTCAAGAGCTACAAACATTACACCGAGCAAGTGGAGATCCTAGCGGATCGCGGCATGGATATGGGAGACCAAGAGTCAGCTGTCGCGACGCTTCGGCGAGTAAATTACTACCGGCTGAGCGGCTACTGGTACCCGTTCAGAAGGCAGACTCCCAATGGCCGTCACGATGACTTTTACACCGGCACGCGCTTCGGCGATGTCGTCGCACTATACGAGTTCGATGCGCGCCTTCGCGCCGCCACGTTTGCAGCGCTGGCTCCGATAGAGCTGGCCATCCGTGCGCTACTCGGGCATGAGCTCGGGCGCATTGATCCCTGCGCTCATTTGCAATCTTCACTGCTAGGCCCCACGGCGCGCAGCGGCGGCGGGTACGCAAAATGGGTGAAGCGTTACGAGGACGAGCTGAACCGGTCGCGTGAGGACTTCGTGGAGCACCACCACAAGAAATACGGCGGGAAGCTGCCGGTATGGGCAGCAACTGATCTGCTGGATTGGGGGAGCCTGACGTACCTCTATGGCTTCGCCCCTCGCCGCGTCCAAGACGTCGTTGCTGATGCATGTGGGCTCAGTGCGCCCCAGCTAACTAGTTGGCTCAAGTCGCTCAATCTCGTGCGAAATACGTGTGGCCATCACGGACGTCTGTTCAACCGCGTCCACACGATTACGCCCAAGCTCCCTAAGGTTAGTCGCCACCCTGACCTCGATGCCGTCTGCGCGGACTGGAGTCGCACGTTCGGTCAACTCACGCTGGTGCAGTTCCTATCTGACAGGTTGGGCACTGGTCGCAGCAGACTTCTCCCTGCGGTGGTGGCGAGCTTTCCGGTGGTCCAGATTGTCCCGATAATGCACATGGGCGTCCCCGACGGCTGGCAGGACAACAGCCCGCTCTGGGCCTGAGCGTGCGTTGCAGTCAGAGGTTGGTATGTACCGGAAGCCGGGTGTTTTCCGGCTTCCGGTGAACTTGCGGGCCGGTGGCTGATAACCGCTAACTGCGAGCGGATTTCACAGGTAGGGGCGTGTGATTAGCTCGAGGTAGTGGCCTGAGGGATCGAGCAGATAGACGCCGCGACCGCCGTGCTCATTGTTGATCTCGCCGGGTCGGGATCGCTGAGGGTCGGCCCAGAGCTCCTGCCGCCGGTCGACGATCTTCGCGTATGCGCGATCGAAATGCGCGTCATCGAGCAGGTAGGCGTAGTGCTGCGGCGGGAACTCCATCGGTGGGCTTGCGAACTGCAGCAGGACGCCATCGGCGATTTTGATGTTGACGAACGGACCCCAGGCCGGAGCTTCGTCCGCTTCGAGCAGGTCTCGATAGAACCTGGCCATATCGGCAGGGTCCGTTGAGGCGATGATCGTGTGATTGAAGCGCGCTGTCATGATTCTCCTGGTGGTGGCGTGAGTGAGCTCCGCTGACCTCACGCAAGGATGGACACGAATCAGGGAACAACCAGAGAGCCGTTCCCGGTGCGTCCGACTTGGGCCTGACTTGTCATCATCGCGGAGAGCCTACCTCCCCGTTGGATGGAGGTCAATCATCATTTGTTCTGACCAGAGCGCAGAAGTTGTTCGGTGCCCGAACTGGGTTGAATTCCGCTTCAACGTCTGACGCACAAGTTCTGGATAATTGCCTGCAGATCTTGCAGGGTCTAAACTGTTGGCGTCTGGGGTGTAGACATCGAGCTGATCGCGGGCGACAAGGCTGGCGATTAGTAGCGTTTGTACAAGAGGAGCATTCCACTGGCTGACGTACTGTTCGATGAGCACCTGCGCAGATCGAGAGGAGAACGATCGAGATGGCCAAGACCCTGAAGGACTTCGTCGCCAAGCACCCCGTGGACCGGGAGCTCGTTGAAGCGCACAAGGAGCGGATGCTCGCCGAGGTGCGTGCGTACCGCCTCCGCGAGTTGCGCGAAGGGGCGGGCCTGACCCAGGCCCAGCTCGCCGAGCGCATCGGCGTGGGCCAGCGCCAAGTCTCCAAGATCGAGCATGGCGACCTCGACAGCGCGAAGATCGGCACGATCCGCAGCTACCTCGAGGCAGTCGGTGGCGGGCTGGCAATCGAGTTCGTGGTCGGCGACCAGCGCGTCCGGGTGGCCTGAGCCCAGACGTTTGCCAACCGTGGCGACGTGGTGGAGTGCCGCTTCAACGCCTAAAACTCCTGACTAGAATGAATTTATCCTTCTTGAGATCGGTGTAGTTTCGTTGAAGCTGTAGCCGACTTGTCGCAGCCGTCGCGAACGTGTTGATTTCGATGGTGGGCCCATCGGAGGCCTAGCAATCGTCCCTCGATCCGGCGGCCATCGGAGTTCGGGGTCGGTTTCGTTGAGCCTAACGTTCGAGCAGCCTGTGGTTGGCGACAAAGGACACCAGGGGCGAGAGCGAAGCTAACCGGACTCCGTTGAAGACACGGTTGGCTTCGCTCTCGCGTGCCCGAACTCAGACGGTCAGAACGATTTTCCCTGCGACGTGTCCGCTCTCGCCGAGTTCGTGGGCGCGGTGCCCATCTCTCAGAGGGAAGGTAGCTGCGATCACGGGGCGGACAGCCCCGTCGTGGAGGAGTTCGGCGATCGCCTGCATGCCCGCTTGGTCGCCTTCTACGAGCATCATCTCGTGGCGGGCACCGATGGCGCTGGCTTCGGCAGAATGGTCAGTGGTGGTGTTCAATGCGATGGAGACGATGGTGCCGCCGGCTCGGAGGGTTCGCAGGGAGCGAGGAACGTAGTCGCCGCCGATTGTGTCCAGTACTACGTCAATGTCTTGTGCGGCTGCCGAGAAGTCATCTTTGGTGTAATCGATGACTTCGTCTGCTCCCAGCGACGTGACCAGTTCATGGTTCTTGGAACTCGCCGTCCCGATCACATATGCACCCTTGGCTTTGGCGATCTGCACGGCGAAGTGACCAACTCCACCAGCGGCCGCATGGATGAGAACTCGCTGTCCCGGTTGCACGTCGGCGACATTGACGAGCGCCTGCCACGCGGTCAACGCTGCGAGTGGCACGGCAGAAGCTGCTTCATGATCGATGTTCGCCGGCTTCCGGGTCAAGTGCCGCGCAGGGGAAACGACGAACTCGGCCGCGGCTCCGTGCCCCTGCGGGTAAGGGAGCATTCCGAACACCTCATCACCCGCCTTGTGGATGGAGACACCGAGGCCGACCTCCTCGACGACGCCCGACACATCCCAGCCGAGCACTTTCGATCCGTCCCCTAGGAATCCGGGGATACGCCGGTGCACCCAGTCTGTCGGGCTCAGTCCCGTCGCGCGGACCCGGACGAGGACTTCGGCTGGTCCAGGGGTCGGGCGCGGCTGTTCAGTCAAGTGGAGTACTTCTGGCCCGCCGAGAATGTTCTGGGTGAGCGCTTGCATGGTGTGATCTGTCATGGTTCCAATTCTGGTCTCCTCGCGTCGCCCTGACGAGTGGCCCGCTGGCCATTATGTGGGAGGATTGGGCCATGCATCGTGTTGTAGTTCTCGCATCCCAAGGAGTGCTTCCCTTCGAGCTGAGTATCGCGACGCGGCTGTTCGGTTCCGCGCTCGACGAGAATGGTGAGCCTCTGTATGAGGTGATCACCTGCTCACCAGATGGGCACCCGGTCCGCACGGCCGCAGACTTCACGATCACGGTGACGCACGACGCGTCCGCTCTCGCGACCGCGGACACTATCGTCATCCCCGCGGGGGAACACCACGCGAACATCACCGGGCCGGAGCAGCTCCCAGAGGACCTCGCTGCCGCCGTCGCGCTCGTCCCGCCCGCTGCGCGCATCGTTGCCATTTGCCTGGCGTCGTATGTGCTCGCTGCGGCGGGTCTACTCGAAGGGTGTCGCGCCACAACGCATTGGAAGAGAACTGAGCATTTCATCGCTTCCTACCCGGCCATCGAGGTAGAAGTTGATGTGCTCTATGTGCAAAGTGGACGGATCTTCACGTCCGCCGGAGCCGCGGCCGGCATCGACCTGTGCCTGCAGCTGATCCGCATCGACCACGGCAGCCGGGTTGCGAACGATGTTGCACGACGCTGCGTCATTCCGCCCTGGCGTGACGGTGGACAGGCGCAGTACGTGGAAAGACCTGTGCCCCATTCTGACGACTCGAGCACCTCTGGGACCCGAACGTTTGCACTCCGACACCTTCAGCGTCCGCTACCCGTCGCCGAGCTGGCCGAACACGCCGGAATGAGTCGCCGGACCTTCACCCGACGATTCCGCGCGGAAGTCGGACAAAGCGTCGGGGAGTGGCTCACCCGACAACGAATCGAACTCGCGAGAGCGCTCCTTGAGACCACAACGCTCCCCATTGATCAGGTCGCAGAGCAAGCCGGATTCGGAAGCGCCTTCACGCTCCGTGACCACTTCCGCGCTTCTCTTGGCACGTCTCCTAGCCAATATCGGAACAGTTTCCACGAATAGCAACAGGGCCCGGCATGCCAGTCTCGCCCCGGAGCAGCAAGCGACGAGGGATAGAAATATCGGAACCCGGATTCTGCGCCTTGGCCACCGGCGAGAGGTCTATCGATGAGGGACAGTATGGCTCAGAGTCAGAGGTTATTCCGTACCGTAATGCGGTGGAGTTCCGCTTCAATATCTAAGCTTGGCAAGCGCTCGGTCTTCTTCGGCATCGTCGAGCCCGCCTGAGGCGAACGATTATGGTGTTGTTCGTAGGCATAAACGTCGGGCGAATCATTAAACTTGAGCCGGGCTATTGTGTCATGCAGGAGGGCCCGAGGCATGGCGATCGTGACGCAGTCGCGCTAGCCCGGTTCCATGATCCACAGCGGCAGCGTAGCAGGCTCTATCCATGAATTGATGCCAAGAACTGAGCGCCATCCGGCAGGCATGAATCGGATCAATCCCGAGGGCACAATCGTCGAGGAAGACTCAGTGAATTGCGATCATCGCAGCTAGACCGGATTGGGCCTGTTGGCCCCATCGAATACGAGACCATCTAGGATCTGGCCGTGACCCTCGCGGTCCGGCACCCCACCGCCGCCTAATCTTCTTGCAACCCTCAGACGGGTGGCTGAGGTGATCGCGAGGCAATTTGCTCCGCTCAGAAACGCCACCTATCCTGAGCGAGGTATTCAGAAACATCTATAGGTGGGAGGTATCGCAAGTGAGAAAAATTTCACGGGTTGCCATGCAACGCGTGGCGCTATACCTCGGCATCTCCGTTTTTGGCATGGGCCTGCTGATTGGAGCGTATTGCCTGATATCGGGTAGGTCGCCGGTAGAAGTTCTTGAAAACCTGTGGGTCGCATTGTTATTCGCTTTCTTTGTGGCCGTAGCCACCGCGTTGCGCGACCAGCGGAAAGACGAAGCACCGCGTTCCAAGGGAACGAATCGCAAGTGAGGTGGGGGCCTTCTTTTTGTTCCGTCTGGGCAGCTCAGGCCAGTCGCTGCTGGGCATGCTGAGCGAGGTCTCCGGGGGAGAGTCAGACGAGGACATCCGTGAGGCGAATGCACTGTGCAGATTCGTTGTGCCCGACCGCGAGAGCTACAGCTAGTGCCCACTTTTCCAATGGCGTACGTGCCAGAACGCGGCTGTATTCAGGTTTAACGTCTAGCGTTATTGACGCACTCCGTTATATACTGGAACTGTGATCAGATCGTTTGGCAGCAAGGATACCGAGCGTCTGTGGCTTCGTGAGCGCGTGCCGTCCATTGATCCTCGGATACTCCGGGTGGCGCTGCGCAAGCTCCGCCAGGTGGGGTCAGCGACGAACCTGGATGACTTGCGAAGTCCGCCGGGCAATCGGCTCGAAGCCTTGAAAGGCGACCGGGCCGGCCAGCACAGCATACGTGTTAATGACCAATGGCGGATCTGCTTCAAATGGACAGACGCCGGACCAGAGGAGGTGGAGATCGTTGACTACCACTGAGAAGATGCAGCCCATCCACCCGGGCGAGGTCCTCATGGAGGACTTCATCGAGGGATTCGGGATCACGCAGAACAAGCTCGCTGTGTCGATCGGAGTGCCGCTGCGGCGCATCAACGAGATCGTGCACGGCAAGCGTGGGATCTCGGCGGACACCGCGCTGCGGCTCGCGAAGTACTTCGGCACATCGGCCGAGTTCTGGCTCAACCTGCAGAGCCACTATGAGCTCGATCGCGCAGAGGATATCGCAGGGGAGCAGATCGCTTCGATCACGCCGCTGAAGGTGGCATGAACGGTGGAGTGCGGGTCGCAGGCCCCGATCGACACATGCCAAATGATGTCGCGCTCCTGCTCGTCACGGTTTCCCAGTAGTTCGGGCAACCGGAATCCAACGCCGAGCTGCGTTTCACCGTTGTCGGCCGAGCAGTGCACGGTTCAGGCCTCGGTACCTCGATGCGCAGGGTTATCGATGACTCCGCCCACCACGGGGCCTGCTTCCTGGAAGTGAAGACGCTCGCAGCCTCTCATCGGGATGCCGGATTCACGCGTACACGCGCTTTCTCCGCGAAGTGGGGGATTTTTGCCGCTGGTGGAGGCTGAACTATGGGGTGAAGCCGGTTTCTTGGGAAGCAGCTGCTTCCTGAGAATCCGGGCGTAAAGAATTGCCGGCTCGTGATCTGAACGAGTGCGGGCAAGGGAGCGGACCGACGAGGTGGACTCTGACACTCGTCAACGGCTTGTCGCCCAGAAAGCCTTGCGCCTATGTCGAGCGAGCCCGTCGAGAAGATTTGGCCCACAGTATTTCTGTCGGAATGCGATTTCGCGAGAGGTTGCTCCGTGCTAGAACCCGGTGGAGCTAAGCTTCAACGTGTAAAAATTCATTGAAAAGTGCTTGTAGGCCCGCGGGCTGAGGACGGCTTTTATACCCGGCGTGGTGATGCCGCCGCGAGAACCATTTCCAACGATACTTCTCTGGCAGGAGCCGGCTAGAACTTGCCTACGTGAGGCTGTCTCGCAGCGACATCAGGTGAGCGCGGCTGCGCTGAGCGGCCGCGGCCGCGTCTCGATCGAAGATCGCGTCGGCGAGCCCACCGTGAAGGTCCTGGTCCGCCGTGTGCCCAAATGTCTTGCGGATTCGCAGCATTTCGATCATCGCCTCGCGAAGCCGCGGGGTGAAGCTGTCGAACAGATCCAGAAGTATTGGATTGTGCGCTGCGGCCACGATCGCGCGGTGGAACGCGGTGTCGGCATCGACGTGGCTCTCGATTTCATCGCGGTATTCGGCGCGGGCGGAGAGGGCCTGCCGGATCGCACGGACATTCGCCGGGGTCCGGCGTGCGGCTGCGAGCGAGGCGGCTTCCGTTTCGATGGCGATACGTGCCTCGATGACCGAGATGATGCCGGCGCGACGCAAGACGATATCCCAGTCTTCCGAGACATCCAGGGCTGTGATGAAGACACCCGATCCCTGCCGGGAGGCCAGGACTCCGCGCCCTGCCAGCTGGCGAATGGCCTCGCGCAGTGTGGATCGTCCGACGCCGAGCTGGGGAGCAAGCGTGGTCTCGCCCGGGAGTTTTTCTCCCAGCGCCCATTCGCCCGACCGGATGCGTTCGAGTAGCAGATCCGCTGCCTGATCCGCCAACGGTGTTCGAGTCACTTGTGCCACGTAATCGCCTTCCAACTCATCAGCTTGTCTGAGGAGTTGTGTTACAGTCTATCCATGTTCTTCGAAAATTTCCTTCTACTTCGCCGCCACGGCGGGGCGTAGCCAGACCGGCTCCCCGTCGTGGAGGCGAATGCTGTGCCGGTCGCAATTCTTGGACTGAAGGAAACAAAAATGACAAAGACATCATTTCCCCATATCTCGACTCCGGCAGGCTCCGTGCCGGATAATGCACCGAGCTGGAACCAGCAGCGATACTCACAGATGCCCTCGCACCGCTACTCCAACGTCTACTCTCGAGTCGACGTGCCACTGGCCGCACGCGACTGGCCGTCGAAGCAGCTTACCGAGGCTCCGCAGTGGGTTCCGGTTGACTTGCGCGATGGCAACCAAGCGCTCGCTGAGCCGATGGACCCGGCACGCAAGCGCCGCTTCTTCGAGCTCATGGTCGCCATGGGCTACAAGGAGATCGAGGTCGGCTACCCTTCGGCATCACAGACCGACTACGACTTCGTGCGGCTGATCGCGGAAACCGGCATCGCCCCGAATGACGTGACGATCGTCGTATTCACCCCAGCTCGACGAGAGCTCATCGAGCGGACGGTTGCCTCGCTCAAGGGGATTTCCAACCCGGTCGTGATCCACATGTATACGGCGACCGCCCCAACGTGGCGCAACCTGGTGCTCGGATACGAGCGGGAAGCGCTCAAAGAACTGATTTTGGCCGGTGGACGTGATGTGCTCGAATTTGCGGGGGACATGCCGAACGTACGCTTCGAATTTTCCCCAGAGGTTTTTAATCTGACCGAACCGGACTATGTACTCGACATCTGCAACAGCATGACAGAGCTGTGGGATGCGAGGCCTGAGCGTCCGGTGATTCTCAATCTTCCGGCCACCGTCGAAATCGCAACTCCAAACGTGTATGCCGACCAGATCGAATACATGCACAAAAATCTTGCACGCCGGGATTCCGTCATCCTGTCGGTGCATCCGCATAATGACCGCGGTACCGGGATCGCCTGCGCCGAGCTTGCGGTCCTCGCCGGAGCTCAACGCGTCGAGGGGTGCATCTTTGGAAACGGCGAACGCACCGGAAACGTCGACATCGCGACACTGGCGCTGAATCTCCATGCCCAAGGCATCGACCCGATGATCGATTTTTCCGACATCGATGAGATCCGTCGAACGGTGGAGTATTGCAATCGTCTGGAGGTGCACCCGCGCCAACCCTACGTCGGGGACCTCGTGCACACCGCCTTCAGCGGCACCCACCAGGATGCGATCAAAAAGGGGTTTATCGCTCATCGCGTTCAGGCAAGCGCCGAACAGCTTCCGGAACACGATATTCCCTGGAACGTCCCTTACCTGCCGATCGACCCGGCCGATTTAGGGCGAAATTATGCTGCCGTGATACGCGTGAACTCCCAATCGGGCAAGGGCGGAATCGCATATCTGCTCGAAGCTGAGTACGGGATTGAGTTGCCACTGCGCCTGCAGATTGACTTCGCCCGCCACGTGCAGCGGCATACGGACTCCACCGGCAGCGAAGCCAGTGCAGCCGGACTGTGGAGTGTCTTTCAGCAGGTCTATCTGCATCAGGGCTCATCGGCCGAGCGCCTCGCGTTGCACAGCTATCAGGTTGTAGATATGGATGGAGCCGCTCGTGTAGAGGTTGTGCTCGACGTTTCCGGGCAGCAACACAGCAGCTGGCATGATGGTGTTGGGCCGGTTGAGGCTTTGACTTCCGCACTGGAGATTCACGGCATCGCAGTTGACGTCCTCAGCTTGCACCAGACCAGCGTGGGTGCAAGCAATGACAGCGAGGCATTAACTCTGCTTGAATGCCGAACCGATGACGGCATTTTCTGGACCGCCGGACGTGGGCGTTCGGTGTTGGCGGCGAGTATGTCGGCTGTTATGTCAGCGGCCAATCGGGTGACCGCCCAGAGGCAGTCGGCTACATCGGGGGTTATTGGCCTGCCGTAGTCTTCCCGTTCGAGAAGCTGCCAGGTTTCCGACAGAGCACGCCTGGCGGTGGTTTCGTGTGGCGACGTGGTGATTTCAGGTTCAATGCCGTGGTCCCTGAGCTACGCTAAACCTTTGCGATGGCCGCCATGAACAAGTGTTCGTGGCGGTCATGCGCATTTCCGAGCGGTTGCCACCTTGGTGCAGCAATCAGATTTTGTGCACAACCAACCAGCGGCGAAAATTGTGTTCGTAATTCCCTTAGAAAAGCGGCCATGGAACTGCTGGCATCTCACCGCTCGGTGCCGGAAACTGTCCTGCCGAGCTCAACTTGGCGCAGCGTGCGGCGAGTGATGCAAGTTCTTCGCCGCTGAGCAACTCCGCCAGGCTTTGGCCCAGTTCACCGTGCAGCCCTTCGCTGACACGATTTATGCCCTCTTCTTCGTCGGCGTTTAGCGTATCTCCCCGCCATCCCCACAGCACCGTGCGCAGCTTGTGGTCCCGGTGAAAGGTGAGCCCGTGGTCCACACCGTGCCGGTGGCCGCCGGCCAGGGCAAGGATATGGTCGCCCTTGCGGTCGGCGTTGTTGACGATGACGTCGAACACCGCCATGCGTCGCAGAGCCGGGGTGTCTTCGTGAACGAGGGAGACCGCTCGTCCACTCTCATCTTGTCCCTGGAGCACCTGTTTCCAACCAGTTGCCGGTTCATG
>NZ_JBQSWU010000042.1:0-21259 GCF_052377485.1 Glutamicibacter sp. AOP38-B1-38 | reverse complement strand
CAACGACGACATAACGGTCCGATGGCACGTGATACAACAACAGATCAACATAAAAATCATCGCCATCGACATCAAGATGGTACTGCCTACCGACGAACGCGAAACCAGCACCAAACTCGGCTAAAGTCTGCGACAAACGAAGCGTCATGGCTTCTTCAATCGCAAGCTCTTGCGCCTCTTCGGTGAGCCCCAAAAAATCAAAGATCAGGGGATCCTTGGCCAGTTCCTTCGCCAAGTCACTGCCCTGGCTAGGTAAACGAGATTCTAAATTGTTAGGAGCCGCACCTTCGCGTGCATGTAACCGAGTACGAATTTGGTGCTCAAGAACCGCCACCGACCAACCATTCTGAACAGCACGGTGCGCATACCACTGACGCAATTCACCGTCACCAATCTTATTCAGAAGCGCCACGTTGTGAGTCCAGCTCAATTGTCCAGTTACTGACTGGACAATTGAATCTTCATCACCCCACGCTTCGGCAAACGCCCGCATATTGTATAGATTCGTTCTCGAGAACCCCTTCATATGAGGGAACTCAGCTCGCAGATCCCTCGCAATCCTGTCGAACACCTTACTCCCCCAAGGCTGACCAGCCTGACGCTCAAGAATGATTCGCCCGATATTCCAATACAGTTCGACCATGGCCGCATTAACCATCCGCTGCGCCCGATGCTGGGCCCCGTGGATCAGCTCTTTCAAGGTCAACAACGCATCAGAATAGTCAGCAGGAAGATCGCGTTCGATTTGGGACATATATCAACCATAGATGCCGAAGAGACAACATGCCGGAAAAGTTCAGCCACCAACTGGACACTTAACGCATACATCCACAAACTGACACAATGGATGCGACAAAAGTGGGACAGATTCGATCAGTGCCACAAACGGTCGTTTACGTGACATCGGGCATCGAAGAACATGCACATCCGAAAATTGTCACTTAACCCCAATGCTGTTTCATGGAGGTCCGGAAACCCACGAACGCACCACCCCAAGGCTCGTCGTCCTTGACGCTCTTGGACGCGGACCCCCTAGTCTTTGCCTGTGCAGCAGTCCGCTCTCAAAGATCCTACTGCGGGGCGATTCACTAGTACTACCTCAGGTGCGACACTGAGCAATGCATCGGGCCTCTACGTGGGCGCGCCAAGCGAAGGACAACACATGAACAAGCAAACCAAAAAGTTCCTGATCACCGCTGGAATAGGCGCCATCGTCATGGGGCTCACCGCCTGCGGCCCCCTAGACACGCCGTCTCCAGGTGCGCGCGCCTATGGCGGGATCGAACCGACCACCTCAACCCAGGAAAGTCTCGCATCCCGCGTGCCTCCCGATGAGATGGACAGTCCTGGATTCGATGTAGTGGTAGCAGACCCACTCCTGAAAGGCACCACTTCCACTGATGTTCCTCTCGGTATGGGACGATTTGTCTCTATCTGGGTGGATTGCGATCGTGCCACGTCACACCTACGAGTGAGGGTGACCGCCGCCAACGGTGCGAAGCTGCTTGACGACACACAAGCGTGCGACTTCAACGGTGCTGCGTTCGTTTCGAACGCGACGGAGGGTTCTCCGACGGAACAAGCCAAGGTTCTGGTGGAGGCTCCGGGAAGCGTCGTGTATCGCATCTTCGTCGGCGCGGAAGGTAGCCGCAACTCGTGAACGTCGTCGTATGCTGACATGTACGGACATCACGAAGCGACAAAAACTCCAACGGACGGTCCAATGTTCGATATGTCTCTTCAGCAACTCCAGAACGAAAATTTCATTTTGCGCGTCACGAAAAGTGATTTCCCCACTCCTACATAGTAGAAACCATGTGCTGGATATTCGTGTTCACATCGCTGTATCTGCGCACTAGGATGAAAGAAAGCCTAAGTAGGGGGAATGCTGCACTTCTCCCCGTCTTTTTGTCGGGGGTGGACAGGAATTCCATTCTGTAGTTCTCGCCTTCCTACGGACTTTCCGTGTTCGTGTGAGCTGTCATGATGTCGTGAGACACGCGTTCGTAGGAGAATGAGTGCATGTCCAAACGTCAGAAGTTCACCCCGGAGTTCCGCGCCGAAGCAGTCGAACTAGTGATCTCCTCCCAGAAGAGCCTGGTCGAGGTCACAGCCTCTCTAGGCATCAACGAAGGAACCCTGGGCAACTGGGTCCGCGCTTACCGCACCGAGCACCCAGAATCGGAAGCAGAGGAACGCGGACCAGTGGAATGGGCCCAATACGAGAAATTGCGCAAGGAACTGCTGGAGGTGAAACGGGAGAACGACTTTTTAAACGATGTCAGCGCCTATTTCGCCTCGAACAGCAAGAAATAAGCGCAATCTTCACCTTCATCAAAGCCCAGGCCGGCCAGTACCCGGTGAACTGGATGTGCCAGAAACTGCAGGTATCCAGGGCATCCTATTACCGGTGGCTGAACCCCTGCGAGGAGCTGAGCGAAGCCAAAGCACTGCGCATGCGCCGCACCGAACTGGTCCACTACAACGCTAAGACCTACACCGCAGCCGTGCAACTCGTTGCTCGACTGGCCACGGGAGCTTCGACTTTGAACCGAACGGTTGCTGCTGAGGAGGAAGAACGATGGGCTTTTCGCCGCTGAAATTCTGCGATACATGTGGTTGGGTACCCAAAAGCCGTGTGCTGCACGCAAAGGATTGCGCGGCGCACGGCTCCGCGGCTTCTACTTGCAGAACCCGTTGTTCTTGATGACGTCCAGGATCTTCTTGGCATCCCGCTCGGTGACCGTTTCCACGCCTGCGCCTTCAAAACGAGCTTGAGTACTCGAGATCAACTTGTCCGGTGACATACCGCCCAAAATGTCAGTGCACTGATTGCGAGCGCTGTTAAAAGCCTTCTCATTGTTCAGCGCCGGATCGATTTCCGCTAGATCTTCCCGTAGCTTTGCTTCTTGCTCGGAGTCAGGCCTAGGGATGCCGGTGGCGGCGCCAGCAGCAACCTCGTTGGCGGTGGACTCATTGAAGTATGTACATCCGCTCAGTGCAACAGTGCTGATCATCAGGAAGCTGGCAAAGACTTTCTTCATGTTACTCCTTAGGAATGGGATCGCGATCAGTACTGCGATTTGTCTATATGAACCGTCCCGGAAATCATGTCGCTAATTTACTAGCGGCAACATCGGGTATCGCGCCGTTGAAGTCATCATAGTAGAGTTCCTAAAATTCCACCGGTTTACTATAGCCGAGGGTCGAATGCAACCGGGCATAGTTGTACCAGTGCACCCAATCCACGACGACATCCCCGACATCGGATTCCGCTGCCAACGGGCTGTTGCGGAACGGGGAATCCCTAGCCGCGGCTTCGTTCTTGAACAACCTCATCACCGTTTCGGCGGCCGCGTTGACGAACGCATCCCCGATGGTGCCGATCGATGGGACCAGCCCTTCAGCGGCCAGCGTCCTGGTGTACCGCTGCGAGGTATATTCACTGCCGGCATCTGAATGATGTACCGTGCCTTGAATCGGGCTTTACGAGATCCCGAACCATGCCGGCGTTGCCATAACGCCATCCGGAGAGCTTCCTTCACAAACTCGGTATCATGCGAGGTTGACGTCGCCCAAGACAGAATCCGTCTGGAGAACAAATCGATCATGAACGATACGTAGGTGAACCCGGCGCCGGTCGGCACATCAGTGAAATTTGTGATCCAGACCTTGTCAGGCGCGACAGTGAAGAATTTGCGGTTCAGTAGATCCTTGGCCCGAATCTTGTCCTTCACACGGATCGTGGTGACAGTCCTCCGGCCTCTGGCCAGACCCTTCATTCCCGCCTCGCGCAACAGCTAAGTCCACGGTGTGCTTCGAGATCTCAAGGAAGCCGTTGCGCTGCAACCAAGCCCGCATCTTCCGACGCCCGTACAGCAACCTCAGGCTTAGGCCTGCCGGTCTTCTCATCAGGCTGCTGCAGATTGTGCAGGACGTTGAGGATCTGGGCGTCGGTGATGTCCCGGGATGCCGGTTGGCGTTGTTTCCAGCCGCGGTAGGTTCGCGCAGAGACCTGCAGTCCCTGAATAGTCAGGGCTTGGCATGTCTGCTCGACTGCGTAGCCGCACTCGCGTTGATGGTCGATGAACTCGGTGATTAGGGCCGGCGAGGGTCGAGCTCCCTCGCGAAGAAAATCGCTGGCTGGCGGAGGATTTCGTTGCTTTCTTCCAGGTCCTTGGCCTTGGCCTCCAGGGCTTTGATCTCGGCGAGTTCCTCGCTGGTGGGGCCGGTGCGGTCCCCGGCGTCGACCTGGGCCTGGACGACCCACCGGCGCAGGGCCTCGGCGCCGATGCTCAGCTTGGGTGCAAGATCCTGGCCGGCACTGTAGACCGACTTGTATCGCTCCAACCGGTCCAGGACATAGGCGACGGCGCGGGCCTTGGCTTCAGGGGTGTACTGCTTGGGCATGCTTTCCATTCTCTCAATAGAAAGCGGCATGAAACCCAGGACGTTTCACCGAGCCCCTCGAGATCTAGTGGGTGGAACTGTCCATCGGCAGCGCGGCGTACGACCATGCCGCCGCGAAGACCGTGTGGGATTGTTCAAGAACGAGGCCGTCGCCACGGTCTCGCTTTTCTGCATCGGAGCGGTTAAGACCGAATTAGACGTTGTGGAGGTTGTCTTCGAATGGGTGCATTGGTACAGCTGCGAACGCCTGCGTTCCTCTCTGTTCCACCAAGCACCGGAGGAATTCGAGCGAACCTATTATGATGAAATTTCCGGCTCGTTACCCGACGCTGTCGCGCATAAAACGGCAGCATGGTTTGCGGGACGGTGCAGCCATCCCTATCGGGGAATGGGCAAAGATCACACTGCTGCATACTGCATATAACTTTCAAAAACGGTGGTTTTTGAAACAGTTGTGCCCTTCGCCTACAGCGCGAAGGGCACAACTAAAACTTGTTTGAACTTTTGAATTTATTCAGTGGTTCGATGTTGAACTTTACTGCGTTGGAGCCGGCCTACGATCATGTCAATGACGAGGAAAGCCGCGAGGCTGATTCCCATCAGGGGCAAGAAGACCCCTACCATTCCGGCTGCAAGCAGTAGCAACAGCAGCCCCCACCACGGGGCACGCAACAATCCGCCGCGAGCCGGTGTCTTGCCCATGCGTTGCGAGGGATTTTTCATGGGTCGACGTTTCCACCACATCACGTATCCCAGCACCACCATGGTGGCGATGGTGGTAGCGACGAGGAACAACAAGATCTGGTTCGGCAATCCGAACATAGACCCCATGTGGATATCGATTCCCCACCGCGTTAGCTTCGCCGCAAGGTTGAAGTCTTTGAAATCTACCCGGTCGACGACTTCCAGGGTTTGACCATTAATGGAGACCGCGTCAACTTCGGTCGGGTATGAGCGTTGAATTTCTTGGACCACCCATGCTTTGCTTTCCGCAGCGGGCGGCTTGATTTCGACCAGTCCGGTGTTGATATTGACTTCGCGGGCGATGGAGAGCATCGTGTCGAAAGCTGCCGGGTTCACCGACTCCCCGGTGGGTGCTGTAGACGCTCCATGGTGGTGGGCATGCTCATCAGCGGAACCGTCGCCAGTGGCAGTGAGGTCGGTGCTAACGGAGGGGGTGCCCCAGTTCAGCGCAGTACGCAATTCACCCACGTTTGCGCCGCCGTAGGTGGACCAAGTGATCCCGGTGGCGGAAAGGAAGAACGCGCCAAGCAAGACCCAGATCCCCAGAGAGCCATGCCAACTGGCCAGTCGGCGGTAGCCGGTGGCTTTGGTATTGGGACGTAGGAGGTCCTTTTTGCGTTTGGTGCGCCTGATCCGCAAGATCCATAGACCTAAGCCAGCAAGGGCAATGATACCTAGCCAGGAAGCTGCCAGCTCGCTGTACATGCGTCCTGGCTCACCGAGTTGCAGATTGCGGTGCAACTGGTCGATCCAGGTGCGTAATGGCAGGGCACCACTGGTTCCGTAGGCGGTGAGATCGCCGCGGATTTCAGCGGTGGCAGGGTCCACGAAGATGGCCCTGGTTTCGCTCTCGCCCAGTGCTGGGTCGGCATACATCACCCGCGTGGTGTCCCCTTGATTCGGTGCCGGACGCACCGCGACCAAGGTTTCGCTGCTACCCATATAGGTGTTGGCCGCTTCGACTTGATCAGCTAGCGGCAGATAGGAATCAGCAACCGGTGCGTGCAGTTCTTTGGCGTAGACCGCTTGTTCGATCTGCGGCGTGATCGCGTATAAGGCTCCGCTCACGGCGGCGATGAGGATGAACGGACCGATGAAAATTCCTGCGTAGAAATGCAGCCGAAGTAGCAGTTGCCCAAACCAGCCTTTGCGAGTCGGACGGGAAGGCATGGAAGGCGGTTGGGATTCCGGGGGTGCGGTGTCCAAGAGAGTCATGAGTAATCCTTGAAAGAAGAGAAATAATAGGGCTGGTCATGCCTTGAAGAGGGTTTCACCGACGAATCCTCCTTCGGCACAGCCTGGCGGGATGAGGAACACGGCAGAGCCGATCGGCGTGGTCCACTGGTTCAGCGCGTCAAGCTCCGCCAGACGTTGTTGCAACGGGACGAATTGCTTGGCCACGCTTTGTTGGTAGGACACGAAAATCAGTCCCGAATCGGAAATATCGGTTCCAGTGGGCTGCTCGTCATAGTTGTATCCCCGGCGGAAGATCCGCTCGCTGGGGTTCTCTGAGCGGGCGCGTCGAATGTGCGCGTGGGCCGGGATGACCGTGAATCCGAGAGCGTTGGTTGCTTCGAAATCGGGTTCGTCGTGTTCCTGACTGCCGGTGGTGGGGGCACCATTCGCCAAGGTTCGTCCAACACTGAATTCTCGACCGGAACGATCCACTTCGTCCCAGGTGTCGACGTCCATCTGGATGCGGCGAATGACCATGGTGGTGCTTCCATCAGGGTTCCATACCAGCGCGTTGAAGTCTGCGGTCTGCGGCGAGGGGTTGACGGTTCCATCAACCTGGCCGAAGAGGTTACGCATCGTCGTGCCAGTAGCTTCTGATCCTCTAGAACGGCGGAACCCTGGCTGCACCCATTTCACCGATGCGAACCGTCGGGCATCTTTGAGCAGCATCCGCTGGGCATGAGCCACGGTCAGCTGATCATCCGAGGCGATATGCAGCAACAGGTCCCCGTCGTTCCACCGTTCTTGCAACCGATCGATACTGAACTTAGGCAGTGGCTGAATACCTGCGGCAGAGGATCCTGCCAGCTCCACCAGCTTCGGGCCAAAGCCGAAGGTCACGGTCAAGCGGGCAGGAACTGCTCCTAGTTCCGGTTCGGTATCTGCCAAGGCGGCTTGCCCCTGGGTGAGCCTTGCTGCGTCATCTGTGAGCAGTCGCAGGAGGCGTTGCACTGCGGCCCTGTCGAGATTCTCGCGCAGGGTGAGCGCGATGTAGGTGGCGTGGGCTTGCGGTTTCGTAGCGATGCCTGCTTGGTGGGGGCCATAGAACGGAATCACGGTGTTCCCGTGCAACTGATTCGCTGCCTCAGCGGGCGCGGTGGTGCTAGTCAAGGACTCAATGCCGAGGGCTGCGATCGCTCCCAGCCCTGCGGCGGCTCCACCGAACAGTACTCCGCGCCGACTCGGGCCACTTTGAAAGGGTGTCTTTTCGTGGGGCATTAGTGATCGTGGGCGCTTTCCGATGCGGAATGGTCCATATCCATGGTGCTGTGGTCCATGTCCCCGTGCTCGGTGCCTTCGTATTTTTCGTTGGCTCCGGCGAACTCCTTGACGGGGGCGGTGACATCGAAGGTGGTGTCATCGGAGAAGGTCAGGGTCAGGTTCACATCATTGCCTGGTTGCAGTGGTTCGGTGAGGTCCATGAGCATGATGTGGTTTCCCCCGGGTTCCAGATGCAGTTCGCTATGGGCGGGGATGGTGAAGCCACCGGTTTTTTCACGCATGACCATTGCCCCGGATTCATTGGCTACGGTCTCGTGCAGTTCCAGATCGGTGGAGGCAGGGCTGGTCACGGAGGTAACGGTGATGTCGTGGTCCCCGGTATTTTCAATGGTGCCGAATCCTGCGGACATGCCTTCGTCAGCGGCCTTCACCCACGGATCTTTCATCGTGACCGAAGCATTAGACGGTGATGCGGGGCTGTTCTCGGCGGGGTTTGTAGCGCAGCCGCTCAGGGTGAGCAGGGCAGCGGCACAGAGGGCAGCGGTACGCAGAGCAAAAGAGGTGTTCAAGGTTCATCCTAAAAATATGGAAGCGCAGACAGCGCGCTTCGAAGGAGATATGCTGTTGAGCCCAAAAACTCTGGATGCCGAGCAATATGCGGGGCAACCGGTTGTTGGGGATGGCATGGTGAGGGATTGCCCTCAGAAGAAGGGCATGGAAGTCTATGGTGTAAGCGCACTGTGCGGATTACTGAGCGACGGGGCGCGAAACTATGCAGGCAGCTGCTGAGCTAAGAAATCATCACGATGAATAGTTGTGCGTGAAGCAGCATGCCAGGCCCGGGTTCAGAGCGGTCTTGCATACGAGCAACTTCCTGTGGACAGCAACACGAGACGCAACAAATCCGCCTGTCAGTCGTCAGTAAGGCAGACGTAAAAAACCCACAGACACGTTGATCTGTAAATGGGAGTGGTCTTACACCGTGGTGAGTGCGGGTGGACCCCGACGAATAACCGACGTTGAATACACGCATATCGTGTAGGTCGGGATTTCACGCGGGGCAGTGGGAGTCGGCAGTGGGTGGATTAGCTGGTAGGCGAAAGTAACTAGTCGCCACAGCAGTTTCCAGGTCAACAGGTCAACGATGTTAGCGGCAGCGATGAGCATTTGTTCGCTGCGATGCAGAACCAGCACGGTAGCGAGGCCCGCCATGAGGTGGGCTAGAAGCATCGTGGTATCACTATGGCTCATGGTGGCAGCGTCGGCCGAGGTAGTGATATCTATGGGCATAGTCATCCCATGATGCGCGTGCATGTCCTGCTCGCCATTGATGGACGCAGCTGAATGCCCGGCTCCCATCGAGAACAACAGGTGGAAGAGCAGCTGGCTGAATCCAACCATCCCGGCCAAGCGCCACAGGGTGAATTGTCGACCGCTGAGCAACATGCACACGAGAAGCGACAGCGCGAGAGGTAGCGCGACGTTCAGGAGTCCTGGTACTTCTCCGCCTGCGAGTACGTGGGAGCACAGAGAAACGAACGTCGCAAAGAATGCGGCGGTCGTGCCTCTGAGAACACGTGTCGAGCGGGCGGATTTTTGCACACCCCTAGTATTCCAGACTGAGCGCTGTATTTCGACATCCCGTAAAACTGAAGTGGTAATGGCCCCATCTGTTTGCAGAAGGACCGGAAACGGTCGTTTGTGACACAGTCATGCGCCAGGTTGAGTGGAAATCCTCGACGATTGAGAACTCAACAGATTTTCGAGGATATTTCGTCGCAAAACTCAGTTTCATAAACTATGTGTCGAAAGATTAGCCACTCCACGGGTATTGCCCCACCGCACCCCTAGATCGCCCCGATCCCATCTGGCTATGGGCTCAACCATTCAAACTTCGACCATGAAATGCCTCGGCGATACCAACATCCAAGCACAGGCTACAACCGACATTCTGCATAATCATGCATTATCCATGCTTCAGAAAGGCCCTCGACCTAACAAGTAATATTTTGAACTTCGGTGTACCGAACATTAGAGTTCTACCCATGCAACATAATGCTTCACAACGAACCAACGACGGACTCTGGATCGAAGCCGTCGCATTGTTCCGCGCCGCGCAAGAGTCCAAGCACCACGAAGCGCAGTCACTACTGGGTTCCTCCACCGACCCTGCAACTGTAGTGCGTTACTTCCTGCGACTAGTCGGCATTTACTGCCGCGGCGAAAACCCGACCAAATTAGAACGATTCGCCTCAGCTGCACATCGCGCAGGGCCACCCCCTGAGACCCCGCCATCACTCATGAGCTCACTCTAGATTCTTCAGCCGTAAACCTACGATCGAAAGGCAATCCTATGCCCAGATCTCCACGTTCATTCCGCCCACGCTTTTCCCTTGCTATTAGCGCAGGAGCCCTAGCTCTCCTCCTCACTGGCTGCACCACTTCCCCGCAAAATTACGCCACAACTCAAGAAAAGAAACCGGTGGTCCTAACCACATTCACCGTACTAGCCGATATCGCTGAAAACGTCGCCGGCGACCACCTGCAGATCGAATCCATTACGAAATTCGGAGCGGAAATACACGGCTATGAACCCACCCCGGGCGATATCAGCAAAGCTGCGAAAGCTGACCTGATCCTGGATAACGGAATGAATCTCGAAGCATGGTTCGGCCAATTCGTCGAGGGGTTAGACGTGCCCCACGCTGTTGTCAGTGACGGTGTCGAACCAATCGATATCACCGAAGACGAGCATGCCGGAAAACCTAATCCCCATGCCTGGATGAGCCCGCTAAACGTACAGGTCTACGTCGATAACATGGCCTCGGCATTCAGCACTCTTGACCCTGAAAATACCAATGAATACGCGCGTAATGCAGCAGCATACAAAGAGGAATTACAGGAAGTGCATGACGAGCTAGTCACTGAACTTTCCCATCTGCCCCAGAGCCAACGAGCACTCGTCACTTGTGAAGGAGCTTTTTCCTACCTTGCCAAAGACACCGATCTAACCGAAAAATACATCTGGGCCGTCAACGCGGAGCAGCAAGCAACACCCCAGCAGATAACCTCTGCCATCGAATTCGTCACCACGAACCAAGTACCCGCAGTTTTCTGCGAGTCCACAGTGTCTGACGCGCCCATGCAGCAGGTCGTCGAAGCCACCGATGCCAAATTCGGTGGCACCCTCTATGTGGATTCCCTCTCCGGAAAAGACGGTCCTGTGCCTACCTATTTAGAGCTGATCCGTCACGACACGCAAACGATTATCGACGCATTGACTGGTGAGAATTAATGCCCCCAGCTATTTCGCTTAAAGATGTCACTGTCCAATACGGTGCGATACGAGCACTAGAGCAAGTAACGCTGGATATCAATCCACACCGGGTCTGTGCTCTGATCGGCATGAACGGTTCGGGAAAATCTACCTTATTCAAGACCATCATGGGCCTGGTTCACCCCGTCACAGGAACAGTTTTGGTTAATTCCCATAATCCTGCTGCAGAACGCAAACGTGCAGGAATCAGTTACGTCCCGCAGCATGAAGACATCGATTGGGCATTCCCACTCTCCGTGCGCGAAGTCGTCATGACTGGACGTTACGGAAAGATGGGACTCACGCGCCGTGCTAGGACTGCCGACCAGCAAGCCGTCAACGAAGCACTAGAAAAAGTGGAGCTCACCCAATACGCTGACCGGCAAATCGGCCAGCTTTCCGGAGGGCAGAAAAAACGCGCGTTCGTTGCTCGCGGCATCGCCCAAGAAGCGAAGATCCTGCTCCTCGACGAGCCATTCGCAGGAGTGGACAAACGATCCGAAGCAACAATCACCCGTCTAATCCGCGAACTTGCCTATAAAGGTGCCACCGTTGTGGTGTCGACTCACGACCTACAAGCATTACCCGAACTAGCAGACGAGGCCATCCTTCTTATGCGCCGAGTGCTGATGCACTCTTCTCCAGAAAACGTCCTTCAACCTGAGAATCTGGCTATGGCCTTCGGACTTGACGTGCTGGCAAAAGGATAACTGTGCAACTAATCGACCTTCTCATCGAACCGCTCAGCTATGAATTCATGCTTCGAGCTTTGATCACTACGCTGACCGCATCAGTAGTTTGCGCGGTCCTCTCATGCTGGCTTGTCCTCATCGGCTGGTCCCTCATGGGAGACGCGGTATCGCACGCAGTGCTCCCCGGTGTTGTCCTTGCTTATATTGTCGGCGCACCCTTTGCCCTAGGAGCGGTAATCTTCGGATTCCTCGCAGTGCTGCTCATCGGCATTGTGCGAGACACCAGCAGAGTAAAAGAAGACGCCGCCATCGGAATCGTTTTCACCACACTCTTTTCCCTGGGACTAGTCCTCATCTCTGTAACCCCAGCGCACACTGACCTGAACCACATCATCTTCGGAAATCTACTAGGCGTCTCATGGACAGATCTGGCACAAATCATCATCCTCGGTGCCCTAACCCTGGCGATACTCCTCACCAAACGCCGGGATTTCACTCTCTACGCCTTTGATCCAACCCATGCCCACGCCATTGGATTGAACCCACGTTTACTCGGGGCACTGCTCTTAGCACTTCTAGCAACGACAGCGGTCGTAGCGCTACAAGCAGTCGGAGTCATCCTTGTGGTCGCCATGCTCATCATCCCAGGAGCAACCGCATACCTACTAACCAACCGCTTCAGCAGAATGCTGATGATCGCCCCACTCATCGCGGCACTATGCGCCGTTATAGGATTGTATGCGAGCTACTACTTCGACACAGCCTCCGGGGGCATGGTCGTCCTCAGCCAAGGCGCCGCTTTCTTCCTGGCATATCTCTTCAGCCCACAACATGGACTAATCAGCGCCAAACTAGCTAGGTATCATAGGACCCGCAACGAATCCCGGCTACAGCACAGCCCCAATTAAAGAGTAAAGGGAAGCCAGAGGCCGGCGACCCCTCGGATCAGTTGCCTGCCTCTGGGTTCTCTCCCGTCGCCTATGAACCTATTGCATCCTGTGAATCAATGGATACATACAGTGCCTTGACCGCTGCAGCGCCAAGAAGCACAGATTCTTTGGCCCCTGAGATCCGAGCTTCCAATACCCCCGAAAATGGGGCACCTTGACTGATCGACAGCTTTTTCCCAATGCAGAACCCATGATCTTCAAAGAACTTCAGCATTTGAGGGTCCTCGTCAGAAATCCGCTCGATACTTACATCCTGCCCCGCTCCAACATCACTAAGTGGGACAGCGGCTGGCGAATCCACCGCGCCTGACGCCGAAGGGATCGGATCGCCATGGGGATCACGCGAGGGAAACTCCAGTAATTCGTCGATCCGCTCCACCATGAAGTCAGACACCGCATGTTCCAGATTCTCAGCCTCATCATGCACCTGATCCCAGGAATACCCCAGCACCTCGACAAGAAAAGTCTCCAACAGCCGATGCCTGCGGACCATCTGCACAGCATAGCGACGGCCTGACTCTGTTAGCTCCACCGAGCCATATGGTGCATGCTCCAAGAATCCCTGCGTGGAAAGCTTACGGATACCCTCCGACACCGAGGACAACCTCAACCCCACACGATCAGCAATTAACGAAGGAGTTACAGGGGAAGAAGTCCATTCAGACAAACTCCACACGACCTTCAAATATTTCTGAGCACTCGGGGTTAATTCAGAGATGGACATAAACAGATTCTATCTGCCAATGCAGAATCCAGATCCGCCACATTGATTTCTCAGACGTCTCACAACCTATGGGCTGCAAGACATCTCACCAAACACCACTCCCCCAATGAAAAATCCTTGAAAAATCAACGGCCGGAAATTCTCGCAACCATGCGTTGCAACCGATGCCATAGAAAGATGCCTCCACTATTAGTTGCGAGTCATTTTTGAATGACTGATACCAACTGTGGAGTCATGGGTTGATCGCAATACCTAGTCCAGGTGAAGACAGTACATAGTTTGATACACAGCCTGAGATTTGCCCAGAAAAGACTCCCCCAACGAACGCAGGGCTTCAGAGACTCGCGCAAGAGTTCCCAGGCCCGAGAGATCGCGCTCGATTGCTTCCTTACGGCATGGGCTTTACTTGGTTTTCTCGGGAGACCTGCGGTCGATGAAAGCGACAGGCAACTCCGGATCTGGGTACTTTCGCCTATGCGGAAATACCGCAACAATCAGGACAAATCATCATCACTTCAGTTTCGGCTCACTGGGGGCTTTCGTGTCAGTACTCGCAGAAAACCGAACTGGTGGTTTGAATTAGGTGGAGTGTCTATGAGTCATGAGCTTTCTTCAAAAATTCATTGACGCAACCGAAAGTATCTGCAATTGATACTTTTAGTGCAATACTTAGATGTGTCATGATGTTCGCAACTCGGAGGCTCCAATGGACGCAGTCGAAGCTTTAGAAAACCTTGAGCTGCTTGGCATAGATCATTGGGGCCTGGTGACGACGTCTCAAGCGAGAGAAAACGGGATCTCGCGCCTCTGGATGCAGCGCCTCAGCGAGCGAGGCATCATTCAACGTCTACGGCACGGGATCTACGCGTTACCATCTTCTCGTCCCGGCGCCTTACAAGATATTCAAGCCGCTTGGCTGAGCGTCACCGCCGGCGCCCCGTTCCAAACTTCAGAGAACATGCCTTACCGCGCTGTTGTTTCAGGGGCTACTGCTGCAGCAGTTTACGAGATCGGCGATCTAATTCCGCCCTATATTGAAATCTCTGTGCCGCAAGCTCGCATGACCAAGCAACACGATCTCCGGTTGCTTCATCGAGAGCTTCCTTCAGAAGACGTTGGTGACTTTGATGGGTTGCCGATCACGACCGTGGAGCGAACAATCTACGATTTAAGTCTCGCCTTTACCGATCTTGACCATCTCACCACCCTCGTTGTTGATGCTGCCCGCCGCCCTGAAGCTAGCATCGTCAAACTCGCAGAATCACTGGAAAGCCGAGCAACAACAGAAGGGCATCCAAGTGGTCGAGCGATGCTCCAAGAAATGCTCGCTACCCGTGGCCTCGACATCGATTCCCTGAACCAGAAACCTGACGCCTATCAACACATATCCCAAATCATCGCCGCGTCTTTGGATCCGGCGATCTTCGAGAACCTAAGTTCCTCGGTGTCGACCATATTCAAAGCGCAAGGGTTCACTGGCTCAAACGAACTGGCCAAAACTTGGGCGGAAATCGCGAAGGATCGTATGCCGGATTTGTCAGCCGCCGCTACGAACATGCTGAAGACCGCCATGCTTCAAGCCAACAAGAACAAAGAACACGACAGTGACCATGATGAACAAGAGGAGGGATGATGGCATCCAGCAATAAATCAAAACTTGAAATCGCGCAAGAACGACGAGCCCGCGACAGCAGAATCCAACGCGAAGCCAAACAACGAGGAACCACCCCAGCACTCATTCGCAAACAGGTAGCTTTCGCTCTCTTCTTCCAACGCGTTTTCAACCAAGAAGACTCACGCTGGATGCTCCTGGGAGGCAACGCCTTGCTGATTCGCACCGGATACGGAAGATTCACCCAAGACATCGACCTCTCCCGTGATGAACAATGGGATGACCTCAGCGACGTTCAAGAAGAGATTGAAGGATTGTTGCTACACGGCGATCGTACTGACGATTTCGACTTCACCATCACGAAGGTTGCCTCCCACTCCGAGCCAGACAACTACGGCTACGGAGCCAAAACTGCCAACATCACTGTTCGGGTGGACTTTGGCGGCAAACAATTCGATATCTTCACCATCGACATTACCAGCCGAAAACACATCACCAGCGCCGTCGAACACCTCCAACTCAAACCCGTCCTCGACGACTACGCACTCAAGGATCTGCCCAAAATCCCCACCGTACCGGCAGAAAACCACATGGCAGACAAAATCTGCGCCCTCTATGAAAAACATCAAGGCGACAAACGACGTCCCTCTACCAGATACCGTGATCTGGCAGACCTCGTCCGCTTCGTCCAAGACATCCCCGTCGACGCCAACCGTCTCGCACTGGTGATCAACCACGAAAGCCAACGCCGGAAAATTACCCCACCTCAACGCCTCGTAGCGCCCGACGAATCATGGATTGAAAACTACCCTCAGGCAGCACGCGATTTCGCCCAATACCCGCCGCATCTGCTCCCCCTCAAAACTGCGCTGGAATACGTTGGAACATGCCTTAACGAAATCCTTGACAGTACACGCAACACCGGACGTTGGAACCCCGAACACCAGTGTTGGGAAGAAACCAGCTAACACCTAACAAAGATGTGTAAACACCACCGACACCCCTAATAGCCATTGAGAGGTCCGGTACCCGCAGAATAGTAAATCATCTCGGAAATTATGCGGACCGCTCTTTGGAATCGCCCTTGGGCAAAGAGCCGTCATTCTATTTCAGTTTCAGGAGCTTCTCTCCATCTGGCCTTAACTCACCAGTCGGGGAAACATGACGATAAAGGGTTTGGCGGGTGATACCGAGCTCTTCACAGAGCACTCCTACTTTCGTTTCTTTATGTCCCATGGCAGCCATAGCTAACCGGACCTTGGCTGGAGTCATCTTATAGGGCCGGCCACCTTTATGACCTCGAGCGCGGGCCGAAGCCAAACCGGCCTTCGTGCGTTCCGAGATGAGCTCGCGCTCAAACTCGGCCAGGGCGGCAAAGATGCAGAAGACCAGTTTTCCCGAAGCGGTCGTGGTGTCAATCGCAGCGCCTTCACCAGTGAGCACTTTGAGCCCGATCCCCCGCTCGGTCAGATCATGCACCGTGTTCACCAAATGCCGCAGGTCGCGGCCTAGCCGATCGAGCTTCCATACCAATAACGTGTCACCGGAACGCATACCTTTTAAACAGGCTGCGAGTTGAGGCCGATCGTCTTTACGCCCTGACGCGTGGTCCTCGTAAAGATTCTGCTCTTCGACCCCGGCACTATGAAGAGCATCACGTTGCAGATCTGTACTTTGCGATCCGTCCGCCTTCGAAACTCGCATGTAGCCGATCAGCATAGTGAGAACCCCTTTGTCATTTATACGGTCGTTTACGTGACACTAAAATTGCAGAAAAACATACTGTGACTGTTGACATTATTTGGCGGCTAAAGTGCAATTCTAAATGGCGGTTCGTTGGGTTCCGCTAGAAGAACGGTGGCCGAGACGGCCGGTGTTCAAATGCTTAAACGATGGAACGCTTCGCTTCATGTCGCTTGTCACTGCACCTCTGTTTCAAGGGCGCGCAAGACTAGAATTACACGCTAGCGGAGCTACCCTCGCAGGTGGTCTCGGTAATTGTAAAAGCAATGCCGAGCGCCTTTGTGGACACGAAGAACAGCTCTAGGCTTCAATTCGACGCAGTACGGGGTCTGCGATAAGGCGTGACGGTGCGCACAGAGTTTGACCAAGTTGCTGAAAGGCCTGATCTCTGTCCGTGAAGTAGCCGTAGTCGGCGCGGACAAAGCGTGAAAGGTCATATGGATCGCTACTACTCCGGCCGTCCCAATTGACCGCGCAGCGCCCTACGGCCTCGAAAAGCGTTTCGGAGCCTTGATTCACGAAAGGGGACCCTCCTCGACAGCCAATTGGTCCGAACAACTCGGACACGGGGTGCCAGCCATCGATATTGAACTCGGGCCAGGCTAGCAAGATGCGATTTGGAAGGACAAAGCCGAGGCGGGGAAAACGTGCATACCAAAAAGATCGATCGATGAGCAAAATACGCACCCGAGTGGATACACTGAGGGAACGCGCAACGCTTTCTAATAGCGCCAATCGTTGACTGCAAGAACCATATCCGCGGATTAATGTGCGCGAAGCCGGCGTGTTCTCCTCTAAGGCGTAAACAGCCCGTATTTCATTGCTGATAATCGAGTGCGCCGCCTTGAGCACCTCAATATATTCGTGCGATGGCGCTAGTTCACGTGAACGGGCAACCAGCCCTGCCACAACAGGTGCTTCATAGTCCAGAATCGACGTCGGAGCGACTGAGCCCGGTTGTTCGTGGCCCCAGCCAGATCGGGCTGAGGTGCGCTTGTACCAAGGTGTAATGAGCGATGAAAACGCCATTTAGGTCTTCGCCTGGCTCACGCGACCATCTTTGTGTCTGCGCACTTCACGCAATACGATCTGCTCCGGACAAACGGTAGAGAGAAAGTCTCCGACAGAGTGCGCCAAGCGTTCCTCACCGAGAGTGTACAAGATCCGGTTGGCATCACGCCGTTCGGTGACGAGTCCTGCATGGCGTAAGACAGCTAAGTGACGGGATATGGTCGGCCCGGTGGCTTGGAAGCGTGAAGCAATCTCTCCGGCAGCTAGCTCGCCATCCTTGAGGTCTTGCAGAATTTGCCGTCGCGTGGGATGAGCTAATGCAGTGAATACGTCGGACATTGCGTCTATCATATTTAGCAATATAGCACATATGCTAAATAATGAAATTTGGGTTCAACTTCTTCTACCGGTAAAGACCCGTAGAGGACTTTGCCGTAGGACTGCTCAGCGAAAACCCTCGACAGCATTTCTAAAAACTAAGTTCCCTAGTGGGAGCTTGATTATTTCTGAACCGCGTCCTTTACTCCGATGTGCGTCTTTTAGAGATGAGAATCGTAACCCTTAAACGTTATTGCTCATTAGTAGCAAAGACCGTGGCCCAAACTTTGACTTTCTCGCGGAGCTCGAGGCGCACTTCTTGGTTATCTAGCTCTTTACGCAGGATGGAAAGGCTAGTTTCGGCAGCGTCATCGTCCCCACAGTCACTGCCCCCAATATTAGTTTCGCTACTTAATGCGATGTCCCAAGACGATAAGCCTTCGCAGGAGACGATGAATCCGACCGAATCAAATCCGTCAGGTACTTCTCCGATGGTTAGTTGAACTGATCCGTTACCTTCCACCTCGCTCAGTACTTGATTTCCCGCAGAGAGGCGCTGAATAGATTCCGAATGCCTCTTATAGACCCCTGCTGAATCCAAGACAGTTGAACTGGGTGACGTGGACGAATTGTCCGGAGTTGTTACCGGCGCAGCAGTCTCCGAAGTGGAGCTACTGGTGCAGGCGCTCAATAAAAGAGTGGCAATTGCTATTCCTGAAGCTGCTCCAAAGACGCTTTTTTCATGAGGAAAGATTATCCTTTGCTCAGATAAAAGCAAACTCTTCGAATGTATTTTTGCGGACAGTCTTCCCATCTCAATTCAATTCTCGACATTGAGCACCACCCTCAACTAAATTCGCGCATTCAAAGAGGCATCGGAAATTTTAAATCCTGCATGCGTGGCGGTTATCGTCACCTGGCGTTTAAGTGGCAGTTCTACATTGCGTCCAGGTGACTGTGGATTGCGCAGCTCCGCTTGTCCCAATAACCTAAGACTTACTATGCTGATGCCTACGCTCCTGTACAGAAGGGGGTTCCATGCCGTCTCTAAGCAGTATCCTGACAAAAATCAAGATTCGCCTGGGCTCGAAATATTCAGAAGATCAGATGGTCTACGTCGTCTATGGGAAACAACCCAGCCCATTTCCAGATCTTGAATACATAGAGCCAATAATTGCGATCGTGGCCAGTGAACGTGAATGCTTTGCGATTCAGGAAAAGTATCTAGACACTAAAGTCAGCTGGGAAGCTCGTAAGGTGCAGGGTGCCGAAAGCATAGACCTGGTAGATGGCTGCGTTTTGTATCTGACGCATACTACTTTGTCATCGTACGATGAGGACGCCGATGGGAATCCAATCTTCGGGATCATGGAGAATCCACAGCCCACGGCTCTATATTGCAGTCGGGGCGCCGCTGAACAGCAAGCACCGGATCAATACCTGCACATCGTTACCCTCGGTGAAATAAACCTTCGTGGCGTCGGAGAGCTTTTGGAATAAGTGTCCAGCACCCTACGCCAATACCTGAAGTTGCCAGACATGACGGGGCCGCACCTACCAGGTGCGGCCCCTCTTCATGTTGCTTGCCACGTTGCAGGAGATGGTATCGGTTTAGATGCCTGCTTGACCCTATCCGCGTTGTCTCAACAAACTAAAGCTTTTTGAGACACTGCACGGAGACCAAACCTGTTGTTTCAAATAGCCGGAAGAATAAGGACTGTTTTTGTCTCATTAAGTCGTCCCACCTCAAAACGTCTTAGCAACTTGTAGCGCAAGGGTTTTCGAGTCAAACTGAGCAAGTGAGATATTTGGGATACACGCGAGTGAGCACTTCGAGCCAAGACGCATCCTTGCAACTTGATGCCCTGATTGCAGCGGGGGTGCAAAAACGCGACGTGTTCGCC
The DNA here is from genome assembly GCF_052377485.1 of Glutamicibacter sp. AOP38-B1-38. NCBI lineage: Bacteria > Bacillati > Actinomycetota > Actinomycetes > Micrococcales > Micrococcaceae > Glutamicibacter > Glutamicibacter sp. AOP38-B1-38. Next base: position 1,378 of record NZ_JBQSWU010000042.1, on the reverse strand, counting down.
GATGTGACGTCCGGCAGCCGTAGTGCGATCGAGCGGCCCGGGATGAAGAAACTGCTGGAATATGCACAGTCCGGAGATACGGTGGTGGTCTGGCGAGTAGACCGGCTGGGCCGTTCCCTCATCGATGTCCTGAACACCGTGAACCTCTTGCGTGAACGCGGCGTTAACGTCCGCTCCATTTCCGATGGCATCGACCCGGCCACTTCGACCGGACGAATGATGCTGAACATGCTCGCCTCATTGGCTGAATACGAACGAGAGCTGATCGTTGAACGAGTCAACGCTGGTATCGCTGCCGCACGGCAATCCGGAACCCGTTTCGGCCGGCCACTGTCAGACCCGGCGGTGATTGCCGACAAGCTCGCGATCGCAAAAGACGCACGCGCCAGGGGACGCACCGCCGAAGACGCAGCACGCCTGGTCGGGTGGAGCCGCGCGACGTTCTACCGCCACCTGGCCAATGAAAGCCAATCGACCAAGAAGTAGTCGATTTGATGGCATCGCGCAGACGCTTCCCAACGATCGTTTACGTGACGCAAAAAATTCGGGAAAACATACCATGATCGAAGTTTGTCACTTATCCCGTTATTTATTCTATGTTGCTCAAAGCCCTATGAAACGTCAATAAATGACATTGATCAACGAACGACGCACTGTCAACAACTTTGGCACGCCTGCTCCCCAGCGGTCTTAACCTCTAATACCTCCGAGCACCTAGTTAGCTATGTCCTTGTAATCTCCCAAAACGCAGGAATCACCTCGTAAATAACTGGACGGAACTCCATCATTCTTGAGACCATCGTTCCGCGTCTTCACCTCCACGCCGCATATGAGCCTGCCTCTTCACCGGCGAGGGGGATGACGCACTCGAAGTGATGAAATAGCAGTCTGCTTTTAACCTAAGGGTTTCCCGCAATCAGTCGCAGTGCTTTGTCCCTTGATGTCGCTTAATCAACATGGTCTAGTGTGCCAGGGAATCGCCCCGAATTTGATCTTGACAATCTCCCGACCCGATCCTGTCAATTGCCTGAATTTCCACTTCGCCGCCTGTCTTTGCTCGATGAATGCAGATTATTATCAAGGAGCGAACTAACTAAGCGCTCATAGCTAAATAACCTTTTCGCGAGGTCGAGCTAAAGCGTTCCGGGGACACCCCGGAACGTTTTCTCATATTCACCCGAGCATCGAAAAGTCTGATGTCACGAAGCCTTTACCCCTATGAATTCAGCCAGTTGACCTATGAACGCTTCCAATAGAAGATAAACGCTATTTTCCTTAACTTTCCTAGAGAAAAATCAATGAAAGGAATCACACCCACGATTCACATCCGTTCGTTATACTTTCAAATAACGAGAAAAGGTTTGGGGCGAGCATAGCG
>NZ_JBQSWU010000041.1:0-21424 GCF_052377485.1 Glutamicibacter sp. AOP38-B1-38 | reverse complement strand
GAATCAACCGCCCGAAGACGAGCGCCTTGGCCTTGCGGTCACCGTCGAGGTGCTGCCCATCGACCTGCAGCCAGGCGAGCAGCACGCCGGCGATGATGCCTAAGCTGGGCCAAATCAGATCCCAGCGGATATTCAGCCCGAGCCACTGCCCCAGCGCCAGCAGCGCCACCAGCAGCAAGGCGGCTCCGATGAGGGTTTCGCGCCAGGAGGATAGCTTTTCGCTCATCTCGCGCGGGGAAAATATTCCCTGCTGCACCCGGCCCATTTCCTCCGCGAGCGTGCGCGGCCCGGTACCCCGGGAGCGCAGCGCTCCGGCCTTGGATTCTTCGGCGCTGGGGGTGAACACCCACAGCCAGGCATAGAGCAATACGCCGGCCCCGCCCAGGGCGGTAAGTCCCAAGAACCCGATACGCAGGTAGTTCACCGGTATGCCAAGGTGCACAGCGAGGCCGCCGCACACCCCGGCGATCAGCCGGGACTCACTGCGTACGATCTGATTTCGCTGCTCGGTTCGTTCCATACTGACAAGTCAAGCACGTTCCCGGGCAGAAAACCGGGTCGATGCCGGAAGTCAGGGCGGCCCCTAGGGAAGAATCAGGGTAGCCCCTCATAGCGCTAAGCACGCACACCGGAGATGATTTAAACATGGACAACGAGAACTCTCCGCGCAGCAACGTTTTCGACCAATTACGCAAAATTGGCATCGAACGGCAAGACTCCCAGTGGCTGGGCGGTGTTGCGGCGGGCATCGCACAGCGGTTCAGCATCGATGTGGTGCTGGTGCGCGGGGTATTCGTCGCGTTGAGTTTGCTCGGCGGAACCGGCTTCCTGGTTTACGGGCTGGCTTGGGGGCTCTTGCCCGGCCCCAAGGGCACGATCCCCTTGGAGCGGGCGGTGCACGGCAAGGACTGGACCAGCGCGCTCACCGGGGCCCTGGTATTTTTGCTCATCGGCTTCTTCCTCGCCCCCTGGCTGCTGAGCACCGTGGCCCCGATCCTGTGGCCGCTGCTGGTGGTCGCCGGAATTCTCTTCGTGATCTTCAGCCGACGCGACACCAAGTTTGCCGGCACCTCCAAACCCCGCCGCACGCCAACGTCCAGCGATCCGGCACCCGGCACGGACGTTGAAAAGCCTTGGCGCGCGCAGCGTGCCCAGTCCTTCAGCACGCAGGCACCCGTTGATCCCGATCAGTTCCCGGCGGCGACGAAGCCGCTGCGCACTCCAGAAACCACGCACTCGCACACCAACCAGAGCAACGCAGACTCCGAGGAGGACTCCATGGACCCCGAACCTCGCGGCTTCGGCCATATCCCGCAGGACCACGGGCCGGATCCGCATTTGCCCAGGACGAATAATAGGCTGCGCAATGCTCCCCCGGTTCCCGGCTGGGTTGCCACCATCATCGTGGGCCTCACGATCCTGGTGGTGTCCTTGGTGCTCGCCGCGGATTATCTCGGGGCGATCGCGCTGCCGGGCAATGGCTGGGGCGCGGCCTTTGCCATCGGCTTGTTCGTGGTGGGCTTGGCGCTGGTCTTCGCCTCCCTCGCGCACCGCACCAGCGGCGGGCTGCTCGGACTGGCCATTCCATTGCTGGTACTCACGGTGATCTTCGGCGGCAACGATTTGCGCGGCACGCAGGGCGAAACGGTCGGTGTGGCCACGGATTCAAACCAGTACAGCTCGGTGTTCAGCAAAACAACGGTGGACCTGCGCCACCTATCCACCATCACCGAGCCGACGACGGTGGAGGTCTCATCGGTCTTCTCCAAGGTAGATCTCGAACTGCCCTCGAACATTCCGGTGCAGATCCAGGCCGACGGGCTGTTCCTCTCCTCGCTGAACGAAAACAACTCGCAGCCGGCGGGCGGCTTCGACGCAGATGCACCCACGCTGACGGTAGTGATCAATGGGGTATTCTCCGGGTACGATCCGGAGTACTCAAGCGACGGAACCAACACCTACAACCCAACGTTCTAAGGAGCGGACAGCATGAATTCTGATCAGCAAACTGAAGCAAAATTTCCTGCCGGCACCTTGGTGTTTGGCCTGATCCTGGTCGTGGTCGCGCTTGCCACGCTCAGCCGGACCCTCTTCGACTGGCACTTCGACACCCCCTTGTTCTTCATCGCGCTGGTTGCCCTGGCCGGGGTGGGGATGATCTTCGCGGGCATCTCCTCGGCACGCAAGGCCAGCGGCAAGAACACCGAACTACCTTCCCACAACGACTAGCACCCACCATTTTTAGGAGCACTCATGGATACCTTCTTCAATCAGATCCGTTCGATCCCACTGCGCCGCGGCCCCTCGCGCATGGTTGCCGGAATTGCCGGCGGCATCGCGGATAAGTTCGGCTGGGATGTCACCTTGGTCCGCATCGGGCTGCTGCTCTCCTTCCTCCTGCCGGTCATCGGCATCGGGGCATACATCGTGGCCTGGCTGCTGATTCCGGCCCAGGATGACAGCATCGTGCTGCAGAAACTGCTGCGCAAGTTCTAACCCCCCGGAATATCTCCGAAACAGAGCGGGTTGTTCGCTACCCCAAGTGGCAAACAACTCGCTCTTGTGGTTTTAACCACGTAGAATCTTAGAGAACTCGATGCTCAATGGTGCGCGGAATCGAATGAAGTCCGAAGGGTTTTCCTCGGATACCCGGCCCGCTCCGCAGCAGCATTCAGCAAGGAACCCGCCGTGTATCCGAAGTCTTCCCTACTTACTAAGTGAGGGTAAATGCGCATTGGAATCATGACTTCGGGAGGCGACTGCCCGGGACTGAACGCGGTGATCCGCGGTGCGGTGCTCAATGGCATCAAAAGCTATGACTACGAATTTGTCGGCTTCCGCGACGGCTGGAAGGGGGTCAAGGAAGGCGACTTCTTCGAGCTTCCCCGTACCGCCGTGCGCGGTATCGCCAAACAGGGCGGAACCATTCTGGGCACCTCGCGCACCAACGCGTTCGAGGGAGAAAACGGCGGAGCCGAGAATATCGCCGCCACGCTGAAGCAGAATAATGTCGACGCCTTGATCGCGATCGGCGGCGAGGGGACCCTCGCCGGCGCGCAGCGCCTGTGCGAGGCCGGGCTGCCGGTGGTTGGCGTCCCGAAGACCATCGACAACGACCTGGACGCCACCGACTACACCTTCGGTTTCGACACCGCAAACCAGATCGCCGTGGAGGCCATCGACCGGCTGCGCACTACCGGGGACTCGCACCATCGCTGCATGATCGCCGAGGTCATGGGCCGGCACGTCGGCTGGATCGCCATGCACGCCGGCATGGCCTCCGGCGCCCATGCGATCCTCATCCCCGAGGTGTCCACCACCATGGAAGAGATCTACCAGTGGGTGCGCGAAGCCCACGAACGCGGCCGTGCACCCCTGGTCGTGGTCTCCGAGGGGTTCGTCCCCGAGGGCCTGGACGAGGCCTTCTCGGTGCGCGGGGTGGATACCTTCGGCCGGGCGCGGCTCGGTGGAATCAGCGAAATGCTCGCCCCGCTGATCGAAGAGCAAACCGGCCTCGAAACCCGAGCCACCGTGCTGGGCCACATCCAGCGCGGCGGAGTGCCCACCGCATTCGACCGCGTGCTGGCCACGCGGCTTGGCATGGCCGCGGTGAATTCGGTGGCCGATTCGGCCTGGGGCACCATGGTCGCGATCCACGGCACCAAGGTCAACCGCGTCCCGCTGCGCGCGGCGCTGAACAACCTCAAGCGGGTTCCGATGGACCGCTACAACGAGGCCCGGATCCTCTTCGGCTAAATTCCGCACCGGCAAAACAACAGCGGTCCGGTACCTCCCGCGGGAGGTACCGGACCGCTGTTGCGTTTTGCTGCTCAGGCCGGGGGCGGGGTCCGCAGGAAACCGGTGAACCGGCCCGCGGTCTGTCCGGCGTCCGTGGCCACGATGACCTCCTGCGAGGCCGGGTAGACGCTCTCGCCGTCCACGACGCTCAGCACCGCCTCTGGGTCCACATTGCGTTTGATCACGCCCAACGCAATCGGTCCGGCTTCAAAGTGCAGGGAGGCCGAGGTCAGCTTGCCCACGGTGCGCTCACCGAGCTTGATCTCCGAACCGGCGGCCGGCAAGGTGTGCATCGACCCGTCGAGGTCGAGGAAAACCAGGCGGCGCGGCGGGTGGCCGATGTTGTGCACCCGGGCCACGGTTTCCTGCCCCTTGTAGCAGCCTTTGTCCATGTGCACGGCGGTGCGCAGCCAATCCAGTTCATGCGGGATGGTCTTGTCATCATTCTCAAAACCGAAGCGCGGCTCCCAGGCGGCGATGCGCAGGGACTCCACCGCCATGCTCCCGGCAAGTTCTTCCTCGCCGACGGCTTCTTCCAAGCGCTCAAGTTCAACAATATGCAAGAACCACGGCCGCTCCAGACCCGGGTGGTCCTCGCGCGAGTAGGCCCATCCCCCGGTGCTGACCTGCGGCCACGGATTGCGCCACACCAGCTCATTGCAGGTGGGAATCTCGCGCACCGCACCGAGCACGCCATGGGTGCTCGAAAGGTTTTTCAGTTCCACCCGCAGCATGAACCGCATCGATTCGAGGAATTCCCGCAGCGGCTCGGCGCGGCCCTGCTCGACGATCAGCAGCACCCGATCGGTGTCGATGAGCACCTTCATCTCGTGCTCGATTCGCCCCTGAACCGAAAGCAGCAGCGCCTGGCTGGAGGCCCCCGGCTTCAGCCCGGTGATCGACTGGCTGCTGAGCGTGTTCAACCAACTCTGCCGGTCCTCGCCACGCAGTTCCAGCACGTCAAGGTGGCTCAGGTCGGCAATCGCCTGGCCTTGGAAAAGCTTGCGGGCCTCGCGGGTGGGCGCGCCATAATGCGCTGCCACACCGGCATCTGCCCCGGATGCCTCGATAGCTGCCGCACGATCCAGCAGCACCGAACGATATTGATTTTCGCTCATGTCAGGAATCCATCGCCTCTGTAGTAACACGTTTCAGCGCGGCTGAGGCATGAGCCTTGAGGTCTTGATTGCCCAAGGACACGTCCCAACGCCAAAATAGATCTCCGCCGACAAGCCCGTACATCCGGGTCGAGGAGGCGTACTGCTTGGCATTCTTGCTGCGCAGCAATGCTTCAGTGGCCAGCTGCACCCGCGGACCGTCGATCAGCCCGTAGTAGAGTTCGCTGATCCCGCCAGGCTGCATGATCTGCGCCTGAATTTTGAAGCCCTCTGCGGTGTGCAGCTGCTGCACGTCGTCGGCCGAGCGCAAGGCCGGGATGATCTCTCCCGGGGTCATTCCTGGCCCCGCGTCTGCGTCCTGCTGCTCGCGATCCAGCGACCAGAAACCACTTTCTACGGCCAGGATCCGCAGCTTGGTGCCATCGGCTTCGGTAAGCCATGCTTCGCTGCGGTATTCCAGATACGGGGCGCCGACCTCGCGGAAGGTGACCTGCTGCCAAAAATGCGGGTCCGCATCCTCCCCCTCGCCCAGACGCCCGCTTCCTTCCCAGCTGCCGATGAGCCACGAGAAGGGCACAAGTTCCGGCATGAGGTCCGTGGGAATGTCAAAAGCCATAGACTAGCTGCTCCTAAGTTGCCCGGTTAAATGGAAACAGCGCACACGTTTTTGTGTGCGCTGCTTCTACTTCTGCCCCTTGAAGAGACGCTTTACTACAAGTCCGGCGAATCCGGCCATGCCCAGACCTGCAATGGTCAGCAAGGCGAGGAAGAAAATTTCGAGTGCAAGGTAATTTTCATTCATGCCTACATCTTAGCCCGAGCACTTCGGTATTTCCGACACTCGTGACGAAGCAGGCATCACATTTCGTGATTAGCTCAGCAGGGCCATCACGTACCAGCTCATCGCTCCGGCCAGGATCAGGATCCCGCTAGCCAGGGCGAGCACACCGGAGAGCGTGCGGATGCTGCGGGTGGACAAGGCCAACGCACGCAGGCTGCCCACCAGCAGCCCCGCCAGCACCCCAATGGTCAGCGCCTGGTACCAGGTGGGACCGAAGGTCAACGCGCTGGCCGCCGCCCCGAGCGCCCCGCCGATCAAGGGGGCCAGCACGAAGGTAATCCGGTCCGGCAACCGGGTAATGGCGATCGCCCCGGCGCCAACGAGCGCGATGAGAGTGAAGACGGTGACCCCCAGCGCCCCCTCGCCAAGGCCCATGGCGGCCCATCCCGAGCCTTGCGCCACGATGGCCAAACCGGTGATCCCCGAAACCACTCCGGCTAGCCGCCCATCGGCGGTGGAGCCGCGCATGACCTGCGTAATGAAAATCATCAGCACCCCGGCGGCAATGACCTCGACGCTATGCGAGGTCTGCGTGGCCCCCGGCATGAAGAGCGTCGCCGCGGTGGAGGCCAGGGCGGCGATCGCGAGGATGATGCTGATCGTCCAGGGAGTCTCCGAACGCGTCATCCGCGGCCAGGTATAGGCAAAAACTAGCTGCAGCACCACGGCGACCGCCGCCATCGCAAAGTTCAGCGAACTGAGGCTGGCGGCGCCAGCCAACAGGGCCGCGGCGAGCAGCCCACTAATCAGTACCTTGATTCGCAAACTAAATTTCCCATCGGTAATAGTCCGGGCACTTGCTCGTTCACATGCGCACTTTGAGTGATTCTTTCTTTATACTGTGACACGTAAAAAAGATTTTTTCGCACACCACTGGCAGGAGGAACTCCATCATGGCGCACCTACTGCTCCTGAGTAATAATGCAAGCACCGGTGCCGAGGTGCTTCCGGCGCTGGAACTGCTGCTTCACGAGAACCGCTGCTTGCCGGCCAACACCGAGGCGCTGAGCCAAATCGGCGACGCCGAAGCGGTCATTCTCGACGCGCGCACCGAGCTGATTGCCGCGCGAGCCCTGGCGCAAACCATCCACTCTACCGTCAATTTACCGTTGTTGCTGGTCATTGGCGAGGGTGGCCTGGGCGTTCTGAATTCCGCTTGGCATGCCTCCGACTTCATTTTGCCTACCGCGGTCCCCGGGGAGCTCGAGGCCCGGATCCGGCTGATCCTTTCGGCCGCACCGGAGGTGGTGGTCCAGGAGAATACCTCCGGGCTGACCATCGATGAGCTGAGCTACACCGCGCGCATCGATCGCCGCATGCTGGATCTGACCTACAAGGAATTTGAGCTGCTCAAGTACCTCTCGCAGTTCCCCGGACGCGTCTTCACCCGCGAGCAGCTGCTCCACGAAGTGTGGGGCTACGACTACTACGGCGGTACCCGCACCGTCGACGTTCACGTCCGTCGCTTGCGCGCCAAACTCGGCACCGATCATGAACAGCTGATCGGCACCGTGCGAAATGTCGGCTACCGCTTCTACACCGAAGTTTAAGTTTCTCCCGCCACTGGTAGCTGCACGGAATCACCGGCTAAGGTGAAGGTATGAGCGAACTGCCACAAACTACTTTGTCCATCGAGAAAACACAAGGTGAGCTGGAAGAACGCGAACTTGCTGAGGTACGCAAGCTTGCCGCCGCAGCTCAGGAACACGACGGCAACCCGCCGCTGAGCGACCAGACCCTGGTCGCCCTTGGCTCCGAGGAATTCTCGGACAAGGTCTTCTCGCTGCGCGCCGAGCAGCAGGCGGACCCCGGAGAGTCCACGCTGGTCGGCGTGGTGGCCGCGGTGCGTGATCCGCAGGCCGATTCCTGGGTGGTCGAACTCGTGGTGCACCCGCAGCATCGCCAGCAAGGCATCGCCTCGGCCCTCGTGCAGCGCCTCGGCGAAGAGCTGGAACTGAGCCGCATTCAGGCGTGGGCCCACGGCGGGCATCCCGCGGCCAAGAAGCTGGCCGAGGCAATCGGCCTGGCCACCGTGCGCGAACTCCATAAGCTGCGCCGCGAAAGCCCCGAAGCGCTGGAAGTTCCGCAGCTGGACCGCGGCAGCAACGTCCGCACCTTCCGGGTGGGCGAGGACGAGCCGGCCTGGTTGGCCGCCAACGCGGCGGCATTCGCGGACCATCCGGAGCAGGGTTCGCTCACGCTGGCTGATTTGGACTCGCGCATGGCCGAATCCTGGTTTGATCCTGCGGGCTTCTTCTTGGCTTTCGACGCCGCGGAGCAGGTCATCGCCTTCCACTGGACCAAGATCCACCCGGCCACCGGGGATTCGGTCCGCCCGCTGGGCGAGGTCTACGTGGTCGGCGTGGTCCCCGAAGCCCAGGGCCTGGGCCTGGGCCGCGTGCTCACCGCCCTCGGCGTGAACTACCTGCTGGAAATGGGAGTGGGCGCCGTCTTGCTGTACGTTGACGCCGAGAACCAGGCGGCGGTCAGCCTGTACCGTTCGCTGGGCTTCACACTCTGGGACACCGACATCATGTACGGCCCGCAGCCGATAGAATCGTAGGGTACCGGGCAGAGCAGAGCCTCTGGCCAGCGCAATGAGGTGCAACTAGGTTTCCACTTGCAGAAAGAAGCGAGTTCAGTAGATGACTACCACCCCGAAGCAGCCGGCCTCACAGTTACGTGATGTGCCAGCGTCGAAGATGAACGAAGACCGCATCGAGCCGGCCATCAAATCGCCGGCCCGGCATCCCGAGGGTGGATTCAACAACGAACGATTCCTGGATCGGGAGTTGTCCTGGCTGCACTTCAACGCTCGCGTGCTGGAACTCGCCGAGGACAAGGAGCTCCCGCTGCTGGAGCGGGTGAACTTCCTCTCAATTTTCGGTTCGAACCTCGACGAGTTCTTCATGGTGCGCGTGGCCGGACTCAAGCGCCGCATCGCCACCGGCCTGGCCGTGCCCGCAGCCAACGGGATGAACCCGGTCGATCAGCTCGAACTGCTGCTCAATTCCGCCCACGAACTGCAGACCCGGCATGCCCTGGTCTTCTCCGAGCAGGTCCGTCCGGCCCTCGCGGAGGAAGGCATCCGGATCACCCGCTGGGATGAGCTCGGCGACGCCGAGCGCCAGCACCTCTCCGCCTGGTTCGTTTCCCAGGTGTTCCCGGTGCTCACCCCGCTGGCGGTCGACCCGGCGCATCCCTTCCCCTACATCTCCGGGCTGTCCCTGAACCTCGCGGTGGTGGTCCGCAACCCGCTGACCGGCAAGGAGCTCTTCGCCCGGCTCAAGGTGCCCGATACCATCGCCCGGCTGGTCGGCATCGACGGCGCCAAGGCGGCGCACTCCTCGCAGCGCACCGCCCGGTTCATCCCGCTCGAGGCGCTGATCGCCGTGCACCTGGACCTGTTGTTCCCGGGCATGGAAATCGTCGAGCACCACTTCTTCCGCGTCACCCGCAATGAGGATCTCGAGGTCGAGGAGGACGACGCGGAGAACCTGCTCCAGGCCCTGGAGAAGGAATTGCTGCGCCGCCGCTTCGGCCCGCCGGTGCGCCTGGAGGTCGCCGACGATATTGACCCGCAGGTGCTCGAGCTGCTGGTGCGCGAGCTGAATATCGAGGAAGACGAGGTCTTCCGGCTGCCCGCCCCGCTGGATCTGCGCGGGCTGGGCGTGATCGCCGCGCTGGACCGCGCCGAACTGCACTACACCAAGCATGTGGGCCACACCTCCCGGTTCCTGAATGAATCGGAGACCGCGAAGGCCGCGAATGTCTTCGGCGCGGTGCGCCGGCGCGACATCCTGCTGCATCACCCCTACGATTCCTTCTCCACCTCCGTGCAGGCGTTCCTGGAGCAGGCGGCCGCGGACCCGAAGGTCATGGCCATCAAGCAGACCCTGTACCGCACCAGTGGCGACTCCCCGATCGTCGACGCGCTGATCGACGCGGCCGAGGCCGGCAAGCAGGTCCTCGCGCTGGTGGAGATCAAGGCGCGCTTCGACGAGCAGGCGAATATCACCTGGGCGCGCAAGCTGGAGCAGGCCGGGGTGCACGTGGTCTACGGCATCGTGGGCCTGAAAACCCATTCGAAGCTCTCCCTGGTGGTGCGCAAGGAAGGGGACAAGCTGCGCCGCTACTGCCATATCGGCACCGGCAACTACCACCCGCGCACCGCCCGTTACTACGAAGACTTCGGGCTGCTGACCTGCGACGAAGCCGTTGGTGAAGATGTTTCCCGGCTGTTCAACCAGCTCTCGGGCTACGCGCCGCGCTCCACCTACCACCGGCTGCTGGTGGCCCCGCGCACGGTGCGCACCGGGCTGCTGGAGCTGATCGAGAAGGAAATCGCCAACGCGCAAAACGGGGTCGCGGCCTACGTGTGCATCAAGGTGAACTCGATGGTCGACGAGGCCATTATCGATGCCCTGTACCGGGCCAGCCAGGCCGGAGTGAAGGTGGATGTGATCGTGCGCGGCATTTGCGCGCTGCGCCCGCAGCTGCCGGGCCTGAGCGAGAACATCCGCGTCCGCTCCATCCTCGGCCGCTTCCTGGAGCACAGCCGCGTGTTCCTCTTCGGCAATGCCGGGGACCCGCTGGTCTACATCGGCAGCGCCGATATGATGCACCGGAACCTGGACCGCCGCGTGGAAGCCCTGGTTTCGCTGCGCAATCAGGAGGACATCGACTCCATGACCGACCTGCTGGGGCGCTATATGGACGATTCGACCATGGGCTGGCATCTGGGCTCCGATGGCGCGTGGACCCGCCACCACCAGGATGCCGAGGGCAAGGCGCTCACCGATATCCAGTTCTGGCTCACCGAAGAGCACACCCGGCGCCGGCAGAGCGGATTGCACAGCTAGTGACCGCCACCCAGTCCCAGCATTCACGCCTGCAGCTGTGCGAACTGCAGCGCTCCAGCGATGCCGAAGAGATCCGCCTGGGCGAATTCGACGTGGTCGCCGCCGGGGCGATCCCCTGGCAGCTGCGCGGCGGCGAGCTGCACGTGCTGCTGATCCACCGTCCGCGCTATGACGATTGGTCCTGGCCCAAGGGCAAGCTCGACTCCGGCGAATCGATCCCCGAATGCGCCATCCGCGAGCTGCGCGAAGAGGTCGGCCTGCGCCTGAGCCTCGGCATCCCGCTGGCGGCCACCGCCTATTCGGTCAAGGGCAAAACCAAGGTCGTCTACTACTGGGCGGCCAAGGTGGACCCCGCGCTGCAAGCGGTGCCCGACGGCGTCGAATGCGATGAGCTGCGCTGGGTGACGGCGGCCGAGGCCGCGGCCCTGCTGACCAACCCCTCGGATCTGGCCCCGCTCGAGGATCTGCGCAAGGCCCACCAGAAGCAGCGTCTGGAGAGCCTGGCCTTCATCATCCTGCGCCACGCCAAGGCCAAGCCGCGCGGCAAGTGGACACGCGCCGAGGGCGAACGCCCGCTGGCGGCCACCGGCCGCCGGCAGGCCCAAGCGGTGGCGCGCATGCTCGACGCCTGGCAACCGGGAAATGTGGCGTCCTCGCCGTGGACGCGCTGCGTGCAAACGGTGACCCCGTACCTGGTCCAGCATTCGCTGAAGCTGAAAACCATCCGCTCCATCACCGAGCATGAGGCCAAGCGCAAGCCGCACAAGGCCCAACGCGCCATCGAGAAGCTCGTGGCCAAGTCGCGTTCGCAGGTGATCTGCACGCACCGCCCGGTGCTCCCGCTGATCATCGAGGTCTTGCGCTCCCGGGTTTCGGCGAAGGTCGCCGCGGTGCTGCCGGCCCAGGATCCCTTCCTGGATCCGGGCGGGGTGATCGTGGCCCAGCAGGCCATCGGTGCGAAGCATCAGTTCGTGTCCGTGGAGATCCACGCGCCCTATCACGACTAACTCGTGCACGGTCGTTGCATCTATCCCCAAATGCGACTATGACTAGAGGTGAGAGAAGTCACCATCGAGGAGGCAACCGCCATGACTGCCCAACAGCCAGAACACCCGGTGCAGAAAATTGTGCATCAGGGCTTGCGCATGGATCACGACACGGGGCGCGGGCGCTACTCGCTATGGCACGGTTCCACCTTCATCGGCTTCATCGGCTACCACCGCGAGGAGCAGCTGGTGACCTTGCAGCATACGATCGTGAACGAGGAGTTCGGCCGCCGCGGCTACGCCCGCGCGCTGGTGACCATGGTGCTCGATGAGCTGCGCGCCGAGGGAGCAAAAATCGTCCCCGAATGCAGCTATGTGCAGGATTATCTCTCCCGCTACCCGGAGTACCACGATATGCTCGCCTGAGCCGGCACCGCTTTTAGCGCGATCCGGCCATGGAAAGCTAGGATGGAACGGTGACTCCACAGACTATCGCCACACCATATGAAGACCTGCTGGCCGACGTGCTCGCCAATGGCGCCGCGAAAGAGGACCGCACCGGCACCGGCACGCGCTCCGTTTTCGGCCGCCAGCTGCGCTTCGACCTGAGCGAATCCTTCCCGCTGATCACCACCAAACGGGTGCATTTTAAGTCGGTTGCCGCGGAACTGCTCTGGTTTTTGCGCGGCGAATCCAATGTGAAGTGGCTGCAGGATCAGGGCGTGCGCATCTGGAACGAATGGGCCGATGAAGACGGCGAGCTCGGCCCGGTCTACGGGGTGCAGTGGCGCAGCTGGCCGACCCCGGACGGTGCGCATATCGACCAGATCTCCCAGGTCATGGATTCCCTGCGCAGTAACCCCGATTCGCGCCGGCACCTCGTCTCGGCCTGGAATGTGGCCGAAATCCAGCAGATGGCCTTGCCGCCCTGCCACGTGTTCTTCCAGTTCTACGTCGCCGAGGGCAAGCTCTCCTGCCAGCTCTACCAGCGCAGCGCCGACATGTTCCTCGGCGTTCCCTTCAACATCGCTTCCTACGCGCTGCTGACCCTGATGGTCGCCCAGCAGCTTGATCTTCAGCCGGGCGAATTCATCTGGACCGGCGGCGACACCCACATCTACACCAACCATCTGGAACAGGTCCGCGAGCAGCTGCGCCGCGAGCCCTACCCCTACCCGAAGCTCGAATTCGCTTCCAAGCCGGCCTCGCTCTTCGACTACACGCTGGAAGATTTTGTGCTCAAGGACTACCAGCACCACCCGACCATCAAGGGGGCCGTGGCCGTATGAGTCCACGCCACGCCACCGGCCAGCAACCGCTGATCGGCGCAATCTGGGCGCAGGGCGCCAACTCGATCATCGGCGCCGCCGGTTCCATGCCCTGGCATGTACCCGAGGATCTGGCCCATTTCAAGGCCGTCACTGCCGGGCACCCGGTGATCATGGGGCGCAACACCTGGGAAACCTTCCCGGCCAAGTTCCGCCCCCTGCCCGGGCGCAGCAATATCGTGCTGACCTCCCGCAATCAGGATCAGCTCCGCGCCGACGGCGGCATCCCGGCCGGCGGCCTGCGCGAGGCGCTGGATATCGCCCGGCAGAGCCCGGGCGGCGAAGAGATCTGGATCATCGGCGGCGGACAGCTCTACGCCGCGGCCCTTGAGCTGCTCGATGTTGCGGTGATCACCCGGCTTGATTTGAGCCCGGCCGGGGATACCACGGCCCCAGCGCTCCCGGAAGATTTTAAGCTCTCCGCGGCCGACCCGGCCGAGGCATGGCATAGCTCAAAGAGCGGTATCGGCTACCGCTTCGAATCCTGGATCCGCGAAAAGGACTGACCGACGTGAAAAAATATCTTGGCGAGCTCAAGGCCCACCCCGAGGCGCTGTTCATCCTCGGCTACATGCTCTTCCCCCTGCTGGCCCTGGTGGTGGCGGCCCTGGGCTTCTTCATGGTGCTCAGCGGAAATAAGGTCTTCGGGCTGATCATGCTGCTGGTCCCCACCCAGCTGTTCATCTTCGGCGCGATGTGGGCGATCAACAATCGCAAGAAGCTGCTGGAGGAAAAGTAACTCTTCGGCTTCCACGAATCACACTCGAGCCCTGCTGGGCCTCGGGTGTGATTCTGCTTTAACTGCTGTAACGAACCCGGTGCAGATTGACCACTCCCCCTACCATGGAGATATGACTTCATCTGTTGGATTTGTTGGTTACCGCGGCATGGTTGGCTCCGTGCTGATGCAGCGCATGCTCGACGAAGGCGATTTTGCGCACCTCGACCCGGTCTTTTTCTCAACCTCGAACGCCGGCGGCGCCGCCCCGGCCTTCGCCGCAGGAGCCGGGGCGCTGCAGGACGCCTACGATCTTGAAACCCTGGCCAAGCTGCCCATTATCGTCACCGCGCAGGGCGGGGACTACACCTCGAAGGTCCACAGCGAATTGCGCAGGTCCGGCTGGGACGGGCTCTGGATCGACGCGGCTTCCACGCTGCGCATGAACGAGGACTCGGTGATCGTGCTCGACCCGGTCAACCGCAGCGTGATCGACCATTCCCTGGTCGCCGGGGTCAAGGACTTCGTCGGCGGCAACTGCACCGTCTCGTGCATGCTCATGGGCCTGGGCGGGCTGTTCAAGAACAACCTGGTCGAATGGGGCACCTCGATGACCTACCAGGCCGCCTCCGGCGGCGGCGCCCGCCATATGCGCGAACTGCTCACCCAGTTCGGCGACATCAACTCCCACGTCGCCTCCGAACTGGACGACCCGGCCTCCGCGATCCTGGAGATCGACCGCAAGGTGCTGGCCGCGCAGCGCGGTGGGCTGGACGCCACCCAGTTCGGCGTGCCGCTGGCCGGCTCGCTGATCCCGTGGATCGACGCGGACCTGGGCAACGGGCAGTCCAAGGAAGAGTGGAAGGCCGGGGTCGAGACCAATAAGATCCTGCAGACCAGCGGCGAACGGCATGTGGCGGTGGACGGGCTGTGCGTGCGCATCGGCGCGATGCGCTCGCACTCGCAGGCGCTGACCCTGAAGCTGAAGGAAGATCTTTCGGTCTCCGAGATCGAATCGCTGCTGGACTCCGACAACGAGTGGGCCAAGGTCGTGCCCAACACCAAGGAAGCCACCGTCGACGCGCTGACCCCGGTCGCCGCCTCGGGCACCCTGGACATTCCGGTGGGCCGCATCCGCAAGCTGGAAATGGGCCCGCAGTACATCTCCGCCTTCACCGTCGGCGACCAGCTGCTCTGGGGCGCCGCGGAGCCGCTGCGCCGCATGCTGGCCATCGCCCAGGGCCGCCTCTAGGCACAAGGCAAAGCCCCTTCGAACCATCGGTTCGAAGGGGCTTTTTTGCGCTCGCTAGAGGGCCAGGCCGATCAGCAGCGGTTCGTTGACCAGCATGATCCCAAAACGCTCGTGGACCCCGGCGCGCACCGCCCGGGCGATGGCCAGCAGATCCGCGGCGCTGGCCCCGCCCTGGTTCGTGATCGCCAGGGTGTGCTTGGCGGATAGGGCCGCGCGCCCGCCGGCCAGCTCATAGCCTGCGGTGCCTTGAAGCCCGAAACCCTTGGCGAAGCCGGCCCGGTCGATCAGCCAGGCCGCCGAGAGCTTCACCAGGCCCGCCTCGGGCACCGGGTAGTGCGGTGCGTCCTCCGGCAGCCGCTTCAGCACCTCGGCGGGCAGAATCGGGTTGGTGAAGAAGGAGCCGGTGGAGTGCGAGTCCGGATCGTTCGGGTCATACACCATGCCCTTGGAACGCCGCAGCTCCAGCACACTCTGGCGCACCTGTGCGGCCGGCGCGCTCTGTCCGGCTTCCACGCCGAGCCGCCGTGCCAATTCCGCATAGCGGATCGGCGCGGAGGCCTCCGTGCGGCGCAGCGCGAAGCCTACCTCCAGCACCACGTAGCGCGGCGAACCGTTCTCCGAGCTGCGCTTGATCAGCGAATCGCGATAGCCGAAGGCCAGCTGCGCCTTGTCCAGGGTGAGCCGCTCGCCGGTTTCCCGGTCGTAGACCCGCGCCCATTGAAGGGTCTGCGAAACGTCGGCACCATAGGCCCCCACATTTTGCACCGGGGTGGCCCCGGCGCAGCCCGGGATGCCCGAAAGCGCCTCCAGCCCGCTCAGTTCCTGGGCGAGGCTGAATTCGACCACGGCGTCCCAGTTCTCCCCGGCGGCCACGCGCAGCAGCGCGGTGTGCGAACTCTGCTCTTCCACGCGCACCCCGCGGGTGGCGATCTGGATGACGGTCCCGGGGAATCCCGCATCGGAAATGACCAGGTTCGAGCCGCCGCCGACGAGCAGCACGCGTTCCCCGGCGGCGTCGGCCGCCGCGAGGGCCGCGACCAGCTCGTCCTCGGTGGTGGCGACCACCAGCGACTGGGCCGGGCCGCCGACCTGCGATGTCGTCAAATTCTTCAGCATGCTCCTACTTTCGGATAATTACGTGTGCTAGTGGTCTTCGGCCTGGCGGTACCCCGCCATATTGGCCGAAAGGCAGAAGGCCAGCACCACCAGAATCGAGATGCTGCCCAGCGCCGGCAGCAGCCCGATCGCCCCGGCCAGCAGCCCCAGCAGCGGCGGGCCGCCCAGAAAGGCGCCGTAGCCGATGGTGGAGACCACCGAGACGCGGGTAGCCGCATGCAGCGGATCCGCGGAGGCGGCGCTCATCGCCAGCGGGAAGGTCAGTGCGACGCCCATCCCCCACACGGCCAAGCCGATAAAGGCCAGCGGCAGGCTGCCGCCGAAGGCGAAGAGCAGCACGCCGGCCAGGGCGGCGATCGCGCTGGCCTGGATCATGCGCACCCGGCCCAGCCGGAGGATCAGATCCCCGGAGAGCAGCCGGGTCAAGGTCATCGTGCTCACGAACACCCCGTAGCCGATGGCGCCCACCGCCGCGCTGCTCTGGTAGCCGTCGGCCAGGGCGAGGGCCACCCAGTCGCCGGCGGCTCCTTCGGCCAGGGCCATGCCCAGCACCAGCACGCCGAGCAGCACCGTGCGCGGTTCCCGCCAGGCCGCCTTCAGCGAAGGCCCGGAGTGCGTGCGCGGGGTCCTGGCGAAGTCCTCGCCGAAGAACCGTGCGCTGTAGAGCACCATGCCCACGATGAGCAGGCCCATCGCGCCGTAGTGGTATTGCACCGGCAGTGCCAGCGCGGCCGAGGCGGCACCGACACCGGCGCCGAGCACGGTGCCGATGGAGAAGAATCCGTGCAGCGCGGGCATGATGCTTTTGCCCAGGGCCCGCTCCATGGCCGCGCCCTGCACATTGGAGGCCACATTCCACGCGGCGGTCCCCAGCCCCTGGGTGAAGAGAAATACGCCGGTCAGCCAGGTGGAGCCCAGCGCCCCGGAGCTGACCCCGACCAGCAGCAGCGAGCTGCCTGCCACGCTCGCCGCGACGCGCATGACGTTGGTGGCACCGGCGCGCAGGACGGCCTGCCCCGAGAGGGCTACCGACAGGAAGGAGCCGGCGCTGAGGCAGAGCAGCAGCAAGCCGACGTTCGCGTGATCCAGCGCCAGCGCGTCGCGCACCGCCGGCAGCCGGGAAACCAAGGCCGAGATCAGCAGGCCGCTGGCCAGGTAGGCCGCCATCAGCGAATTGCGCCAGGCGATGACCGCTCCGGGCGCTTCGCCTACCGGGTGCTTGTTCAGAGCTGCACCACGGCCTGGCACTTCATCAGCACCTTGGTTCCGTTGGCCGATACGGTCAAGTCCACGCGCGCGGTGCGGGCTTCGGCATCCAGCGCGCCGATCTTGCCTTCGATGTCGATGGCGGTGCCCGCCGCGTCGCCCGGGTTGCTCCCGGCCGGGTCATCGACGATGACCGGCTTGGTGAAGCGGGTCTGGTAGTCCAGGATCGCTCCGGGGTTACCCACCCACGCGCTGACCAGCTCGATGACCGAACCCATGGTGAACATGCCGTGGGCGATCACCGAGTCGAGCCCAACTTCCTTGGCGAAGCGCTCGTTGTAGTGGATCGGGTTGAAGTCCCCCGAGGCGCCGGCATAGCGCACCAGATCCCCGCGGTTCACGCTCACCGTCTTCGAACCGATGACTTGGCCCTTTTCCAGGGTGGAGAATTCGATCATGGCCTAGTCCTCTGCTCGTACCAGTAGCGATGAAGTGGTGGTGGCGACCTTCTCGCCGTCCACGGTGGTGATTTCCGATCGGGTGGTGATCATCGCTCCGGCACCCATTTCGCGCACCTGGTCCACGTAGAGCTCGGCGAGCAATTCGTCGCCGGCAACGATCGGGCGGTGGTGGGTGAACCGCTGATCGGCATGCACCACGCGGGAGAAATCGATTCCCGAGGCCGGATCGGCGATGAGCTGGGCATCGGCACGCTGGGCGATAATGATGGCGAAGGTTGGCGGGGCAACCAGATCCGCATACCCCAGATCGCGGGCCGCGCTCACCTGGAAATGCGCCGGCGAGCTTGCCTTGGTCGCGGTGGCGAATTCACGAATCTTTTCGCGTCCTACCTGGTAGGACGCACCGGCGGGGTAAATTCGCCCCACGAGGTCAGGGTTGATACCCATTAGTTCTCCTGCACGTTGTGAGTTGCTAAGTAGCCTTTGGTGGCTCTGTTACTTCTGCTTCTTGGCGCGCGGGGTCGCCAGTCCATTGGCGATGCGCCAGTTGCGGGTATCCCGGGCGCGGACGGCCAGCGCCACAATATGGCACAGCATGCCAAGGACCATAATGCAGATCGCGGTGTAGACCAGCGGCAGCGAAGGAATGTTCGCACCGATGATCGCCAAGATAATCCCAAAGCCCATTACACCCATGGCGGTGAACACAAGCTTCTTGTAACGCGGAGAGGCCGCTTCCCATGGAGTGTTGGTCATGGCATCCAGTTTAGTTGACAGTGCGCGCCACGGTGCCCAGCGCGAAACGAAATTGCGCGTGAAACTCAGAACAATGGAGATTGTTCCTCGAAGAACTCACCGCGCTGCTCTTTCACGCTCACCACGCGGGTCTTCAGTTCCGCGGCATCGAGCAATCTTAAAGTCGTCTCCGCGCCGCTGTCCACGAGAATCACCTGGCCAAGCACCCCGCGAATGCGCAGATTCAGTTCGCTTCCCGGAACCGCTCCCGCCCATGGATGGAGGGACTTGGCATCCCATGCGCGGATTACCTCACGCGCAAATGCGGGCTGCTCCCAACGCTGATCCAACAATTCCACGCCATAGGCCGACAGCTCCCCCTGCGATTCGAGGAAGGACTGCGTGCGCCGCGCGGCCGATGCATTGGCAGCGTCCAAACTCGCGGCATCCATTTCCCACGAGGTCAGCCCTTTAACCTTGGATTTTTGCCGAATCTGCTGCTTCAGACCCACATGCTCGGTGACAAGGTCCTCCAATACGCGGATCGCTGCACCGTCTGCCGCCCGTGCGACGTAGCGTGCGGCTACCGCCCCCTGCTGCGCCAGTCGCGTCCACTTGCTCTGCACCGAGGTGGTTCCGACCTTGGTAGCACCTTGAGCGAAGCTTGCGACGTACAGGAAATGCGGTTGCTCCAGGTATTTGCGCAGCCCCTCGGGCGCTTCGCCGGTCTTGTGGAACTGGTGCATAAATTTGCTTTGGTCCAAACGACGGCAGCCATCGCATTGCGTGCCGGTGTTCAGTCCCTTGAGCTTCGGGCAGGGATGCAGGCTGCGTGAACCATCGGCACGCATGCTCACATATCCCAGACAGAACTTCGTCTCCCCCACGCTCAGCGTGATCGATCGGTTCTCACGAAGCGGTTCATTGATCCAGTCATCGCCACGGCGCAGGCGCAACATTGGATCTGGCTCATTTTGCGAAAAACTAATTCCGTGGCAGAGCTGCCGGTTTTCACGTTCGAGAATCATCCGACCCTTTCAAAAGTCCTGCACACAACGTTAGAGCGTTAAACACCGCGACAATGCACTAACAACATGTATCTTGTTCATGCCTAATTCTTAGTGGACAGGATTAGTGTGGAAGAAGTTGACGAAATATTGGTAGGCCCTCGGGCCTACTACTTTATCCAGAGGTGGCCGAAATTTCTCCCCATTCAGATGATCACCACGCAGTCCTACCTACTCCGATCAGCAATTCCGCTGGCGGTGACGGGCCGCTTGCCTATGACTTCGCGCTTTCCCTGCGGCAGTCGCTTCCGAAGTTCATGATGGAATACCGCTTCGCGGCGGACGAAGTACTGACCAAGGTTTCGATCCTGCGCGAGGAATTCTTGTATTTGCACAAGTACAACCCGATCGAGCATGTCACTTCACGCGTGAAATCACCGGAGAGCATTCTTCGAAAAGTAGTCAAGCGCGGCATCGATCCTGCCCTCCCCTCGATTCGCGCAAACATTACCGATATCGCCGGAATTCGGATCACCTGCAGTTTCATCAAGGACACCTACAAGATCCTCAATACGCTCACTTCGCAAAACGATCTGAAGGTGCTTCAGGTCAAGGATTACATCAAAAACCCGAAAGCAAACGGCTATAAAAGCCTGCACTTAATCCTGGAGATTCCGGTGTTCCTGTCGGAGGGGCCAGTTCCGGTGATCGTCGAGGTGCAGATTCGCACCATCGCCCAAGATTTCTGGGCCAGTTTAGAACACAAGATTTTCTACAAATACGAAGGCTCCGTGCCGAGCCATCTGGTCGAAGAACTTACGGACGCGGCCAACGCCGCCGAAAAACTTGACTTCCAGATGCAACGGCTCCACACCGCGGTGCATGGCCACGATGCGAATGCCGGTGACCCGGAAACCGGTGAACCATTTGATGAAGATTTGCTCGAGCAGGTCCGCAAGTTAGCTCTGAAATCCTCGAAGAGGAACTCGACTGGCAATATCGACAAGCCTTAGAAACGAAGAAAGCCTCGAAAACTCAGTGAGTTTTCGAGGCTTTTGTCGGTAGCGGCGCCGGGACTCGATCCCGGGACCTCACGATTATGAGTCGTGCGCTCTAACCAGCTGAGCTACGCCGCCACAAGTGGGAAATCATCCTGTAGAAGCCAAGACGACTTCCCACTCAGAGCCCCCTGCCGGAATCGATCCGGCGACCTCGTTCTTACCAAGAACGCGCTCTACCACTGAGCTAAGGGGGCAACGAGTAAATACTCTACACGGATTTCCCAGCAAAGAAAAATCGGACAAACCCCATCTGAACCCAGCCCTAAATTTCCCTAAATTCCCAAGTGAAATACGTTATTCGCATTCCTAGAACGCGCACCTTGAGCCCCCCTGAAGAAAAACCCCGCCCGTGACGCTACTCACTCAGGACTGGCCTTCCCAACGGCCCGCCCGCACCTTTCCGCACCGAGCCACTTGCGGTCAATTCCACTCACTTGCCCAAGGCGCCAAGCGACCTCGCTCGCCAGGCACCCCACTTCCGCTCGACATTGCATCAACCTCCCGCGATTACGCAGAACCCCCTACTGAGCACGGATTTTGTGAGGTCAAGCACTAAGCAGCGCCTGATTTTGAAAACTCAAAATTTGTGTGTAAAGTATTTACCTGTTGCCCCCTTAGCTCAGTGGTAGAGCGCGTTCTTGGTAAGAACGAGGTCGCCGGATCGATTCCGGCAGGGGGCTCGGATAAAGGGAGAAAATCTTTCGCAGATTTTCTCCCTTTTTGCTTGCCAAAAACTCTTTTGAATTCAGCGCACGATTCACGGTCCCCTGAATATCAAGCCCACGGGCCAGCAGTTTGCGCATGGATAGCACTCGCCTTGCCGCGCCAGTCAACCTTCTATCGCTACAGGTCACAGAGATTTATTGACGTTATCCACAGGAACTTAACCGTGCAGGGCTCCACTAATCCACAGTTGGTGAACACCGCCCCAAACC